>JAODBH010000147.1 GCA_025463865.1 Actinomycetes bacterium | reverse complement strand
CACGTCCTCGGGGCGGCGCGCTTCCGGGCCGACGGGCACATCGGCCTCGTCCCCGCGCCCAACGGATTCGGCACCCCCACCTTCACCGACGCCGACGGATCGGAGCGCCAACTGCGCGTCGAGGGCGTCAACCTCGTCAGCGTCCGCGACGGCCGCGTGAAGTGGGGAATCCTCGCGACCCTGCGCGCCGCGGCTGCGCTCGCGGGGATCGAGCCCGAGCTTCCCGACGCCTTCCCGTACCCTCCCAGCACGCATCCGGATCCGGACGCCCTGCTCAACATCGACACGCGGAGTGCGGAGTTCATCGAGCACTGGTACGGCTGGTCCGGCGCAGTCCTCGAGTCGCTGCGCACCCACCTGAGCGACGATGAGGCACCGTCGACGATGCAGCTCTGGCCCGAGCACTTCGACCTCGCGTTCGACGCCGGCCGCGAGAACCATCGGGGCACGTTCGGAGCGTCGCCGGGCGACACCCAGCACCCCGAGCCCTATCTCTACGTGACCCCCTGGAACGGGCCCGACGACGACACCTTCTGGAACGAGAGCGCGTTCGCGGGAGCGTCCCTCGGCTACGCCGACCTGCTCGACGCGCCGGATCCCGGGGCCATCGCCCTCGGCTTCCTCCGCCGGGGCCTCGACCGGCTCTGATCCGGCCTCGAGGGTCGCCGGGTGGCTCGACCGGGGGGCGCGGGGCTGAGAGAATGCGCCATGGCCTCAACCTTCACCCGCATGGACGAGTCGACCGCCGAGCAGTGGGCCGTCATCGGCAGCGAGACGATGACCCACCAGGACCGCGTCGCGGAGCGCGTCCTCGGTCTCCTGCGCTCACTCGAGGAGATCACCGACGGTTTCGCCGTCGACCAGCTCACGCACTCCCTGCAGACGGCGACGCGCGCCGAGCGCGCCGGGGCCGACGACGAGGTCGTCGTCGCGTCGCTCTGCCACGACATCGGCAAGGCGATCTCGGTCCCCAACCACCCCGAGATCGCGGCATCCATCCTGCGGCCCTACGTGCGGGACGAGGTCTCCGCCATGATCCGCGTGCACCAGGACTTCCAAGGCCGGCACTACTACGGCCACTTCGGCGGGGACCCCGACCTGCGCGAGCAGCACCGCGACGAGGACTTCTTCGCGCTCGCCGAGCAGTTCGCGGACGACTGGGACCAAACTGCGTTCGACCCGGACTACGACACCGAGCCGCTCGCGCACTTCGAGCCCCTCGTGCGGGAGCTGTTCGCCAAGCCCCGCTTCGTCATCCCCGAGTAACCGCAGCGTCAGGACTTGGGCTCGGGCTCCAGCTTCAGGGAGATCGAGTTCATGCAGTAGCGCTCGCCGGTCGGGCCGGGGCCGTCGGGGAACACGTGGCCGAGGTGCGAGTGGCAGTTGCGGCAGCGGACCTCGGTGCGGACCATGCCGTGCGACGTGTCGCTGATGAGCTCGACTGCCTCGGCGACCAACGGCTCGGTGAAGCTGGGCCAGCCGGTGCCCGAATCGAACTTGGTGTCCGCGTCGAAGAGCTTGGCGCCGCACGCGGCGCAGGTGTAGACGCCGGGCGTGTGCTCGTGGACGTACTCCCCGGTGAACGGGCGCTCCGTGCCGGCCTGACGCAGCACGGCGTACTGCTCGGGCGTGAGCCGGGCGCGCCACTCCTCGTCGGTGAGGTCGAGCTTCTCGTCGGCCATGGTGTGCCTCCAGATGCGAAGTGTGGGTGGTGTCAATCTACGACGCCGCCACCAACATCGGACGGCCCACTTCGATTCCGCGCGGACGCCTTCCGCAGGCTGTGCCGTCAGGCTACGAGGCGAGGTCGTCCGCGTCCGCGTCGGGCTTCGCGGCCCGGGTCCCGCGGGTGCGGGCAGGGCGGCGGACCTCGCTCGCGAGCACCGGGACGCCGACGCGTACCGACCAGTCGCCGAAGGTCTCGGCGTCGAGGTGCTCGAGCTTCCACCGGTCGAGCAGCGGGCGCAGCACGCTCGGCACCTCGGTGAGCGGCACGTCGGTGACGAGCACCTCGGCGAGACGGCTCCCGTCGACCGCGCCACCGACCCAGATGTCGTAGCGGGTCTTGGTGCGGCCGACGATGCCCAGCTCGGCCGTGTACGGACGCGCGCAGCCGTTGGGGCAGCCCGTCATCCGCACGTGGAGCGACTGGCCGCCGAGGCCCGCCGCCTCGAGCTCGGCGTCGAGCCCGGCGAGCACGGTGGGCAGCACCCGCTCGGCTTCGCCCAGCGCCTGGCCGCACGTGGGCAGGGCCGGGCAGGCGAGGGCGTGGCGCCGCAGCGGCGCGAGGTCGTCGGAGAGCGTGACCTCGTGCTCGCGCAGGATGGTCTCGATCGCGGCGCGGTCCTCGGACCGCACGTCGGTGAGCAGGACGTCCTGGAGCGCGGTGAGCTGCACTCCGGTCTCGTAGCGGTAGACGATCGTGCGGAGCGCGCTGCGGAGACGGCCGCCGTGCTCGACGTCGCGGACGCGCCCGCTGTCGACGTGCACGCCGAGGAACCAGCGCCCGTCGGGCTGGGCGTGCCAGCCGAGGTGGTCGTCGGTGCCGAGCCACGGCGGGACCTCGATGGCCGGCGCGATCTCGCGGCCGAGCTTGCCCTCGACCGCGGCGCGGAACCAGGCCTCGCCCTTGCGGTCGATCGTGTACTTCAGGCGGGCGAACCGGCGGTCGGTGCGGTCACCGAAGTCGCGCTGCACGGCGACGATGGCTTCGGCGACCTCGCCGAGCTCGTCGACCGGCACCCAGCCGAGCGGCGTGGCGAGCCGCGGGTACGTGCCCGGGTCCGCGTGGCCCATGCCGAGCCCGCCACCCACGACGAGCGTGTAACCGGGGTTGCCCTCGGTGTCGTTCACCGGGATCACGCCGATGTCCTGCGTGTAGACGTCGATGCAGTTGTCGCCGGGCCAGGCGATGCCGATCTTGAACTTCCGCGGCAGGTACGTGTCGCCGTAGAGCGGCTCTTCCGCCGGGTCGGAAGGGAACGGGAGCTCGGCGGTGACGGCCTTCTCGCCGTCGACCCAGAGCTCGAAGTAGGCGTTGGTCTGGGGCCGGAAGCGCTGCGCGATCGCGCGGGCGGTCTCGAGGAGGTGCTGCTGGCGACGGTCGGCGATCGGGGCCGGGCAGCACGTGACGTTGCGGACGACGTCGCCGCAGGCCCCGAGGGTGGTGATCAGCGACTCGTTGAGGTCGTGGACCAGGTCGTGCAGCTTCGTCTTGGCGATGAAGTGGAACTGGATGCCCTGGCGGGTGGTGATGCGGAGCGTGCCGTCGCCGAGGGCGCCCGCGGCGCGGTCGAGGGCGAGATACTCGTCGGCGGAGAGGCTTCCGCCGGGGACGCTGGTCCGGACCATGCAGGAGTAGGCGAGCTGCTCCTTCTTCTTGGCCAGCTCGCGGCGGGCGTCGCGGTCGTCCTGCTGGTAGATCCCGTGGAACTTGAGCAGCTGGGTGGCCGGGGTGGTGAACGGCGTGCCCGGTTCCGCGAGCTCGTCGAAGAGGGTGCCGCGCAGGTGCCGGCTCTCCTCTTTGACGCCTTCGACGGCGGTGGGTGCTGCGACTTCAGGCATGGACCGAGCCTACAACCCAAAGTTGACGAATCCACTCGGAAATGACCGGGGTCTGCATCCCGGAGCTATCGACCGCCCGAGCTTCCGCCTGTACCCGCCGCTGATGGGCGACGATGCACCAGCATGGACACCGAGGCCGCCACCTCCCCGCCCGCGGGCGATCCGACCCGCCGATCCCCCCGAGCGGCGCTGGTCGCGATGTCGCTGGCCAACGTCGCCCTGACGGTCGACTTCTTCGGTCTCAACGTCCTGCTCCCCCACGTCCGGGCCGATCTCGGAGGGAGCCAGTCGACGCTTCTGTGGATCGCCAACTCGTACATGCTCAGCCTCGCCGCCTGCCTGCTCGCGGCCGGCCGGCTCGGCGACATCTTCGGACGGAAGCGGGTTGCGCTCGTCGGACTCGGGCTCTTCGCCTGCGCGTCGGTCGTCGGCGCGCTCTCGACGTCGACCGGGATGCTGATCGCGGGACGGACCCTGCAGGGCCTCGGCGCCGCGCTGGTGACCGCGACGTCGTTGTCGATCGTCAGCGACGCGTTCCCCGACGGCGCGCGCGCGGCGGCGATCGGCATCTGGAGCGCCACCGGCGCGGTGGGTTCGGCGGTGGGGCCGTTGGTAGCCGGAGTCGTGGCCGACGTGTGGTCGTGGCGCGGGTTCTTCGTCCTCAGCCTCCCGCTCACCCTGGTGGC
Source organism: Actinomycetes bacterium (assembly GCA_025463865.1). Taxonomy (GTDB): domain Bacteria; phylum Actinomycetota; class Acidimicrobiia; order IMCC26256; family Chersky-534; genus Chersky-534. The sequence continues at coordinate 33,499 of JAODBH010000147.1, read as the reverse complement.
CGCGTTCCTGACGGTCCGAGGTGTGCGCGAGAGTCGGGACGCGACGGTGTCGGGCCGGCTCGACGTCGCCGGACTCGTCACCGTCACCGGCGGATTGGTGCTGCTCGTGTACGGGCTGCTCGAGGGGCCCGGTGCCGGTTGGGGTCGGCCCGACGTCGTGACCGGGCTCGTCGTTGGCGCCGCGCTCCTCGTGACCTTCGTCGCCGTCGAGCGCCGCGGGGCCGCACCGCTCGTCGACCTCCGCGTGTTTCGGAGCCGCGCGTTCGCGGCCGCCGCGGCGGTGGGGTGGTTCGCCAACTTCGGCTTCGCGGCCGCGATGTTCTACTTGGCGCTCTACCTCCAGGAGGTCCAGCACCGCAGCTCCGCCGCCAGCGGCGTCATCCTCCTCGCGTTCACGATCCCGCTCGCGTTGACGGCCCGGCTCATCGGCCGGCTGCTCGCGATCGGGAGCGCGGTCCGACTCATGGCCGTGGGCATGGCGTTGCTGGCAGTGTCGTTCGCGTGCTTCGCGGCGTTGGGTGCCGACGACGGTCTGGCGCTCGTGCTCACGGGGCTCGTGCTGTCGGGGCTCGGCCAGGGCCTGGCGTTCAACGTGTCGAACGTCGCGGCCATGGACGCGTGCAGCACCGACAAGGCCGGTGTCGCGTCGGGCGCGATCTCGGCGGTGCGCCAGCTCGGAAGCCTCTTCGGCCTCGCGGTCACCGGGGCGGTGTTCGGCGCCGCCTCCCACACCGTCGCCGCGGGCTCGTCCAGCGAGACCGCCTTCGTGCACGCGCTGCGTCCGACCATGTTGTTCGTGGCCGTCGCCACCGCGGTCGGCGTGACGTTGCCGATGATCGCCCGTACGAACGGCCGCGCCGGGAGCTAGGTCCGCGGCGACGCGATCGGCGGGATGGCGAACCGCTTCCGCAGCTCGTCGAGGTTCTCGGGGGCGAGCGCGAAGTGGTCGATGCCGTCCATCACGTCGACGTTGCACGACATGCCGCGCTCGAGGGCATCGACGAATCGGCCCACCGCGCCGGGATCGGAGAGCGTGTCGGCGCGCGCGATCTGCACCTTCTTGCCGGCTACGTGCTTGATGCTCGCGTTCTGGAAGAGACCGAGGGTGACGACGAGGAGCGTGAAGCCCCGCGGGTCCTTCATCGTGGTCGCGATGAAGGTGAACACGTCGATCTCCCCCTCCGGGTCGGGCGGATAGCCGGTGAGCACGTGCACGAAGTCGTGATGGGCTCCGATCTCGTAGATCCCGCGCTTCTCGCCCGGAAACGGGAACTGGTGCGCGCGGTAGTAGTCGAAGACGGCGCGGCCCCAGCTGCCGGGAGGGCAGTCGCCGAGCCCCTGCCACTTGGCCGCGATCGCGCGGTCTTCGACGATGCCCGTGTAGGCGACCTTGGAGCGCAGCAGCTCCCGCATCTTGCCGTGCAGGATCTCGTGGCGGGTCTCCTCGGTGTACCAGTCGTTGCGGATGATGTCGGCGTACATCAGCCCCACTTGGTGGTGTGCGTAGCGGCGCGCCGTGGTGACCATCGGCTCGTCGATGCCCAGCGCGCGTGCGTAGAGCTTGGTGGCGCTCGCGACGGGACCGGGGAGCGGGTGCCGCATCAGCTCGAGCGCGACCATCGATTGGATCACGACCCGCCGGACCCGGTGATCAGGCAGCATCGCCGCGAGCTCCGTCGGTCCGAGAGGCGTGAGGCCGCCGACGTCGACCTCGATGCCGAACACGGATCGGTTGAGCGTGTCGAGGATGTCGAGCTGCAGCTCGGTCGGCGTGGTCCCACCGGCCGTGAGCGCGCCGAGGATGCCCCGCGTCGCGATCACGAGGTACTCGGGCGGCGACACCGCGCTCATGACACGGGCTCCGCCTCCGGCTCGGGCAGCACGAGGTTGAACTGGTTGCCTTCCGGGTCGGTGAACACCCGGTGCTCCTCCCCGGGCTTGAAGTGCACGACGTCGACGAGGGTGGCGCCGAGGGCCACGACCTGCTCGGTGGTGTGCTCGAGCTCCTCGACGACGATGTCGAGCCGCACCTTGATCGTCTTCGGCCGTTCCTCGTCGACGGGCTGGAACGCCAGCAGCACGCCGGTGCGGCCGGGCTCCAACGCGATCCATCCAGGCACCCGCTTGGCCACGCCGACGCCGAGCACGGCCTGCCAGAAGGCGGCGAGCTTCTCGGGGTCCTCGGCGTCGAAGATGACGCCGCGGAGCCAACCGATCCCTTCGGTCATGGGGTCTCCTGCGTCGGGGCCGCGAAACCCGCGGGCCAGTGGGTGAGCGAGTCGTGGCGGACACCGGTGAGATCGGCACCGGTGAAGTCGGCCTTGAACGCCATGACCTCGGTGAGATCCGCGTTGCGCAGGCACGCGCCGGTCGCGTCGACGCCATGCAAGTTTGCGCCGTGGAGCACGGCGTCGGTGAGGTCGGCGTCGCCCAGCTGGGCTCCCCACAGGAAGGCCGCGTGGAGCTGCGCGCCGCGAAGGTCGGCCCTTTGGAGGTCGGCGCCCTCGAGAAACGCGCCGTCGAGCACGGCACCGGCAAGTTGCGCACCGCCGAGCCGTGCCCCGCGGAGCAGCGCGCCGTTGAGATCGACCCCGGCGAGCGACGCCCCCGCTGCGACCGCGGCCTCGAGCGCGCGCTGAAGGTCGTCGCCCGCAGCCCGCCACCGCGCCAGCGCGTCGTCGAGCCCGGTTCGCTTGGGATCCGCGGCCGTCATGTCTCGGCGGGCGAGGCCGTGGGTGCGGTTTCGGGCGCGGTCCCCGGCGGCCAGTTGCTCTCGAGCCAACCGGTGCCCTCGATGCCGTCGGCGTCGACGTAGTGCATGAGCGTGCGCGCGAAGCGCGACTCGCGGCCGTCGTCGGACACGAGCAGCAGGGGTGCGTGCGCGATGGGCGCGGCGGTGACGGCAAGGTCCCCCACCATGAGCCCGACGGTGGTCGGGAGGAGCTCGGGGTCGAGGACGGCGTCGACCGCGCCGGCGGTCACCTCGGTCCAGCCCTCGGCGCCGCGCACCGCGGCGACGGTGTATCCGGTGGTGTAGCTCCCGCCGCCCGGAAAGACCGTGTTGAGGAGGTGGAACGCGCGGCCGTCGGCGAAGGTGCCCGCCGACCAGCACCACGGGTTGTCCCACCAATCCCGCACGCCCCACGAGTGGTCGCGCTGCCCGGGCGCGTCGACCGCGGTGGTGCGGCCATCGACCGTGAAGCTGCCGGTGACGTGGCTCGTCTGCTCGTACCGCGTCGTGAGCGCGTACTCGAACACGGGTGCAGCGGCCACCCACTCGAGCCGCACGTCGACGTCGGTCCACGCGGTCGGCGCGTCGTGGAACGCTCCCGCCGGGTCGTCACGCGATCGCGCCGCGCCCCGGACGACCACGCTCCACCGCTCGAGGGGCTGGTCGGCCCGGATCTCGGCGCGGTAGGCGCCCCCGTCGAGCACGAGTGCTTCGCCGTTCGGGACGGGTACCGCGTGATCGCGGATGAACACGAGCGGCCGGTCGGGATGCACGAGCGCGAGCCAGAACCAGGCCACGCCGCGGTTCGGGTACAGCCCGAGGCGGACGTAGCCACCGTAGGAGCCGTCGGACGCGGCGAAGTCGAAGTACCACGACTCGCCCCAGAGGGCCTCCGGTCCGCTGGGGTGACGACCCTCGTCGGACGCGGCGATCGGTGACATGCCGGCACGCTATCCCCGGTACCGTGGGCCGATGGTCGACGTCCCGGAGAACATCGTGTGCGTCGACTGCGGAGGGAAGTGCCACCTCCTCACCCACCGCGACGACGAGATCCCGTTCCGGCCGGGCGACATCGTCGCCTACCGCTGCGAGGATTGCGTCGACCGTTGGGACGTCGTCGTCCCCGACGAAGACGACGAGGCCGCCGCCGGCGACCGGCCGTCGGCCGACTGGTAGCGGGGTTGTGAGCGGCAGTCCCCCGGACTCGGGACCCTCGGCGGTGGAAGCCGACGAGCGCGCTTTCTTGGCGGCGCTCGCGCCACTCGCCCGCGCGCTGAACACGTGTGCGACGTCGCGTGGTTCGCGGCCCGCGCCGTACGTCGTCGCGGTCGGCGGAGGCGTCGCGGTCGGGAAGTCGACCGTGGCCCGCGTCCTCGGCGAGTTCGCGGCCGCGGGGCCCGGGCGACCGGAGGTCGCCATCGTCAGCCTCGACTCGTTTCTGCTCAGGAACACGGAGCTCGACGCGGCGGGGTTGAGTCTTCGCAAGGGCTTCCCCGAGTCGTACGACGCCGACGGGATCCTGCGGTTCATGGCCGCGGTGCGTGCCGGCGAACGCGGGCTCCGGGTCCCGGTCTATTCACACGAGCGCTACGACATCGTCCCCGGCGCCTCCACCGAGCTGCCGGCCGCCGATCTGCTCGTCGTCGAAGGTCTGCACGCGCTCGCTCCGCTCGTCGACGGCTCGACGCTCGCGGACCTCGGGGTCTACGTCGACGCCCCGCCCGACGCGGTCTTCAGCTGGTACCTGGCCCGGTTCCGCAAGCTTCTGCTCGAGGCCCGCGACGACCCGGACTCGTTCTTCCACGCGTGGTCCGATCTCTCCGGCGCCGACGCCGACGGCCTCGCCACCGGGGCATGGCAGCACATCAACGTGGTCAACCTCGCGCAGCACATCCAGCCAACCCGCGCCGCGGCCGACGTCGTGATCGAGAAGGACGCGTCACATCGGGTGCGGCTGATCGACCAGACCGGCAGGCTCGCCGAGGGAGCGGCCCGACTCAGCCCCGGCGGATCGGGCTGACGTCGAGGTCGAGCAGCTCGACCGTGGTGGTGCCCGCGCGCAGCTTGGTGAACCAGGCCTCTTCTTTGTCGGCGCGGGCCCTGCCCTCGGCGAGCACCGCGTCGAGCGAGCCGCCGGGGATGACCACGACGCCGTCGCCGTCACCCACGACCCAGTCGCCGGGCTCGACCGTCACGTCGCCGACGGTGATCGCCTCGTTGACGCTGCCGACCTGGTTCTTGTCGGCGCCACGCAGTGCCAGCATGGTCGAGAACACCGGGAAACCGTGGGCCTCGAGCGCGGCGGAGTCGCGCACTCCCCCGTCGATGACGAGGCCGAGAACGCCGCGCGACTCGGCCGCGGTGGTCAGCACCTCGCCCCAGTAGCCACGCTCGGGCTCGCCGTCGATCTGCACCACCAACACCGACCCCGACGGGGCGGTGGCCGCGGCGACGTGGATGGCCAGGTTGTCGGCGGGCGAGCATCTGACCGTGAACACCGGACCCGCGACCGTCGCCCCGGGCCACGCCGCGCGCATGCGGGCCTGCATGGCGCGGCCGCCGGTCTCGCCGAGCGTCGCGGCCCCCAGCTGGAGGATCTCGTCACGCCGGTCGTCGGTCTCGGGCATCGTGGGGCCTCCGGGTCAGGGGTGGTCGGTCGTTGAAGGGTCAGCCGTCGGTGGGCATCGGCGCGCTGGCCGCATTGCGGGCGCCGGTCGTGTCGGCGACCTGTCGGGCGAGGAGCATGTGCCCGGTGGCCGACGCGGCGGCGACGAGGGACACGAGCTTGAGCCGCTTCGGGAGACGCCGGCTGATCACGCCGTTGACCGCGTCGCCGGCGTCGACCACCGCGAGCATCGAGAGCCAGTCGGCGCCGTGCTCGCGCTCGCCCAGCGCGATGGACGCACCGGCCGCCAGCGCCATCTCCCGGACGGCGGCGGCGCGCATCTGGTGCTTGGCCGCGGGTGCGTTGGCTCCGCGCCCGACCCAGACGCGGCCCAGGAGGCCCGGGAAGGCGAACAGGCCGAGACCGAGCACGAAGCGGGCCCGGGCGAGATAGATGCAGCGTTGCCGGAGGTCGGACATGGCCCGAGCATCGCACGCGTCCCGGACCCCGTGTCGTACGCGGTCGCCGGTGCCGATACCCCGTGTGTCCTCCGTACACTGGGGTGCATGCGCACGAAGACCCGCCGGGTGCGACCCGGCAAGTCGCTCGAATACGGATCGGTCCGGCCCGGAAGCATCTCGCCGCGCCTCGCGGTCCCCGCCGGGATCGAACGCCCCGACTACGCCGACGGCCGGCCGCCGGCCCGGGGCGAGACCGAGGTCAAGACGCCCGCCCAGATCGAGGCGATGCGGGCGGCCTGCAAGCTCGCCGCGGCGACCCTGCGGATCAGCGGTGAAGCCGTCGCCCCCGGGGTCACGACCGACTCCATCGACCGCATCACCCACGAGTACATCGTCGACCACGGCGCGTACCCCAGCCCGCTGAACTACCGCGGGTTCCCGAAGTCGGTGTGCACCTCGGTCAACGAGGTCATCTGCCACGGCATCCCCGACAGCTCGGTCCTCCGCGACGGCGACATCGTGAACGTCGACGTCACCGTCTACATCGGAGGCGTCCACGGCGACTGCAACGCCACCTTCCTCGTGGGCGACGTCTCGCCCGAGGCGCGCCGCCTGGTCGAGACCACGAAGGCCGCGATGATGCGGGGCATCAAGGTGGTGAAGCCGGGCCGGAGGATCAACGTCATCGGCTACGCGATCCAGCGCTACGCGGAAGCCGCCGGGTTCGGCGTCGTGCGCTCCTTCACCGGCCACGGCATCGGTACCCGGTTCCATTCCGGGTTGGTCGTGCCGCACTACGACGACCCGCGCGCCGACACGGTGATGCTGCCCGGGATGACGTTCACCATCGAACCGATGCTGACCCTCGGTGACTACGACTTCGACCAGTGGCCCGACGGCTGGACCGCGGTGACCAAGGACCGCAAGCTCACCGCCCAGTTCGAGCACACCATCCTCGTCACCGACGACGGCCACGAGATCCTCACCCTCGAGGACTGACCCCGAGCGCTCGAGGGCTTCAGGACGCCCCCGACGAGGGCTCTATGAAGGCCCTTGGTCTCTCGCTAAGGTCCGGGACATGACGTCACCGGAGGTCCTCAACCACGTCGGCGTGGGTGTCACCGACGTGGAGCGCTCCCGCCGCTTCTACGAAGGCGCGCTGGGTTTCGAGTACTGGTACGAGCTGTACCCGCCCGACGAGATGTCGGACAAGCTGCTGCAGCTGCCCAAGCCCGGACTGCACGCGGTCTACCTGCGGCTGGGCGCGTTCGTGCTCGAGCTGCTGCGCTTCGCGGAGCCCGAGCCGTTCGTCGAGCGGACGATGAACATGCCGGGCCTCACGCATCTCTCGGTCAGCGTCGAGGACATCCCCGCCGCGTGCGCCAAGGTCCGGGAGTTCGGCGGCACGGTGATCGAGGAGACCGACATCGAGCTCGCGATCATGGTGCGGGACCCGGACGGCCAGCTGATCGAGCTGCTGCCCGTCGCGTTCCGCGAGAAGCTCCCCCCGTTCCCACCCGCCTGACCGGCGGCGGTCAGCGGGAGGCGTGGGCCTCGAGGACGACGGCGACGGCGGTGGTGACGCCGCGCGCGGTGGGCAGGTCGAGGAACTCGTTGGGGCCGTGCGCATTGGACGCCGGGCCGAGCACGCCGGTGACCACGAACTGCGCGTCGGGGAACTGCTCACCGAGCATGGCCATGAACGGGATCGACCCGCCCTCGCCGAAGTGGCGGGCGTCCAGCCCGAAGCCGGCGACGGAACCCGCGTCGAGGGCCCGGGTGAGCCACGGGGCCTCGGGCGGGGCGTCCCAGCCCGCGGCGAGCGGTTCGAGCTCGAAGGACACCGACGCGTCCCACGGCGGGTCTGCCTCCAACACCTTTCGGAGCGCGTCGCCCGCCGCGGCCGGATCGCAGCGCGGCGGGATGCGGAACGACAGCGAGACCGTGAGCTCGGGGCGCGCGACGTTGCCCGCGTCGGCCGTGGCGGGCAGGCCGTCGAGCCCGATGACCTCGAGCGCCGGGCGCCAGGTGGTGGCGAGCAGCTGCTCGGCCGGGTCGTCGGTGAGCGGCCGTGTGGATCCGGCGAACGGGAAGCCCGACGCCACGTCAGCCCCGAGCTCGGCACCCGTGGTCCGGGCCTCGGCGACCCGGGCCGGCGGGATGTCGACGTGCATCTCCGGGACCAGCACGTCACCGGTGCGCGGGTCCTGCACCCGGTCGAGGAGCTCGCGCACGATCGCGAACGCGGACGGCACGACGCCGCCGGCGGCGCCCGAGTGCACGCCTTCGGTCAGGACCTGCACCCGCAACCGGCCGGAGACCAGACCGCGCAGCGAGGTGGTGACCCAGAGGCGGTCGTAGGAGGCGGCGCCCGAGTCGAGGCAGACCACCAGGCTCGGGGTCCCCAGCACGTCGTCGATCTCGGCCAGGTGCGCGGGCAGATCGGGGCTCCCGCTCTCCTCCGACGCCTCGATGAGGACGACGCACCGCGCGTGCGCGCCGCCGTGCTCGCGCACGGCGGTGATCGCGGTGAGCGCGGCGAACACGGAGTAGCCGTCGTCGGCCCCGCCGCGGCCGTAGAGCCGCTCCCCGTCGAGGACCGGGGCCCATGCCGACAGCCCGTCGCGCCAGCCGGTCATCTCGGGTTGCTTGTCGAGGTGCCCGTAGAGCAGGACCGTGCCCGCGTCCTCGGCGCCGGGCGTGGCCGGGATCTCGCACACCACCACCGGCGTACGCCCCTCGATCTCCAGGACGCGGACCGTCAACCCGAGAATCGGCCGGGCGCGGCACCAATCGGTGATCAGGTCGACCGCGGCCGCAATGTGACCGTGCGCTTCCCACTCGGCATCGAACGCGGGTGAGAGGTCGGGGATCCGCAGGAACTCGCTGAGGGGCTCCATCACGTCGACGGCCCAGAGCTCCTCGACCGTCGCGTGCAGCGCGGCACCGCGCTCGCGCCCGTTCCCATCGGTTGCAGTGCTCGTCATGCGGCGGATCAGCGCTCGTCGTCGGGGATGTCGCCCGCGCGCTTCTGGTCCTCTTCGAGCTCCCAGTCGCCCGACACGACATCGCGACCTTCGTCGTCGACCCACTCGTCGGTGATCTTGTGGCCGAACTCGTCGAGCTCCGGGTGCGGGTGCTCGGGGTCGCCCTCGACCTCGGGTTCCGGCCTGTCCGCGTCGGGCTTGCCTGCGCCACCTGGCTTCGTGCTCACGGGGTCTCCTGTCGCCGATGGGGCCGCGGAACGCCGCGGCACTGCCCCATCCTGACGGACGAGGAGGCCGTGGCGTGCACGGATCAACCCACGAGCGGCGTGGTGTCCCAGTCGGGGCGCGCCGGCAGGCCGCTCGACCCGGGCGCGTGGTGCACCGCGAGGGTCTGGTGGATCTGGATCACGCCGGCCTCGAAGCCGACGGCCGAGCCGGCCATGTAGAGGCGCCACACCCGGGCGCGGCCCTCGCCGACCTCGGCCACGGCGTCGTCCCAGTTGTCCTCGAGGTTGTCCACCCACGCCCGGAGGGTGCGCGCATAGTGCTCGCGCAGGTTCTCGACGTTGCGCACCTCGAACCCGTTCTCCTGCATGGCGGTGACGACGGTGCCCACCTCGAGCAGCTCGCCGTCGGGGAACACGTAGCGGCCCACGAACCCGGCCCGGCCGACGAGCGGGCGCCTGCCCCGGGGCGCCTGGCTGATGCCGTGATTGAGGAACCGGCCGCCTGGGGCCAGGAGCTCCTTCATGCGGGTGAAATAGCCGCCGAGCTTGGCCTCGCCAACATGCTCGAACATGCCGATGGAGCTGATGGCGTCGAACGGCCCGTCGTCGATGTCGCGGTAGTCCTGCACGCGGATCTTGATCTTGTCGGTGAGTCCGGCTTCGGCGACCCGCTTCGCCGCGAGGTCAGCTTGCTGGGTGGAGATCGTGACCCCGACGCCGCTGACGCCGTGCTCCCTCGCCGCGTGGAGCAGCATCCCGCCCCAGCCGCAGCCGACATCGAGGAGGCGCATGCCCTCCTGCAGGCCGAGCTTGCGCGAGATGAGCTCGTACTTCGCGAACTGCGCCTCGTCGAGGGTGGTGTCGGGCTCGGGCCAGACCCCGCACGAGTACGTCATCGTCGGGCCGAGCACCATCCGGTAGAACGCGTTGGAGACGTCGTAGTGGTACGAGATCGCGGCCGCGTCACGCGACTTCGAATGGCGACGGCCGCTGAGGCGCACCTCTTGCGGCGGGAGCTCGGGCTTGCTCCAGGTGTCCTTGCCCAGGATCTGCACCGCCTCGCGTATCTCCTTCGGCCCCACGTGCGGGTGCTGCACGTGCTCGCGGAGCTCGAGCACCGCGTAGAGGTCGCCTTCGACGTCGAGGTCGCCGGCGACGTAGGCGCGGCCGAACCCGAGATCGTTCGGCGCACCCAGCAATCGGCGGAGCGCGACCGGCGATTTGAGGACCACCGTCGCCGGAGCGTCGGCAGGGCCGGTGCGGCTCCCGTCCCACGCCCGGATCGCCACGGGAAGGTCCGGTCCGAGGACGCGCTCCAGAAGCGGAGCCACCTGAGGGTTCATGATTGCCTCCTACCCGTTGAGTCGCATGACTCCAACACGAAGTTGCACGAACAGACAGATCTGATCAGACCGCGCCGCCGTCGTCACGCGACGTCTGCTCCCGGACAGGCGGCGGCGACGCGCTGGACGAGCGCGCGCATCGCTTCGAGCTCGGGTTGCGTGAGGTGCTGCAGCGCGGCGGGAGGGGTGCGCAGCTGGTCGACCACGAGCATGCGAATTCGGTCGCCTTCCGGTGTGAGGACCACGGTCTTCACCCTGCGGTCCGCCGCGAGCACGTGCCGCTCGACGAGACCGCGCGCTTCCAGGCGGTCGACGATCCAGGTGACGTTGGACGCGTCGCACACCCAGGCCCCCGCGAGCTCGCGCATCGACTTCTGCACGTCGGGATCGAGCGACGACAACGCCTTCATCTCCCCCGGGGTGAGGTGGAGGTCCCGGCCCAGCGCAAGGAAGTCGTCACGCCAGACGTCGATCACCTGCTCGAGGCAGGCCCACACCTCCGCTGCGACCTCCGACTTCCGCTTGGCCGGCACGCCGGCATACTAGTCCTTGAAGTTCATCAAGTAAACGGTTGACGTCCTTCAAGGATTCGCGCGAGCGTGGCGCGCATGGCCGACCCTGCGATCGTCGTCACCGACCTCGTCAAGCACTTCGGCGACGTCCCTGCCGTCGACGGCGTGAGCTTCGACGTCGAGTCCGGCACGGTGCTCGGGCTCCTCGGCCCGAACGGTGCGGGAAAGACCACCATCGTGCGCGTGCTCACCACGATCATCCGGCCCGACGCGGGCCGCGCCACCGTGCTCGGCATCGACGTCGCCCGCGACCCGCAGGCGGTGCGCACGGTCATCGGCCTCGCGGGCCAGTACGCAGCGGTCGACGAGAACCTGACCGGCCGCGAGAACCTGAAGCTCATCGGCCGGCTCACCCACCTCAAGAACAAGCTGATCGACCAGCGCTCCGACGAGCTGCTCGAGCGCTTCGACCTCGTGCACGCGCAGAACCGACCGGTGCGCACGTACTCCGGTGGCATGCGCCGTCGACTCGACCTCGCCGGCTCCCTCGTGAACCACCCGCCGGTGCTGTTCCTCGACGAGCCCACCACCGGCCTCGATCCGCGCAGCCGCATCGAGCTCTGGAACGTCATCGGCGAGCTGGTGAACGACGGCACCACGGTCCTGCTCACCACGCAGTACCTCGAGGAGGCCGACCGTCTGGCCGATCAGATCGTGGTCATCAACGGCGGCAAGGTTGTCGAGGAAGGCACCGCGGCGGAGCTGAAGGCCCGGCTCGGGCAGACCATCATCGAGGTGGACGCCAATGACCCGGCCCTGGCCGAACGGGTGCAGGCCGCGCTCAGCCCGCTCGGGACCGCCACGATCCACGACAACGGAGAGCGGGTCGCGCTTCAGGTCGACAACGGCCCGAAGGCGATGATCGCGGTCGTGCGCGCGCTCGACGCCGGCGGGATCGAACCGGCGGGCCTCGAGATCCGGGAGCCCACCCTCGACGACGTGTTCCTCGCGCTCACCGGGCAACCGGCGACGCCCGAAGCGCGCGAGAGCTCAGGAGACGACCGATGACCGCGACCACGAGTCCCATCCCCGCTCCGGCGACCGCGGCCGTCCACCGGGCACGCCACGTCAATCTCACCTGGACGGTCCGCGACGCGCTCGCGATCACCCAACGCAACCTGATCACCCTCATGCGGCTCCCGCAGCTGCTGGTGTTCGCAACGATCCAGCCGGTGGTCTTCGTCCTGATGTTCCGCTACGTCTTCGGCGGGGCGATCAAGATCCCGGGCGTCCCCTACGTCGACTACCTGATGCCGGGGATCTTCGCCCAGACGGTGGTCTTCGGTGCGGTGAGCACGGCCGTCGGCTTGTCGGAGGACCTGCACAAAGGCCTGATCGAGCGCTTCCGGTCGTTGCCGATGGCCCGCTCGGCGGTCTTGGTCGGCCGCACCACCGCCGACCTGGTCCGCGACTTCTTCGTGATCCTGCTCATGTCGGCCGTCGGCTTCGCGGTCGGGTTCCGCGTCCACACCAACGCTCTGGCCTTCGTCGCCGCCATCGGCGTCATGTTGCTCTTCGGCTGGTCGCTCACGTGGATCTTCGCCATGATCGGCCTCAAGTCCCGCAACGCGGAGGCCGCGCAGGCCGCCTCGTTCCCACCGCTCGCGATCTTCACCTTTGCGTCGGCAGCCTTCGTACCCGTGGCCAGCATGCCGTCATGGCTGCAGCCCTTCGCCCGGAACCAGCCCGTCTCGGTCACGATCAGCGCGGTCCGCGCGCTCGTGCTCGGCGGCCCCACCTTGCACCACGTCCTCGCCTCGCTGGCCTGGTCGTTCGGCATCGTCATCGTGTGCGCTCCGCTCGCGGTGCGGATGTACCGCCGCGTGACCTGAGGCGGCACAGCACCTGAGGCGGCACAGCACCTGAGGCGGCCACAGCATCGGGATGCGACGGGCCGGCCGGCTCCCCTAACGTGCGGCGGCCAATACCCGTCGTGAGGAGGAGCCACCCGTGGAGCTCGAAGGCAACGTCGCCCTGGTCACCGGAGCCGCATCGGGGCTCGGCGAGGCGAGCCTGCGTCGGCTCGTGCAGGTCGGCGCCCGGGTCGTCCTGTGCGACCTGAACGAGGAGCGCGCCACCGCGATCACCGACGAGCTGGGTGACCGGGTCCGGTTCGTGAAGACCGACGTGCGCTCCGAGGACGACGTGCTCGCCGCGCTCGGTGCCGCTGAGGGACTCGGGCAGCTCGTCGGCGTCGTCCACTGCGCGGGCGCAGGGATCGCGGCCCGCACGCTGGGGCGCGACGGCACGCCGCACCCGCTCGAGGACTTCCGTCGGGTGATCGAGCTCAACCTGGTCGGCACGTTCAACGTCCTACGGCTGGCCGCGGCCACGATGAGTCGCAACGAGCCCAACGACTCCGGTCTGCGCGGCGCGATCGTCAACACCGCGTCGATCGCCGCGTTCGAGGGCCAGATCGGCCAGATCGCCTACGGCGCGTCGAAGGCCGGCATCGCGGGCATGACGATCATCGCCGCCCGCGACCTCGCCGCCGTCGGCGTGCGCACGTGCACCATCGCCCCCGGCACGATGTTCACCCCGGTCATGGCCCTCACGCCGCAGGCCATGCAGGACCACCTCGTGTCGAGCGTCGCCTCGCCGAAGCGCATGGGTGAGCCGGAGGAGTTCGCCGCCCTCGCACAGCACATCATCGAGAACGACTACCTCAACGGCGAGACCATCCGCCTCGACGGCGGCAACCGTTTCCCAGCGAAGTAGCCGCGCCGACGAGGTTTGCGTAGAGGCCTGACGGAGGGCTCGTCGCAGTGGCTGACGCGCACCCGGGGACGGCCGCCCGCCCTCGGGTCGGTCGCCAGAACCGCCCGCCCGTCGCATCGCAAGCCCCGATCCCGGCCGCGCAATCGTATGCGCTCGCATGGACTTCTGTCCCTTAGGATCCCGGGCCGTGCTGATTCCCGTCGAGGTCGATGAGCTCACACCCGCGTGGCTGACCGAGGCATTGCAGGCGCGCGCCCCCGGCGTCGAGGTCGCGACCGTCGACGTGCTCGACGCGCACTCCGGCACCACCGGCCGGGCCCGGATCGCGGTGACGTACGCCGACGACACCGCCGGCACCGCCGACGCCGACGGGTCTCCTGTGCCGTCGTCGTTCTTCGTCAAGCTTGCGCCGTTCAACCCGGAGCAGCGGAAGTTCATCGAGCAGAACGGCATCGGCGTCGCCGAGGCGCGCCTCTACGCAACCGTCGGCGCCGAGCTGCCGATGCGGGTGCCGGAGATCTGGCTCGCGCACGACGACGGCACCGGCTACGTGATGATCCTCGAGGACCTCGTCCCGTCGGGATGCCGGTTCCCGTCGGCCAAGGATCCCGACGTCGCCGAGCGCACGCTCCAGGTCGTGGAGGGGCTCGCCCGGCTCCACGCGCAGTACTGGGAGAGCCCGCGCTTCGACACCGACCTCGGCTGGGTGCCCACCCGAGCGGGCTTCGGGCCCATCGAGCCGAAGAGCACGAAGAAGATGGCGCGGGCGGCGGGCGGCTTCGTCCGCAAGGCGCTCGATCTCTTCGGCGACGAGATGCCGGCCGCCTTCATGGACGTCGGCACGATCTACGTCGAGCGCACCGCCGACGTGCTCGACCTGTGGGACGAAGGCGAGCGCACGCTGATCCACGGTGACCCGCACATGGGCAACCTGTTCACCGACGGGCCCGCGATCGGCTTCCTCGACTGGGCGATGACGAGCCACTCTCCGGGCATGCGCGACGTCGCCTACTTCCTCGGCAACTCGGTGCCCACCGACGTGCGGCGCGCGCTGCAGGACGACCTGCTCGTGCGGTACCGCGAGCTGCTCTCGGAGAACGGCGTCGAGATCGACGCCGCGACGATCGAAGCGCAGTACCGGTTGTTCGCGGTGTACTCATGGGTCTCGGCCACCTCGACCGCGGCGGTGGGTGACCGGTGGCAAACCGCGGCCGTCGGGCGCGGCGGCATGGCCCGTTCGACCCAGACGCTGGAAGACCTCGACTCAGCGGGGATCCTGCGGGAGCTGCTGGCGTGAAGGTCGATGTGATGACCGGCGGCCAGGGGCTCCGGCAGTTCCAGCAGTTCACCGAGCTCTGCGCCGAGGTCGGCTTCTCGGGCCTCGTGGTCACCGAGTCGGGCCGCACGCCGTTCCTGCAGTGCGCGGCGGCGGCCCTCACCGGCGTCGACATCGACCTCGCGACGGGTGTGTCGGTCGCGTTCGCCCGGAGCCCGATGGTCCACGCGGTCACCGCCTGGGAGCTCGCCGACGCAACGGGTGGCCGCTTCCGGCTCGGTCTCGGCCCGCAGGTACGCGCCCACGTCGTGCGTCGGTACGGCGTCGAGTTCGACCCGCCCGGACCGAGGATGAAGGAGTACGTGCTCGCGGTGCGGGCGTGCTTCGCGGCGTTCCGCGGCGACGCGCCCCTGAACTTCGAAGGCAAGTACTACAACCTTTCCTTGCTCCCCGCGATGTGGAACCCGGGGCCGTTGAGCGTGCCCGATCCCCCGCTCGACCTCGCCGCGGTCAACCCCTGGATGCTCCGCACCGCGGGTGAGGTCGCCGACGGCGTGCACGTGCACCCGATGAACTCGATCACGTATCTGGAGGAGACCCTCCTGCCGAACCTCGCCGTCGGTCGCGAACGCGCCGGCCGCGCGGCCGAGGACTTCACGCTCTTCGTTCCCCTGTTCACGGTCGGCGGCGACACGCCCGAGGATCGGGCCGCGATGCGCGAGAGCACCCGCGGAATGGTCGCGTTCTACGGGTCGACCCCGAACTACGCGTTCATCTTCGAGCAGCTCGGCCGGCCCGGCACCACCGAGGCGCTCCGCGCGGCACAGAAGTCGGGCGATCTCGCCGGCATGGCCGCGATCATCGACGACGACCTCCTCGAGCACTTCATCATCGAGGGCACGTGGGCCGAGTTGCCGGGCAAGGTCAAGACCCGCGTCGCGCCGCTTGCGGGCTACGACGTACGCGTCGTCCTGTACCTCGCGGGGGGCGCCCGCGGCGCGCGGTTCCGCCAGTTCGGCACGCTCGCCCGCGACCTGGCTAACGTCACGCCCTAATCCCGACTTCTACGATCGGGTTTCTCGGGTTACGGCTCGGTGGTGGTAGGAGGAGCAGGTAGATGGCGGACGCGGCGCGCATCGGGTTGACGATCGGCGAGTCGGTGCCCGTTCGTCCGGAGCCGCGGAAGCCACCGGAGGGCGCTCCCAATGTCGTCGTCATCGTCCTCGACGACCTCGGATTCGGCCAGCTCGGTGCGTTCGGCTCCGACATCGACACGCCGACGATCGACCGGCTGGCGGCCGGCGGCCTCCGCTACAACCGCTTCCACGTCACCTCGCTGTGCTCTCCGACCCGGGCCGCCCTCCTGACGGGGCGCAACCACCACGCGGTCGGTATGGGCTTCCTCTCCGACGTCCCGATCGGGTTCCCCGGCTACGACGGCCGCATTCCCCGCAGCGCGGCCACGCTCCCACGGGTGTTGCGCGACGCCGGCTACAGCACCTTCGCCGTCGGCAAGTGGCACCTCACCCCGCGTTGGGAGTTCAGCGCTTCGGGCCCGTTCGACCACTGGCCGCTCGGCCTCGGCTTCGAGCGCTACTACGGGTTCCTCGGCGGCGACACGAACCAGTACGCGCCCGAGCTGGTGAGCGACAACGGCTTCGTCGACCAGCCCAAGCCTCCCGAGGAGGGCTACCACCTGACCGAGGACCTGGCCGACCGGGCCATCCGCTTCGTGCAGGACCAGCAGCAGTCCACGCCGGGCAAGCCCTTCTTCCTCTACTTCGCGACCGGCGCGATGCACGCGCCGCACCACGTCGCGCCGGAGTGGAGCGAGCCCTACCGCGGCCGATTCGACCAGGGTTGGGAGAAGTGGCGCGAGGAGACCTTCGCCCGGCAGCTCGAGGCGGGCGTCGTGCCCGAGGGCACCGTCCTGCCGCCCCGGCCGCCGTGGGTCCCCGACTGGGAGACGCTCCCGGCCGACGAGCGTCGCCTCTACGCCCGCATGATGGAGGTCTACGCCGGGTTCCTGACCCATACCGACGCGCAGATCGGGCGGGTCGTCGAACACCTCGAGGCCACCGGCCAGCTCGACGACACGATCGTCCTACTGATCTCCGACAACGGCGCGAGCGCCGAGGGCGGCCCTACCGGGTCGCTCAACGAGCACCGCTTCGTGCACGACGAGGTCGACGTCGTCGCCGACACCATCACCCACATCGACGACATCGGCACCGAGCGCAGCTACAACCACTACCCGTGGGGCTGGGCGTGGGCGGGCAACACCCCGCTGCGACTCTGGAAGCGCTTCACGTGGCTCGGGGGTGTGCGTACTCCCCTGATCGTCCACTGGCCGAGCGGCATCGAAGGCGGCGGTGAGGTGCGCAGCCAGTTCGCGCACGTCGTCGACCTCATGCCCACCGTGCTCGACGCGATCGGGCTCCCGCTCCCCGCGGTCGTCGACGGTGTGACCCAGCAGCCGGTCGCGGGCGAGAGTCTCGTGCCGTCGTTCGCCGATCCCGTCGCGCCGAGCCGCATCACCCAATACTTCGAGATGCTCGGCTCCCGCGCGATCTTCCACGACGGCTGGAAGGCCACGACCGATCACGTCGGCCGCCAGCTCACGGTCGAGTGGGAGGCCCTGCCGGGGAGCCACTCCTTCGACGACGACCACTGGGCGCTCTTCGACCTGGAGCACGACTTCAGCGAGTCGGAGGACGTCTCCGCGCAACATCCGGAGCTCGTCCGCAAGCTCGAAGGCCTGTGGTGGGCCGAGGCCGGGCGCAACCAGGTCCTGCCGCTCGAGGACGAGCTGCTCGGCCGGTTCAGCGCGCTGATCATGAACCCATGGGGGCCGGTGCTGCGGGCCGAGTACCGCCCCGGCGGCGGACCGGTCGCGGAGGAGTCGCTGCCCCCGCTCGGCGCCGGCTTCGATCTGTTCGTCGACCTCGAGCTCGACGCCGATGCCGTCGGGACCTCCGGGATCCTCACCTCGCTCGGCGACCGCAACAACGGTTGGGCCACCTACCTGCTCGACGGGCGGCCGGTCGTAGCATTCTCGATCCTGAGCACACCGGTCATCGTGCGCGGCGTCGACCAGGTCGGACCGGGCGCACACCGGGTCGGCGTGAACTACACGCGCGACCCCGCCGGCGGTGGGCTGGTGCGCTTGAGCATCGACGGAGCCGTCACGGCCGAGGGCCACCTCGCGCACGACCTCCCGTTCCGCTGGCAGATCGGGAGCGCGGGCCTGATGATCGGCCGCGACCGAGGGCTCCCGGTGACCGACGACTACCGGCCGCCGTTCGCCTTCACCGGCCGGATCGACCGCGTGATCCTCGAGAGCGTGTTCGCCCCCCGCCCCGACCCCGAGACCACCCTCCGCGCCGCCCTCCACCGGGAGTAGCCCCGGACCTTCGTGCGTCCCCTGAGCACAACATGTGTGCTCAGGGGACGCACGAACGGGCGCTCAGGGCCGCGTCCGGTTCCGGGTGACGCGGCCGTACTGTTCGGGGTATGCGGCCACCGCACGAGGATCCCGACCGCGAGGCCGTCGTCGGTGACGGCGACGCGGGCAGGGGGGCACCCGTCGGCCGGCGCGTCTTCCTCGGCCTGCTGGCTCTCGGCGCCACCGGCGTCGTGTTCGGCCGCGAGGTCGCCGACTGGATGGAGCGGGTCCTCGGACCGATCACCGCCCGCGACGGCACCGGCCTCTCGGCCTTCCTGCCCGTCGGCCGCTTCCGCATCTACTCGGTGACCGGCGACCTACCGAGCCGCGCACGCGACAAGTACACGTTGAAGGTGCACGGCAAGGTGACCACGCCCACGACGTTCTCCTACGCCGATCTCGCTGCGATGAAGCCCACCACGCTCCACAAGGACTTCCAATGCGTGACCGGGTGGCGCGTGCACGACGTCGAGTGGAAGGGCGTGAAGCTCGCCGACGTGCTCGACCGCGTGGGCGTGACGACCGAAGGGAAGGCGCTGCGCTTCACCAGCTTCGACGGCACGTACACCGAGAGCCTCTCGCTCGCGCAGGCGCGCCGCGACGACGTGCTCGTCGCCTACGAGCTCGACGGCGGCCAACTGTCGTCGGAGCACGGCGGCCCGGTCCGCCTCTACGTCGCGCCCATGTACGGCTACAAGTCGTGCAAGTGGCTCGAGACCATCGAGGTCACCGACCACGTGATCCCCGGCTACTGGGAGCACCTCGGGTACGACGTCGACGGGTGGGTCGGTCGCTCCAACGGTCGCGACGACACCGCCACCTGATGGCCACCGTCCGGTCCGACCGCGCCCCCGCGGCCACCGACGTCATCGAGCGCTTCGACCCGCTCGAGCGCGCGGTGCACTGGACGACGGCCGCGTGCTTCGTGATCCTCATGGCGACCGGGGCCGTGCTCTACATCGGCCAGCTCGAGGTCATCGTCGGCAACCGGGAGATCGTGCGCACGATCCACGTGTACACCGGGCTGTTCCTCGCGGTGCCGCTGATCGCGGGCGTGCTGCTCCGACGCGGTCGGCTGCTCCGGCGGGATCTCGGCCGGCTCTCCCGCTTCGGTCCCGGGGAGCGCTCCTGGTTCCGGCCCGGCGAGGCGAGGCGGGCGATCCGGCTGGGAAAGTTCAACCCGGGGCAGAAGGTCAACGCCATGTTCCTCGGCTCCGCGATCTTCGTGATGCTCGGGACCGGGTCGATCATGCACTGGTTCGCGCCGTTCCCCGACGACATCCGCACCGGCGCGACGTTCGTGCACGACTGGTGGGCCTTCGGCATCTGGATCTCGGTGACCGGGCACATCTTCCTGGCCACCAACGATTCCGAAGCCCTGCGCGGCATGACCCGCGGCGTCGTCACCCGAGCCTGGGCCCGGTCGAAGCGGCCCCGCTGGTACGCGGCGGTCGTCGGCGACCCCGAAGATCAAGAGTCTTCTTAGGCGGGTGGGCGGGCAACCTGGCCGAGGAGGCCGAGGTCGACGCCGAGCGACGCGGCAACTTCTTCGACCATGGCGACGTCCTTGCGGAGCAGCGGGCCGGAGGCCTCGACGATCACGTCGGGGGCGGCGCCGCCTGCGAGGAGCTCCATCGAGAAGCTGCGGCCGCTGCAGTGCACGACCGCGGCGGCCACGGTCGTGGGGTCGAGCCCGAGGTCGACGCCGAGCCGGAGCGCGTCGACCGCGACGTTGAGGTTCGCGCTCATCAGCGCGTTGTTGAGCAGCTTGACGATCTGCCCGTCGCCGACGTCGCCGACGTGGAGCACCGGGTTGCCGTAGGTCTCGAAGACGGGCCGGCAGCGTTCGAACGCGGACACCGGACCCGCCGCGAGCACGGTGAGGATGCCTTGGCCGGCCTTGGCTCCCCCGCCGCTCACCGGCACGTCGAGTACGACGACCTCACGCTCGCTGCCGATCGCGGCCATCTCCCGCACGGTCAGCGGCGATCCGGTCGTGTGGTTCACCAGCGCGCTGCCGGGCGCGAGGCCGTTCAGCAGGCCGTCCGGTCCGAGCACCACTTCCCGAGCCTGGGCGTCGGTGAACACGCACACGCACGCGACGTCGACCTTGCGCCCGAGGTCTGCGGGCGACGACGCGATCTCCGCACCCAGCTCTGCGAAGTGGGCGAGCACCTCGGGCCGACGGGCGTAGACCGTGAGCGGAAAGCCGGCCGCGAGGATCCGCTCCGCCATCGGGCCGCCTTGCGAACCGACGCCGACGAAGCCGATGCGGTCGCGACGTTCCTCCGAGCCGGACACGCCGGGCGCGCTACTTCGCGTCCTCGGCGGGTCCGACGCCCCATTCGGCCGCCCACTTCCCGAGGGTCTCGTTGCCCCAGGGAGTGGCGAGCACCGCGTCGATGTCGATCTCGGGATACACGGGGAACCCGCGGAGCAGCTCGCGGATGCGGGCGCTCGCGGCTTCGAGGGCGTCGGCGTCGGTCACCTCGTACTTGGCGCCGGGTCCCCGGCTGCCGTCCTTCTTGTTGATCAGGATCGGCTGGATCGAGCGGAGGACGGATCCGACGACGGCCGCGATCTCCCGCAGATCGTCGGGACCCATGCCGAGGGTCGTGACCGCGGGGGTGCCGAGCCGCAGCCCGCTCGCGTACCAGGGGCCGTTGGGGTCGAACGGGAGCGAGTTGCGGTTGAGCGTCATGTGGGCGCCGCGCAAGGCCGTCTCGGCCTGGCGGCCCGAGAGCCCGAACCCGGAGAACACGTCGGCGAGCACGATGTGGTTGTCGGTCCCGCCGGTGAGCACGGGCACGCCGTTGGACTGGAGGCCGTCGGCCAGAGCCTGCGCGTTCTCCACGATACGGGCCGCGTAGTCGCGGAACTCAGGGCGCATGGCCTCGTCGAAGGCGAGCGCCTTGGCCGCGATCACGTGCTCGAGCGGGCCGCCCAGCACCGTCGGGCAGGCCTTGTCGACGACGTCGCGGAATTCCTCGGTGCACAGCACGAGACCGCCGCGCGGGCCGCGCAGCGTCTTGTGGGTGGTCGACGTGACCACGTGCGCGTGCGCGACGGGTTCGAAGTCGCCGGTGAAGACCTTGCCCGCGACCAGCCCGGCGAAGTGGGCCATGTCGACCATGAACACCGCGCCGACCTCGTCGGCGAGCTCACGCATCTTGGCGAAGTCGATGCGGCGGGAGTAGGCGCTGTATCCGGCGAGGAGGATCAGCGGGCGCACCTCGTGGAGCTGCGTCCGGAGGGCGTCGAGGTCGATGAGCTTGGTCTCGGGGTCGACGGTGTAGGAGTGCGCGTCGAACAACCAGCTCGAGATGTTCTGTCGGTAGCCGTGGGTGAGGTGGCCACCGGAGTAGTAGTCGAGACCGAGGATGCGCTGGTTGCCGAGCTCGTGGCGGAGCTGCATCCAGTCGGCGGGCGACGCGTCGGCGGGGTTCGTGGTGCCGAGCTTCTCGAGTGCGGGTCCCTCGACTCGGGCCTTGAGGATCGCGGTGAAGGCGACGAGGTTGGCGTCGGCGCCCGAGTGCGGCTGCACGAACGCGTGGTCGGCGCCGAACAGATCCTTGGCGAGGTGGGCGGCGCGGTCCTCGATCACGTCGACGTTCTCGCAGCCGGCGTAGAACCGGTGGTACGGGAAGCCCTCGGCGTACTTGTCGGTGAGCAGGCTGCCCTGGGCCGCCTGGACCGCGAGTGACGAGTAGTTCTCGCTCGCGATGAGCTTCACGTTGCTCCGCTGGTCGGCGAGCTCGTGGACGATCGACGCGGCGACCTCGGGATCGACCGAGCGCACCGCGTCGATCTGGGCGAAGAAGGCCAGCGCTCCGGGATCCAGCTCGGCCCGGCCTCCGCCGAGGTACTGGGCGACGACGGAGTCGCCGGACTTGATCGGTTCGCTCACAGGTTCCTCCTCGGGCGGGTCCCGGACCACGCCGCGTCCGGACCTCCGAGGTTACGCGGGGCGACGCCCCGGTGGGGACAGTTCGACGGCCGCGCGCCGGTCGTGCCGACCCGCCCCCGCTTCATACTGATGAAACGGATTCGAGGTCGGACCCGCGTAGTCTTGTCCCACGTGAACGAGAACCCCTGCCTACCGGTGCTGGACCTCAGCCCCTTCCGCTCCGACCCCACCAGCCCGGCCGCAGCCGGGTTCCTGAAGGAGCTGCGGGACGCCGCCCACGGCCCCGGCTTCGCCTACATCGCCGGCCACGGCGTCGACCCCCGGCTGCAGCTGAAGATGATCGTCGCCACCCACGACTTCTTCGCGCTTCCCGAGCGTCAGCGGCGCGAGATCGAGAACGTCAAGAGCGCCCAGTTCCGCGGCTACACGCCGGTGAGCTCGGAGCGCACCAACGGCAAGCCCGACCGCCGGGAGCAGCTCGACTTCGGCATCGAACGGCCGAGCTACGACCCCGAGCCCGGCGAGCCCGCCTACCTGCGGTTGCTCGGCCCGAACCAGTGGCCCGGGTCGCTGCCGGGCTTCCGTGCGGTCGTGCTCCGCTACATGTCGGTCATGCAGGACCTGTCGCTGACCATGATCCGGGCGCTCGCCGCGTCGCTCGGCGCGCCCGCCGACCTCTTCGACGCCACCTTCGCTGCGGAGCCGGCTCCGCACATGAAGATGATCCGCTACCCGGCGCCCGGTCCGGACGGCAACGACCAGGGCGTCGGCGCCCACAAGGACTACGGGTTCCTCGCGTTGCTCCTCCAGGACCGCACCGGTGGCCTGCAGGTCGCGACCGAGGACGGCTTCGTCGACGTGCCCGCGATCCCCAACACGTTCGTGTTCAACGTCGGAGAGATGTTCGAGATCGCGTCGGGTGGCTACTACCGCGCCACGGTCCACCGGGTGGTCAGTCCGCCGGAGCTCTCGTCGCGGGTGTCGGTGCCGTACTTCTTCGCGCCCCGCCTCGATGCCCGGGTGCCGACGATCGACCTGCCGCCTGAGCTCGCGGCCGACGTGCGACCCGACTTCGCACCGAATCCCGACAACGTGATCCACGCCGAATACGGCGAGAACGCGCTGCGGGGTTGGCTGCGCAGCCATCCCGACGTCGCCCGGAAGCACTGGTCGGATCTGGTTTCGGATCACGCCTGAGCGCGGGCTACGTTCGACCTTTCCGGTCCGAGGAGTGGTCGCATGGAGTCACGCACGCTGGGTCAGGGTCTGACGGTCTCCGCACTGGGTCTCGGGTGCATGGGCATGAGCCAGTCGTACGGGCCCGGTGACGACGAGGAATCGGTGGCAACCATCCACCGGGCGCTCGAGTTGGGCGTCGACTTCCTCGACACCGCCGACGTCTACGGCCTCGGCGCCAACGAGACGCTCGTCGGCCGGGCGATCGCGGGCCGGCGCGACGAGGTGATCCTCGCCACGAAGTTCGGCAACCAGCGGGGTCCTCAGGGAGGACTCGGCGTGGTGAACGGCCGTCCCGAGTACGTGCGCAGCGCGTGTGACGCGTCGCTGCAGCGCCTCGGCGTCGATCACATCGACCTCTACTACCAGCACCGGGTCGACACCTCCGTCCCGGTGGAGGAGACGTGGGGTGCGATGGCGGAGCTCGTGGCCGCGGGCAAGGTCCGGTACCTCGGCATCAGTGAGGCGGCGCCGGCAACCCTGCGGCGTGCCCACGCGGTGCACCCCGTGGCCGCGGGCCAGTACGAGTACTCGCTGTTCACCCGCGATCCTGAAGACGGCCTGCTCGACACGATGCGCGAGCTCGGCGTCGGGATCGTCCCCTACAGCCCTCTGGGCCGGGGCTTCCTCTCCGGCGACATCACCAGCCCCGACGACTTCGCGCCGGAGGACTTCCGCCGCCACTCGCCCCGCTTCCAGGGCGAGAACTTCGACCGCAACCTCGCGGTGGTCGAGAAGGTCCGCCAGCTCGCGCAGGCCAAAGGCGTGACGCCCTCGCAACTCGCCCTTGCGTGGGTGCTCGCGCAGGGTGACGACGTCGTGCCGATCCCGGGCACCAAGAGCCGCGGGCACCTGGAGGACAACCTCGCCGCGCTCGACGTCGAGCTGACCCCGGAGGACCTGGCCGCGATCGACGAGGTCGCCCCGAAGGGTGTCGCAGCCGGCGAACGCTACGCCCCCGACCAGCTCGCCCGCATCAACGTCTAAGTGACGGCGTCCTCGACGACGGAGTCGGTCGGCTCCGCGTCGGCCTCGTCCGCGCGGGGGCGGTTGCGGGCGCCGGGGAGGATGGACTCCAGGCCGCACGCGGCGAGGGCCACGAGCGCGATGTCGGCCGGTACGCGGAACCGCGTGTTGCCGTAGAAGACGACGACGGCGACGCTGACCATGAGGAACATCGAGCCGAGCGGCCAGACCGGCACGCGCCGGCGGCGGAGGGCGAAGACCCCGATCAGGGCGAACGGGATCATCGCGAAGAACATCCCCATCCCGGCCCACGACCAGAACTGGGGTCGGGACTGCAGCGCGTCGAGCGTCACCGAGTCGCCGGGCTTGAAGAGGTACCAGACCCGGCCGAACCGGGCGAGAGCCACGACGGGAAGCTTCTGCTTGTGCGTGCTGATGTAGCGCAGGGCCTGCTTGCGCTCGAGCTGGGAGGCGACCGACTCCTCGAGGTGGCGATTCGCGATGTTGGCGAAGCACGCCTCGGACCAGTAGCCGATGCCCTTGCCGTAGTAGGTGGTGTCGCAGTTCGCGCCGTCGAGCGTGGTGTCGAGTGACGTCGACAGGTAGACGGGCCGCTCGAAGCGGTTGAGGTTGTAGATGGTCCAGGGCAGGAGCAGGACCACGGTGCTCAGCAACGCGAGCGCCACGACCGCGAGGCGACGGGTGAAGAGCTCCTTGCGGAGCGCCACCAGGAGCGGCAGCACGAGGATCGGGACGAACAGGACGGCCTCGCCGCGCGTCAACATGGCCAGGCCGATCAACGCGCCGAGCCCTACCGACCAGCCGGTTCGGTGCCGACCGGCGAGGATCGCGTACATCGCGAACAGGATCCCGGCGACGACCACGGCGTAGAGGCTCTCCGGCATCAGCATGCCGTCGTTCAACCAGAGGCTCGGATACACGGCCGCGAGTCCGGCCGCGATCAGCCCGGCCCGCGGGCCCATGAGCCAGTAGACGAGGTATCCGATGACCGGCACCGCCAGCGCGCCGACCACCGCGGTGATCACGCGATGGTCGGTGAAGGAGTCGAGACCGAGCCACGAGAACAGCGCGAGCAAGGTGCTCAACGCGGGTCCGTGGTTCGCGCTCGGCGACGCCCGGCCGTGCAGATTCGCGGTCAGGAGGTAGGGCGCGAGGTAGCCGCGTCCGTTCGCGACCAGATTCGCCCACTTGTGGTAGAAGATCGGGTCGTAGTTGGTGAACAGGCCCGGCTTGTCGGAGATGTCGTGGAACACCACGACGAGCACCCGGACGAGCAGCCCCGTGGCGAACGTGCCGAGCAGTCCCGCCTTGAACCAGCGCGGCGGCCGGATCCAGTCGGGGAATGCGCCGGCGATCACCGCGGGACCATATCCGACCCTCCGACGCCGTGGCCGGACCTGCGCTGCACGCGGCGAGCGCGGTCAGGTGCGCCCCGAACCTCCCGTGCGTCGCTCAGCTACCTATTCGGTAGGTGAGCGACGCACGGAGGTATGGGGCGAAAGGGTCAGGCGTCGGCGTACTCGATGAACTCGTACGGGTAGCCCTTGCGGAACGCGCTGGCCCAAGTGAGCGACTTGCCGAGCTCGGGGTCGAGCTCCCAGCCGGTGGCGTCGATGTTGGCGTTCAGCTGCTCGAGGTTGCGGGCCCCGATGATCGGCGCGGTGACGCCCGGCCGGTGCAGCACCCAGTT
Source organism: Actinomycetes bacterium (assembly GCA_025463865.1). Classification (GTDB taxonomy): domain Bacteria; phylum Actinomycetota; class Acidimicrobiia; order IMCC26256; family Chersky-534; genus Chersky-534. The sequence continues at coordinate 7,314 of JAODBH010000147.1, read as the reverse complement.
GAGCGCCACCTGGGCCGGCGTCTTGCCCGCCTTCTCGGCCACCTCGACCACCGCTTCGACCACCTTCCAGGCCCGGTCGTCGAGCCGGTAGGTGAAGGTGATTTCGTTCTCGGTGTCCCCACCTCGGGTGCCCGACTCCAACGGCGCGTCGCGCGTGTACTTGCCGGTCAGGATCCCGCCCGCGAGCGGGCTCCAAGGAAGGACGGCGAGGCCGGCGTCGAGGCACAGCGGCAGGAGCTCGCGCTCGATGTCGCGGGTGATCAGCGAGTACTCGGGCTGGAGCGAGACGAACGGCTCCCATTCGCGGAGCGCCGAGATCCCCAGCGCCTTGGCGAGCTGCCACGCGGCGAAGTTGCTGCAGCCGATGTATCGGACCTTGCCCTCGCGCACGAGGTCGTTGAGCGTGGAGAGCGACTCTTCGAGCGGGGTGCGGGGGTCCCAGCAGTGGACCTGGTAGAGGTCGACGTAGTCGGTGCCGAGTCGGCGGAGGGATGCTTCGATCCCGATCTCGATGTGCTTGCGCGACAAGCCGATGTCGTTCGGGCCCGGGCCCATCCGGAAGCGGACCTTGGTGGCGAGGATGACCTCGTCCCGACGGCCCTTCAGCGCGCGACCGGTGATCTCCTCGGAGAGCCCGTGGCTGTAGACGTCGGCGGTGTCGACGAAGTTGCCGCCCGCGTCGAGGAAGCGGTCGACCATCGCCTTGCTGGTGGCCTCGTCGGCCTCGTTGCCGAAGGTCATCGTGCCGAGACACAGCTCGGAGACTTTGACCCCGGTGCGTCCAAATGGGCGTAGTTCCACGAAATAGCTCCTCGATCGGGGCGTTCGGATGCGGTCCCTGAACCTAGGCTGCGGGGCGTCGGCCTGACGAGTGCGTCAGGTACCGGAAAGCGTCCGTCCTACCGTGAGGAGACCGCGTTGACCGCAGGCGACCCGGTCCGCATCGGCACGCTCGGTGCCGCGCGCATCACGCCCGTGGCGCTCACCAAGCCGGCGAGGCGCATCGAGGGGGCGACGGTCGTCGGCGTCGCGGCCCGCGACCGGGCCCGCGCCACGGAGTTCGCGTCCAAGCACGGGATCCCGCAGGTGTTCGACAGCTACGAAGCCCTGATCGAGTCGCCCGACATCGACGCCATCTACAACCCGTTGCCCAACGGGCTCCACGCCGAATGGACCCTGGCTGCGATCGCGGCGGGCAAGCACGTGCTGTGCGAGAAGCCGTTCACCAACAACGCCGCCGAGGCGCGCATGGTCGCCGAGGCCGCGGCGGCGAAGCCCGAGCTCGTGGTGATGGAGGCGTTCCACTACCGCTATCACCCGTTCGCGGAGCAGATGCGCGCCGTCGCCGCGGGTACCGAGCTCGGTAGGGTCGAGCACGTCGAGACGTGGGTCTCCTTCCCGTTGTTCCGGTTCAACGACATCCGCTACCGCTACGACCTGGGCGGTGGGGCGATGATGGACGCCGGCTGTTACGCGACCCACATCGCCCGACTGCTCGCAGGCGGGGAGCCGACGGTGACCGGCGCGACGGCCAAGCGCCGCGGTCCCGACGTCGACCGGGCGATGAAGGTCGACGTCACGTTCCCGAGTGGCGCCACCGGTCGCATCAACTGCTCGATGTGGTCGACCTCGCTCCTGCACGTCGAGGCCCGGGTGCGCGGCGACCGGGGCGAGATGCGGGTCCGCAACCCGATCGCGCCGCACATGTTCGGCCGCCTGACCGTGAAGGCGAACGGCACCAAGCGCCGCGAGCGTGCGGCGAAGCGGCCGACCTACGAGTACCAGCTCGAGGCCTTCTGCGCCGCGGTGCGCGAGCGTGCGCCGATCCTCACGCCGCCGGCCGACTCGATCGCCAACATGACGGTCATCGACGCCGCCTACATCGCCGCGGGCATGAAGCCGCGCGGCACCTGATCCCAGCCCATTCGCGACCGATTCGAGGAGCACCGCATGAAACTCCGCACCCTGGGTGGCACCGGCATCAAGGTGAGCCCCTATTGCCTCGGCGCCATGATGTTCGGCCTGTGGGGCAACCGCGACCACGACGACTGCGCCCGCATCGTCGACTACTCACTCGACCACGGCATCAACTTCATCGACACCGCCGACGTGTACTCGCAGGGTGAGTCGGAGGAGATCGTCGGCAAGGCGCTCAAGGGCAAGCGCGACGACGTCGTGCTCGCGACCAAGGTGCACGGGCAGATGGGCAGCAACCCCCTCCACGCCGGAAACTCGCGGCGCTGGATCATCGAAGAGGTGGAGAACAGCCTGCGCCGCCTGCAGACCGACTACATCGACCTCTACCAGATCCACCGGCCCGACCCTGACACGGACATCGAGGAGACGCTCGGCGCGCTCAGCGATCTCGTCCACGCGGGCAAGGTCCGGGCGATCGGGCAGTCGACGTTCCCCGCCGAGGAGATGGTCGAAGGGCAGTGGGCCGCGGTGCGCCGCGGCTACGAGCGCTTCCGCTGCGACCAGCCGCCGTACTCGATCCTCGTCCGCGGCATCGAGGCATCGGTGCTCCCCACCTGCGCGCGCTACGGCATGGGCGCGATCGTCTGGAGCCCGTTGAGCGGCGGCTGGCTCTCGGGCAAGTACCGCAAGGGACAGCCCGTCGACACCTCCAGCGGCCGGGCCCGACTGCGCCCGGAGAGCTTCGACCCGGAGACGCCCGCCAACGCGCACCGGCTCGACCTGGTGGAGCAGCTCGTCGAGATCGCGGACCAGGCCGGGGTCTCGCTCACCCACCTCGCGATGGCGTTCGTGCTCAGCCACCCCGCCGTCACCTCCGCGATCATCGGGCCCCGGACGTTCGAGCAGACCGTCGACCTGCTCGAGGGCGTGTCGGTGGCGCTCGACGACGCCACCCTGGACCGCATCGACCAGGTGGTCCCGCCCGGAACCAACGCCACCGTGGCCGACAACCCCTACGCGCCGATCGACATCACCGACGTGACCCGGCGGCGGCTCCCGCTCGAGAAGCGGGAGATCGCTCAGTGATCGAAGCCCGCGGGCTCAGCAAGCGCTTCGGCTCCCAACTCGCGGTCGACGACCTCAGCTTCGAGGTCCGTCCCGGTCACGTCACCGGCTTCCTCGGGCCCAACGGCGCGGGCAAGTCGACCACGATGCGCATGATCCTCGGGCTCGATCACCCCACCGCGGGTTCGGTCACGGTCGACGGCAAGCCGTTCACCGAGGTGTCGCACCCGCTCTTCGAGGTCGGCGCGCTCATCGACGCCAAGGCGGTGCACCCCGGCCGCCGCGCGTCCGACCATCTGCTGTGCCTCGCGCAGAGCAACGGCATCCAGAAATCGCGGGTCGACGAGGTCTTGGGGTTGGTCGGCCTCACCGACGTCGCGAAGAAGCGGGTCGGCAAGTTCTCGCTGGGAATGGGACAACGGCTCGGCATCGCGGCGGCGCTGCTCGGCGACCCCGAGATCCTCATGTTCGACGAGCCGGTCAACGGCCTCGACCCCGAGGGCATCCTCTGGATCCGCAACCTGCTCAAGTGGCTCGCGTCGCAGGGCCGGACCGTCTTCGTGTCGAGTCACCTCATGAGCGAGATGGCGCTCACCGCGGATCGCCTCATCGTCATCGGCAAGGGCAAGCTCATCGCCGACACCACCGTCTCCGAGCTCACGTCGTCGGCCAAGGGCGCGTCGGTACGGGTCGTGTCGCCCCGGGCCGACGAGCTCGCCGTGCTGCTCGGGGCTCGACAGGCGATCGTCGTGCGGGGTGACGCCGGCGTGCTCGACGTCACCGACCTCGACGCGGCGGGCGTCGGCGACCTCGCGGCCGCTCATGGCATTCCGCTGCACGAGCTCACGCCGAAGGCGCCGACCCTCGAGGAGGCGTTCTTCGAGCTGACCAAGGACCAGACCGAATACACCACGGGCGCGTTCCCGGGAGCGGCGCAATGACCGCGTCAGAGGCGACCCGGCCCGCAACCGCCGGCCGCGAGCAGGTGCCACCCCGGCCGACCGGACGCAGCTTCGCCAACGTGCTCCGCTCCGAGCTCACCAAGTTGCGGTCGGTGCGCTCCACGATGTGGACGTTGTTGGTTGCGGTCTTCTTCGTGATCGGGTTCGGCATCCTGCTCGGTGCGGTCGTCGACTCCAAGGCGCCCGGCCGCGACTTCGATCCCACCCAGGCGAGCCTGAGCGGCATCTTCCTCGCCCAGCTCGCCACCGGCGTGCTCGGCGTGCTGGTCATCAGCTCCGAGTACTCGACCGGCATGATCCGCACGAGCCTCGCCGCGGTTCCCCGCCGCCGGATGCTGCTCGCCGCCAAGATCATCACGTTCGGCGTCGCGGTCTTCGTCGTCACGGCGGTCGCCGCGTTCATCGCGTTCTTCTCGGCCCAGGCCCTCATGGGCTCACCTGCCGCCACGAGCCTCGGCGACCCGGGAGTGCTCCGGGCCGTGATCGGTGCCCCGCTCTACCTGACCGGCATCGGACTGCTCGGACTTGCGCTCGGCACCATGCTGCGACGCACGGCCGGGGCCATCACCGCGCTGTTCGGGGTCATCTTCGTCGTGCCGATCATCCTGAACGTGATCCCGCTCGACTGGCTGAACCACCTCGCGAAGTACGCGCCCGGCGACGCCGGGCAGAGCATGTTGTCGGTGGTGCACCGGCGCAGTGATCAGCTGTCGCCCCTCACCGGCGGCCTCGTGTTCCTCGCCTGGGTCGTCGGCGCGCTCGTTCTCGCCACCATTCCCCTCATGAAGCGGGACGCATGAGCGATCGGAATCCGAACGAGCCCGGCGCCAACCGTCGCGACGGCCCGCGGCTCCCGCCGTCGGCGCCCGGGCTCCCGCAGCCCGAGACCTGGGCGTTGCGGGTGGTGGAGGCGACGGAGATCGCGCCGCGCGTGCGCCGGCTGTCGTTCACCGGCCCCGACCTCGCCCGGTTCGGGTACGTCGCGGGCCAGGACCTGATGTTCCTCATCCCTACCGCGGCGGAGCCGGTGCGACGTCGCTACACGATCCGGCGCTTCGACCGCGCCCGGGTGGTCGTCGACGTCGACTTCGTGATCCACGGTGACGGTCCGGCCGCCCGTTGGGCCGCGGGCGCCGAGCCCGGTGCGGAGATCGAGGCCGTCGGCCCGCGCGGGAAGGTGGTGCTCGAGCCCGAGGTCGACTGGCATCTGTTCGCGGGCGACGAGTCGGCCATCCCGGCGACGTTCGCGATGGTCGAGGCGCTCGACGCCGGGGTTCCGGCGCTCGCATTCCTCGAGGTCGACGGCCCGCTCGACGAGCAGCCCACCGGCGCGGTGGTCGCCGATCTCCGGCTGCGGTGGTTGCACCGCGGCGACGCCGAGCCCGGCACCACCACCCTGCTGCATGACGCCCTCGCCGTCGCCGAGCTGCCGCCCGGAGCCGGGTACGCGTACCTCAACGGCGAGCTCCAGACGGTGAAGGCCTTGAAGGCGACGCTCGCGGCGCGCGGCTTCGCCCCCGATCGCATGTCGGCCAAGGGCTACTGGAGCGTCGGGCGTCCGAACGCGACCCACGGCGAGCCGGCCGCCGACGCCTGATGGTTGCGGACGCAGTCGAGGTCCGTGCGAGGTACACATGACGGCGTCGGCGAGGGCGACGGAAGGGGAACGGGTGAGCAGCGTCGAAGGGAAGCGGGTCCTGATCACGGGCGGCTCGTCGGGGATCGGTGCCGCGATCGCTCGTGATCTCGCCGGCGCCGGCGCGGTCGTCGGGATCTGCGCGCGTCGGACCGCGCTGCTCGACGCGGTGCTCGAGGAGTGCCGGGCGTGGTCACCCGACAGCCGGGCCTGGACCGTCGACCTCGACGACCTCGACGGGATCGAGTCGTTCGCGCGCACGGTCGAAGCCGACTTCGGCCTGCCCGACGTGCTCGTCAACAACGCGGGGGTGGCGACCTCGGTGCCACTCCCGCGGATCACGTTCGACGAGGTCGAGTCGCTGATGCGGCTCAACTACCTCTCGCCGGTCCGGCTGTCGCTGGCGTTCATCCCCGCGATGGTGGCCCGGGGATCGGGGCAGATCCTCAACGTCTCGTCGGTCGCGGCCCGGGTGTCGCCGCCGACCCAGGGCACGTACGGGGCCACCAAGGCCGCGCTGACCGCGTTCTTCGAGAGCGCGGCCGCCGATCTGTGGGGCACCGGAGTCACCGTGCACAACGTCTATCCGGGGCTGATCACGGTCAACGACGTCGAGCCCGACGCGTTGCACGAGGGCATGACCGGCCTCCCGGCGTCCGATGTCGCCGAGGCCGTGAGGCATCAGCTCGAGGCGGGCACGTTCGAGATCTATGTGCCCGAGGAGTTCAAAGTGACGTACGCCCGCCGGGCCAAGGACGTCGGCGCGTTCGTCGAGGCGTCGGGCGCGTACGCGTCCCGCCAGCTCGGCGACGATCTGCGGGCTACTTGACGATCAGGATGATCGCCACGACGACACCGAGGGTCACGACCACCGCACGCAGGATCGTGGGCGGGAGCCGGCGCATCAGCGACGCACCCGCGAACCCGCCGAGCAGGCTGGCCGGCGCGATGACCGCGACCGACACCCAGTCGATCGGGCCGTAGAAGATGAACGCGATCGCCGCGATGGTGTTGATCACGAGCGAGAGCAACGCCTTCAGGCCGTTGAGCCGCTGCAGCGAATCGCGGACGAGGCCCCCGAGCACGCCGAGCATCAGCACGCCGAGACCGCCGCCGAAGTAGGCGCCGTATGCGCCCGCGGCGAGCATCGCGATGACGAGCACCGGGTTGTTCTGCCGGGCCTCGGCGGGCTGGTTCCTCAGCCGGGCCGCGAGCCGGGGCTGGACCAGCAGCAGTCCGGACGACACGAGCAGCAGCACCGGCACGATCGCCTTGAAGACACCCGCCGACAGCGTGAGCAGCGCGACGGACCCGCCGACGGCTCCGATCGCCGCCACGACGCCGAGCCAGATGGCCCGCGACTTCTGGCCCTCGAGCTCCTTGCGGTAGCCGAAGGTGCCGCCCACGTAGCCCGGCCAGACCGAAAGCGTGTTGGTGACGTTCGCCGACAACGGCGACAGACCTGTCGCCAACAGGGCGGGGAAGGTGATCAGGCTTCCGCCACCGGCCGCGGCGTTGACCCCACCCGCGGCGAAGCCGGCCAGACCGAGGAGGATGCCGTCGGCGGGCGTCACCGGGCCGTGCTGCTCAAAGGGTTGGACGTGCGGGTCGGGACCATCAGCTCGGCTTCGTTCGGGTGGGGCTGCACCGGTCGCCGACCGGGTCCGGGGTAGAGCCCCGAGAATAGCCTGAGGGTCTGACCACCATCCCGGATCTTCGTGCGTCCCGGGAGCA
>JAODBH010000108.1 GCA_025463865.1 Actinomycetes bacterium | reverse complement strand
GCTCACCGCGACGATCGCCCGCAGCAGCGTCGCCGCGAGGTAACCCCCGTTCGGCTGCTCCCCGATCGACCAGCCCTCGTCGACGCGCGCCCGGAACCGCCCGAGCGCGCCCGGCGCGGCGGTGACGGCGGTCTCGGTCGCGAAGCGGGACGACACCGCCGGAGCGTATGCGCACTCAGATCCCGCCCGGGTCGGCGGACCAGCCCTGGACGCGGTCGACGTCGATGCGGACGACGGGTCCGGGCGGCCGGGCGTCGGCGTACTGGCGGTACCGGGAAGCGAGCGCGTCGAGGGCGACCTCGGCCTCGGGGCCCGCGATCTCGGTGGCACGACCCGAGGCGCGGACCCACCACAGGCGGTCCCAGTCGTCGTCCTCGTAGTGGTCGACGAGCAGGCTGACCTGCGGGTCGAGGGCGATGTTCGCGAGGCGCTGCGGGCGGAGGTCCCGCTTCGGCTTCACCGCGTCGATCGCGAGGTAAACCCGCGGCGCGAGGACGGCGAAGCAGATGGGCACCAGGTCGATCGCCCGCGGGCCGGTGGTGGCGAGCACCCCGTGCCGCGCGTTGCCGAGCAGGTCCCACGCGCGCGCCTCGTCCATGCCGTCATGGTTTCAGAAACCCGCCGCCTACCGGGCAGAATGTCGCGATGGCGGTCGACCCTCTCATCCGCGTACGCGCCATCTGCCTCGCCTACCCGGAGACCACGGAGCGGCCCAGTCACGCCGCGCCCACCTTCTTCGCCGGGAAGAAGTCGTTCCTCATGTACCACGACGACCACCACGGCGACGGCCGTCTCGCGGTTTGGTGCGCGGCGCCGCCGGGGGCCCAGAGCGCGTACGTCCACGACAACCCAAGGGGCTACTTCGTCCCCGCCTACGTGGGTACCCGGGGCTGGGTCGGCGTCCGGCTCGACCGTCGCGTTCCGTGGGGCGAGATCGAGGCGGTGATCGACGACGCCTACCGCGAGGTGGCGTTGCGGCGCATGCTCGTCGCGTTGGACGACGACAGGACCCCCGGGGCAACGGGGACGTTCGGCACGTCCCGCGGCGAATAGCCCAGGCGCCTCGAGCAGTACGTGCGCTACTGGGCGCGCATGGCCTGGCCGGCTTCGGCGATCGGATCGATCACCGGCGCGCCGTCGACCTCGACGACGACGCGGTGCAGGGTGCCCGAGAAGGGGAACGGGGAGCGATAGTCGCGGATCACGGGCAGCGACATCGAGTACCCGCACGTGAGCCCGTCGCCGGTGATCGACCACTGCGTGGGCGTGTAGCGGGAGATGTCGACCGAGCCGGCCTCGCGGCCGTCGATGCAGAGCGTGGCCGTGCCGCCGAGCTTGCGGGTGTGCTCGTAGCGCACCTCGAGGGTGTGGGCGCCGGGCGTGAGCTCGACGTCGGAGGTGACCCGGGATTCCTCCAGCGCGACGTAGTTGTGCACGTAGACGAGGCGCCCGTCGAGGACGAGGAAGACGTAGCCCCCGTGTCCGGTGCCCTGGGAGAGCAGCACGCCCTCGGCTCCCTCGTCGGGGATCTCGACCTCGGCGACGATCCGGTGAGAGCGGTTCCGCGTGTTGACCGCGGCGCGCTCCTCCACGGGGCCGGTGCCGGGGAAGTAGACGTAGCGCTCGCGCGGGGAGGCGGGGCGGGGGCGGTCGATGGCCTCGAAGAACGGCGCGCCGTCGAGCGGCAGCACCTGGTACCGCTCGGCCTCGAGCCACCACTGCTCGATCATCCGCGCGAGCCGTTCGGGCTCGGCGGCGGCGAGGTCGTGGCACTCCGACGGGTCGTCGATGGCGTCGTACAGCTCCCAGTGGTCGTCCTCGGTGACGCGGGCGGCCTGGGCGAACTCGGAGTGCTGCACGGCCTTCCAGCCGTCGAGGTAGATCGCGCGCGAGCCGAACATCTCGAAGTACTGCTTCGTCCGGGTCTCGGGCGCGTCGGCATCGCGGAGGTGGGTCATGAAGCTCGCGCCCTCGATGGGCTGCTGGGTGACGCCGCCGATCGACGCGGGGGCATCGATGCCGACGGCCTCGAGGATCGTCGGGAGCAGGTCGATGGCGTGGACGTACTGGTCGCGCGTCTCGCCGCGTGCCGCGATGCCGGCGGGCCAGTGCACGACGAAGGGGTCGCAGACACCGCCCTCGTGCACCTCGCGCTTCCAGCGCCGGAACGGTGTGTTGCCCGCGACGGTCCAGCCCCAGGGATAGTTGTTGTGGATCCACGGGCCGCCGATGTCGTCGATCTTCGCCAGTGCCTCTTCGAGGGGGCGTTCGGCCATGTTCCAAGGCCGCGCGTCGTTGATCGAGCCGGTGGGACCGCCTTCGCTGCTCGCGCCGTTGTCCGACATCACGAAGAGCAGCGTGTTGTCGAGCTCACCGATCTCGTCGAGGTACCGGACGACGCGGCCGATCTGGGCGTCGGTGTGCGTGAGGTAGCCCGCGAAGCACTCCATGTAGCGCTCGTAGAGCCGGTGCTCGTCGGCGTCGAGGGAATCCCAGGCCGGGACCCATTCCGGCCGGGGCGAGAGCTCGACGGTGGGAGCGAGGAGGCCCGACTCGACCTGGCGGGCACTGGTGCGCTCGCGCCACACGTCCCAGCCCTCCGCGAAGTGACCCTTGTAGCGATCGATGTACTGCTTCGGCGCCTGGTGCGGGGAGTGGCACGCGCCGGTGGCGAAGTAGAGGAGGAACCGCTTGTCGAGATCGACCTGGCGCAGGTCGCCGACGAACTCGATCGCGTGGTCGGCCAGGTCCTCGGTGAGGTGGTAACCGTCCTCCCACGAACGCGGCGGCGGGATGCGGTGGTTGTCGTAGACGAGCGCGGGCGAGAACTGGTTCGTCTCGCCGTGCAGGAACCCGTAGTAGCGCTCGAACCCGCGCCCGAGCGGCCACGACGCGCGCGGGCCGCCGAGGTGGGCGTCCTCGTCGGCCGTGAGGTGCCACTTGCCGACCGCGTACGCGGCGTAGCCGTGGGGCACGAGCATCTCGGGCAGGAAGCCGGCCGAGCGCGGGATGTGCGCGTGGTATCCGGGGAACCCCGTGGCGAGGTCGGTGATGCGGCCCATGCCGACCGAGTGGTGGTTGCGGCCCGTCATCACGCACGCGCGGGTGGGGGAGCACAGCGAGGTGGTGTGGAAGTTGCGGTAGCGGACCCCACCGCCTGCCAGCGCGTCGATGTTGGGCGTGTCGATGTCGGAGCCGAAGCAGCCCAGCTGCGCGAAGCCGACGTCGTCGAGGATGAAGATCACGACGTTGGGTGCACCGTCGGGTGGCTGCGGGTTGGGCTGCCACCAGGGCTCGGAGCCGGCGCGTCCGCGCTCGATCTTCCCGGGGAACGGCGGGCGGCTCGCAGATGCTGGCTCGGTCATGTCGGCATTCTGCTGGGTGCCGCCTGGCGGTGCCAGACGGAGGCGGAGTGCGTGGTGGCTATATTCCGCGGCACATGGCCGCGACCGAGGATCCCGCGACGATCGCAGCACCGTTTGCGCCCCCGCGGCTGCACGCGTCCACCATCGTGCGGAGCGCGATCTCCATCTACCGGCGCGAGTTCGCCAAGGTCATCGCGCTCGCGGTCGTGGTGCTCGGCTCCGCCGCGGTGATCGACACGTTCGTCGACCTGCAGGCGGAGCGGTCCCACCTCGACACGTGGGCGTACGCCGTGATCATCGCCGCGACCGGCCTCAGCACGGTCGGCGCGACCTTCTACGCGGGCATGCTCGACGCCCTCGTCGGCCGGGCCGCACACGGCCACGCGCGGCAGGGTGTCGCCGTGGTCCTGCGGACCGTTCCGTACGTCAACCTGATCGTCGCCGACCTGCTGCTGACGCTCGCGGAGCTGGGCGCGACCATCGCCTTCATCGTCCCGGGCATCGTCCTCACGACGTACCTCGGAATCGCGGGGCCGGTGATCAGCATCGAGCGGCTCGGGCCCGTCGCCGGTCTGCACCGCTCGGTGCAGCTCGTGCGCGGGAGCTTCTGGCTCGTGTTCTTCCTGTGCACCGTCCCGGTCGCCATCGAGCACGAGCTCGTGGCGCTCGTGCAGTCGTTGGTGAGCGAGCACTCGTACGCGTTGATCTTCTTCGAGCGCGGCGTCTTCGGCGCGCTGGTGGTCTCGGTGGTCGGCATCATCGAGGTGGAGCTGGCGTACGCGCTCATTGCCCGGCACCGCGCCGCGGGTGCCGTGCCTGCTGCCGGCTCAGTGCCAGTCGTAGACGACGACGGTGTTGCACACGACGTCCTGCACCGCGGCGTTCCTGCGGCTCGGGATGATCCAGAGCAGCAGGATGGGGCCGAAGAACGCGCAGAGCAGGGCTCGCGCGAACGCGGTCCGGACGCGTAAGGGACCGGCCGGGTCGGTCAGCGTGCGCAACCCGAGGGTCAGCTGCCCGACGGTGCGGCCCGAGCCGCTCCAGCTGATCGTGAGGTAGGTCACGAGAAGGGCGAACTGGAGCCCGCCGGTGGCGCCGAGCGGGGGCCGCGGGACGTGGAAGTCGTTCCCGGCGAGGAGGTAGTCGAACAGGCCCCAGGCGGCGAGGCCCAGGACGAACATCACCTGGACCACGACCCAGTCGACCCCGACCGAGATCCCGCGTGACACGATCCCGGCCCGCCGGCCCCGCACGGACAGGCCGAACGCGCGGCTGCCCTGGGCCATCAGTCTTCCCGCCGGTCGACGGGAGCCGGACCGCCGATGACGTCGATCGCGGCCGGCTTGGGCTTCGGGCCGAGGGCTGGTGCAATCCGGTCGAAGCCCTCGACGCCGAGCCGGCGTCCACCCCGGCGGAACAGGACCTTGTCGGTGACCCGCGACACCAGCGTGTCGGCCCTCACCGCGAGCCCGCGCGACGCGTCGACCGCTTCGGTCGTGACCGTGCCGGTCGAGCCGAGCACGATGGCCCCGATGTCGACCTTGCGCAGCAGGGAGTCGAGGTCGACGCGGTCGAGCAGGGCGTCGAGGTCGATGCGCGCGAGCAACGCGTTCAGGTCGATCTCGTCGAGCAAGTCGTCGAGCATCTCGTCGATCGGGAGACGGCGGAGGAGGCGCGGAAGATCGATGCCGGCGATTGCGGCGTCGAGCATGTCCGGTACGAGGCGGCTGACGGTCGCGGCGACCGCGGCCTCGCTGTGGGCCTGGTGGGCGGCGCCGATCTCGAACCAGGGCTCGAGCCGCCGGACCACGATCGACGGAGGTCGGGCCGCCGCGCCGCGGGCGCCCTGCGCGGCGAGGAGGCGGCGGGACAGCTTCGTGGTGCGGACCTCGACCGCGGCCGACACGTCGAGGATCCGGGCCTGGGCGACGTACCCGGCGCCGAGGAGCGCGCCGCCGACGAGCCCGACCGGCCCGACCTTCGGGGGCACGGTGACCAGCGACGACGGGACCGGTGGTGCCGGAACCGGTGGTGCCGACGTGCCGACGGTCGCGGTGTCGAAGGGTGCGGTGTCGAACGGTGCGGTGCCCATGGCGGCGTCGCTCGAGGCGTGCGGGGCGGCCGCCTGGCGGGTGCGCTCGGCCAGGTGGCGACCCGCGGAGATCGCCAGACCGGCCACCCCGAACGACAGCTGCGAGAGGCGCCGCGCCGCGTCGGTCACCGGCGTGGGGATCGGATCCGAGCCGACGGGTCCGGTGGCGGGCGAGGTGTCCATGGACGAGACGGGATCCGCTCTCTGGACGAGGGTGGGACCGCTAGAGGATCGCGCGCGTGGCCGGCGGCTGCGTCGCATCGTGGCCCGGCTGGCGCGATCGGGCGTCGGGCCGGGGGCGAAGGCCGGCGTCGGGAGCGCTCTGTCGACTCCGCGCCGCGGGGCTTATCCTCCGGATCAGAGACGCGCGATCGAGACACGAGGTGGCTTCGATGGACGTGCACGCACCGCTGGAGGAGCGCGTCGACCGCGGGCGCGCGGGTAGGAAGCGGGCCCCCCGCAGCGGTCAGGGCGAATGGAAGGCGGCGCCCGACCGGGCCGACCCGATCGCGATCCTCGAGGCTTCCGGCCGCGACCGCGTCGAGGAGCTGCTGCCGATCCGGTACGGGCGCATGGCGAGCTCCGCGTTCGGCTTCTACCGGGGCGCCGCGTCGGTGATGGCCGCCGATCTCGCCACCCTTCCGCACTCCGGAATCCGCGTGCAGGCGTGCGGCGATGCGCATCTCGCCAACTTCGGCGTGTTCGCGAGCCCGGAGCGGAAGCTGGTCTTCGACCTCAACGACTTCGACGAGACCCTCCCCGGGCCCTGGGAGTGGGACGTCAAGCGCCTGGCCGCGAGCCTCGAGGTCGCCGCTCGCCACCTCGACGTACCGCCGGAGACCGGCGCGCGGGCCGCGCGGGCAGCGGCGCGCACGTACCGCCTGCGGATGCAGGAGCTCGCCCGACTCGGCGTCCTCGACCGTTGGTACGCACAGGTGGAGCTCGACCAGGTGATCGGCTTCGTCGCGGCGCGGAACGCGAAACAGGCGAAGTCCCTGGAACATCAGGCCGCCAAGGTCCGCCGGCGCACGAGTCTCAGTGTGTTGCCCAAGCTCACGGCACTGGTCGACGGGCAGCGCCGCATCGTCGACCAGCCGCCGCTGATCCAACACGGCACGTTCGACAGCGTGCCGATGCGGCGCGTGTTCGAGTCGTACCTCGCGACGCTCCCGCCCGAGCGCGCGGTGCTGATCCAGCAGTACCGGTTCGTGGACGCGGCCCGGAAGGTCGTCGGGGTCGGGAGCGTCGGGACGCGGTGCCATGTGGTCCTCATGGTCGGCCGGGACGACGGCGACCCGCTCTTCCTCCAGGTGAAGGAAGCGGGCGAATCGGTCCTCGCTCCGCACGTCGGTCCGTCCCGGTACGACAACCACGGGCAGCGCGTCGTGCTCGGTCAGCACCTGGTCCAGGCCAGCAGCGACATCTTCCTCGGCTGGACCCGCGGGCCCGAGGGACGCGACTTCTATGTCCGTCAGCTCCGGGACATGAAGTTCAGCGTCGACATCGAGGCCATGACCGCAGGGCGGCTGGTGCAATACGCCGCACTGTGCGGCTACACCCTCGCCCGGGCCCACGCCCGCACCGGCGACCCGGTAGCCATCTCGAGCTACCTCGGTCGCCGCGACACGTTCGAAGCGGCGATGGTGCGCTTCGCCGCGGCCTACGCGGACCAGAACGCGAAGGACCATGCCCGACTGCTCGAGGCCATCGGGTCGGGGAGGATCGTCGCGTCGACCGACGACGGGCAACCGTGGCGGCCGACCCGGATCTCCGGCACCGTGCTCGGCGCCCCGGTCGGCTGAGCGAAAACAACCCTCGCAGCGTCGCCGCGCCCCAACTAGCGTCTCGCCCTGTCACACATGGAGCCTGGGCCGAGTCAGGTCGTCGTGGACCCCCGTCCACCTGCACCGCGTACTCCGCAGTCCACGTGCCCTCCGTCGCCGACCAGCCCGGAAGCCGCCGCCCGGCTTTTCGACCCGAGCCCGATGAGTTCCACCCCCGCACGGGGTCTCTAGACCGCTCGCCTCCAGCACCCCGGATCAGAAGGAGCAAGAAGCGTGCTCGCGAATCTCGCCCGAACGTGTTACCGCCGCCGACGTCTGGTGCTCGGCCTATGGGTCGTGCTCTTCATCCTCGCCCTGGTGGCCGCGCCCGCGTTGAAAGGCGACTACGCCAACTCGGGGCGCCTCTCCGGCACCGACTCGCAGGCCGCGTACGACACGCTCGCCAAGGACTTCCCGGCGCGCCACGGTGACGAGGCCCAGATCGTCTTCGGCGACGTGACGAAGCACCGGGCCGCGATCGACTCCTACCTGAAGCAGGTCGCCAAGGTCACGGGTGTGATCTCGGTCGAGCCGCTCCGGGTCTCGAAGGGCGGTCTGATCGCGGTCGCTCCGATCACGACCAAGAACGGCAACTCCGACCACCCGCAGACGACCGCGACCGACATCAAGGACCTGGCGAAGTCGACGATCGAGAAGCAGGGTGTGCAGGTCGAGTTCGCCGGCCCGTGGTTCGGCAACCAGACGATGCCGGCGAGCGAGATCATCGGCGTGCTGGCCGCGATCATCGTGTTGCTGATCGCGTTCGGCTCGGTCATCGCCATGGGTCTGCCGATCGCCACGGCCCTGATCGGCATCGCGATCTCCCTCGCGGGGGTCGGCATCCTCGCGAACGTGTTCACCACGCCGAGCTTCGCCCCGCAGGTCGCGGCGATGATCGGCATCGGGGTCGGCATCGACTACGCGCTGTTCATCGTCACCCGCTACCGGGAGGCCTTGCACCGCACCAACTCGCCCGAGGCCTCGGTGGTCGAGGCCATGACCACCTCGGGCCGGGCGGTGATCTTCGCCGGCTTCACCGTGATGGTCTCGGTGCTCGGCATGTTCCTCATGGGCATCAACTTCCTGCACGGGCTCGCGGTCGGCGTGTCGCTCGCGGTCGTCATCGCCATGGCCGCAGCCACCACGCTGCTGCCGGCGCTGCTCGGCTTCGTCGGCTTCACCATCGACCGGCTGCACGTCGGTCGGCGCAAGGCCCGGACCGGCGAGGGCATGTGGCACCGCTGGGCCCGGACGATCCAGCGGCGGCCGTGGCCGATCGCGGTCGCCGGCTTCCTGTTCCTCGTGATCGTGGCGCTGCCGGTCTTCAGCCTGCGCCTGGGCAGTGCCGACGCGAGCAACGACCCCACCACCAGCACGACGCACAAGGCCTACAACCTCATCGCCAAGGGCTTCGGGCCGGGCTCGAACGGCCCGGTGCTCGTCGTGGCCACGGGGAAGGATGCGGGCGCGAACCTCGGCAAGGTCGTGTCCACCTTGCGCACGACGCCCGGTGTCGCGTCGGTGACGAACCCGTCACCGAACCCGTCGGGCAACGCGGCCCTGGCGACGCTGTTCCCGACCACGGGACCGCAGGCCAAGGCGACCGAGAACCTCATCCACCACCTGCGGGACAACGTGATCCCGCAGGCCACCGCGGGCACCGGGACCACGGTCAACCTCGGCGGTCAGACCGCCAGCGCGATCGACTTCTCCGACGTGATCGGCTCCCGCATGCCGATCTTCATCGGGGCGGTGCTCGTCCTCAGCTTCATCCTGCTGCTCGTGGTGTTCCGCTCGGTCCTGGTGCCGTTGAAAGCGGTGGTCATGAACCTGCTGTCCATCGGGGCGGCCTACGGCGTGATCGTGGCCATCTTCCAGTGGGGTTGGGGCGCCTCGTTCTTCGGCGTCGAGAAGGCGCCGATCGAGGCCTGGGTGCCGATGATGTTGTTCGC
The DNA here is from genome assembly GCA_025463865.1 of Actinomycetes bacterium. Classification (GTDB taxonomy): domain Bacteria; phylum Actinomycetota; class Acidimicrobiia; order IMCC26256; family Chersky-534; genus Chersky-534. The sequence goes on along the minus strand of JAODBH010000108.1, from coordinate 24,006 downwards.
CATCGTCTTCGGGCTCTCGATGGACTACGAGGTCTTCCTGCTGAGCGGCATCCGGGAGCACTACCAGAAGACCGGGAACAACGCCGAGGCGGTGGCCGAAGGTCTCGCGAGCACGGCACGCGTGATCACGGCGGCTGCACTCATCATGGTGTTCGTCTTCGGCAGCTTCGTGCTCTCCGACCTCCGGGCGCTCAAGCTCATCGGTCTGGGCCTGGCGGTGGCGGTGTTCATCGACGCCTCCGTGGTCCGGGTCGTGCTGGTGCCGGCGACGATGGAGCTGCTCGGCAACGCCAACTGGTGGCTGCCGAAGTGGCTCGACCGGATCGTCCCCCACGTGCTCGTGGAGGACGCGCCGCCCACGCTTCCGGAAGGCTTCGACGAGCCGGTGCTCGAGCCGACCCACTGACATCCGCGCACACACCTCGGTGTTCCGGACGCCCCGCCTGCTGATCGGCCGGCGGGGTGTCCGCGTCACCGGTACAGGAGGTTTCCGATGATCGAGGTTCAGGACAACCCGGACCAGGGCCGCTTCGAGATCCATGTCGACGGTGAGCTCGCCGGCTACGCCCGTTACCTGCGCAGGGCGGGTCGGATCATCCTCGTGCACACCGAGATCGACGGCGCGTTCGAGGGCCAGGGACTCGGGTCGAAGCTCGCCGCGGGGGTCCTCGACGACGTCCGCTCGCGGAACCTGAAGGTCGTCCCGCTCTGCCCCTTCATGGCGAAGTACATCGAGCGTCACCCCGACTTCGCCGACCTGGTCGACGAGGCCGCGCTCGCCGCGCTCGACGACTGACGCACGCGCGGCGTGCCCCCGCGTCAGCGCGTGGTGCGGTCGAGCAGTCGCCGGGCGGTACCGCCGAGGAAGAGCGCCATCGCTTCCTCGTCGAGCGCGACGTTGCGGGCCTCGGTGATCGAGCGCTCCATCGGGAACCACGGGTCGTCGCTGCCCCAGAGCACGCGGCCGCGGTACGTCTTGCTGTTCATGAACTTCACCAGCGCGGGGTCGAAGTAGTTGGGCGCGTAGGCCGTGCACGAGAGGTAGAGGTTGTCCCACTTGCGCATGTAGTTCATGAGCAGCTCCTCGTAGGGATGGCCCATGTGCGCGCCGATGATCACCAGGTCGGGAAAGGCGATCATCACGTCTTCGAGCAGCTCCGGGTGCTGGACCCGCGAGCGCACCCGCGGGCCCGGGATGCCGACGTTGATGGCGACCGGGAGGCCGAGCTCCTCGCACGCCGCGTAGACGGGGAAGTGCAGCGGGTCGTTGGTCGGGACCTGGGTGAACAGCGGCATCACCCGCGCCATCGCGAGGCGCGGGTTCCCGGCCAGCTCGCGGAGGTGCTTCACGTTGCGGGTCGGGTGGGCCGGATCGGTGATGCCGGCGGCGACGAGCAGGCGGCCCGGGTGCGCCTCGGCGAGCTCGAGGGCCTTCTCGACGCCGTCACCCTGCATGCCGGGGCACGTGATGCCGGTGGCGACGCCCAGCTCGTCCATGCGGGCGAGCAGCGCGTCGATCGGGTTGCCGCCGGTCGACGTGGCCCCGAGATAGCCGGCGACGTGCTCGTAGCCCTCCTGGGACGTGAAGTCGGAAGCGGAGCGCGGCGTCACCACGTTGACCCAGATGTCGAGAACGTCCGCCGTGCCCATGTGGGGACCACCGTTTCTGTCGGGAGGAAGCTGACGGTAACGTCAGCAATCTGAACGCCGCAAGCGAACGGGCTCCGGCGGCCCACCGCTACGGGTTGCGGCGAAAATCACCGTCCGAACCCTGACAATCCGGACGCCCGACCGGCGCGACGCGCATCCACGGAGTAATGTGGCGCCCCTCGGAGGGGCTCCCCCACGTGCTCGTGGGTCGTGACTCGCCCCCGCCGGATGCCGGTGCTCGTGGCGTCCGACCCTGAGACTGTCACCTGCAATCGCGTCCTCGATCCTGGTCGATCGGCGCCGAGGTACTGGGAGGTACTGCCATGGGTACGCAGCGAACTTCGTTCGAGAAGCTCCAGCGTGACCGCGCCAAGCAGGCGAAGGCCGCCGCGAAGCGCGAACGCCGCCAGGAGCGCTCGGAGGCCGAGCCCACGCCGACCACGAGTGAAGAGATCGAGCGTGCGTCCGCCGGTGAGCTCATGGAGCTCATCGAGGCGGTGCACAAGGAGCTCGAGCGGGGGACCATCTCCTACGAGGACTTCGAGGAGAAGCGGGCCGAGCTCTACGGCCGCCTGGTCCTGCTCCCCACCGACTGATCCCCGCGGTCACGCCCAGAGGGCGAGCACCACAGCCGGCTCCAGCGAGCCGGCTGTGGCGCGTCCGGGCTCCTTCGACCGGGGCTACTTCGAGCGGGTCGCGGCACCAGGACCGATGCGCGACCGCAGCTCCTCGTCGAACGCGATCGCTTCGGGGCCGTGGTGCTTCGCCTTCAGCGCGTTGAGCGCGGCGTAGCCACTGTCGCGTTCGGCGTCCCACTCGTCGGCGAACTTGCCCGAGCGGATGTCCTCCACGAGGCCGGTCATCGTGGCCGCGATGTCGAGGTGCATGTAGGCCTCGCGCCGCGAGAGCTGCCCGTACTGGCTCGTGGGGGAGTGGAACTCCGCCTGCACGTGCGACCCGACCTCGCGCAGGAGCCGGTAGGTGCGCTCGACCTCGCCCGAGAGGACCATCTCGACGACGATCGCCTCGATCGGGATGCCCTGGGCGAGCATCGACTGCACGAACGCCTGGTTGACCGCCACGAGCGCGGGGGAGAGCGCCTGCTCGACGCTGAGGTCGAGGACGGCCTCCTGCTGCGCGGTGAGCTCGATCGCACCCTGCTGCAGACCGCCGATGGCGTCGCACACCGCGAGCAGCCGGGGCCACGCGGTGCCGGTGACGTCGCGCTCGATGCCGATGGCGGTGATGAAGCCGATGCCCTCCTCGTAGCAGAGCCGGACCTCGGGGCCGAGCATGCGCGGGGCGATCATGCCGATGTCGCCGGCCGGGTCGAAGCGGTCGAAGGCGACCGTGTATCCGCTCGCGACGATCGTGAGCGCGTCGGCCTTCGGCTTGATGGGCAGCGACGGGATGATGTCGTCCGGGATCAGGATGCAGAGGATGTCGGCCGTCGACGCGAACTCGAGGTCGTGGGTCTGAAAGCCGTCCTCCTCGGCCCGCTCGCGGGTGGCGTCGCTGCGTACGCAGACCGAGACGTCGACGCCGGAGTCGCGGAGGTTGAGCGCCCACGATCGCCCCTGGTTGCCGTACCCCACCACGGCGACGGACTGGCCGTCGAGGACGGAGCGGTCGGCGTCCTGCTGGTAGTAGATCTTGGCCACGATGGGTCCTCCCGGAGCTGGGATCGGGTTCGGTGAGCGGATCGATCGGTCGTTACAGGGACGGTGGTGGCGAGCGGCTACTCGGCCTTGGTGAGCCCGCCGAAGCTGCCCGAGTTGAGGTACTCCTCGAGGTGCGCGATGCGGCCGTCGCGCACGGTGAAGACGAGGCATGCGGGAACCGCGACGGCGCGGCCATCGGCCGTCGTGGCCTGGAGCTCGTGCTGCTGCACCCACCCGGTGGGCGTCGGGTGCAGCCGGACGTCGGCGTAGCGCAGCCCGACGAGGTTGGTGGCGACCCACTGGAGCATCACGAGCATCTCGTCGAGTGACTGCGTGACCCCGTCGACGTTGTGCCAGATCGCGGCGTCGTCGGTGAAGAGCGGACGCACCACTTCCGGGTCGGCCGAACCGGCGGCGGCGGCGAAACGGCGAGCGAGGTCGGCGGTGTCCGCAGGCAGGGTGGAGGTCATGCCCGGCACCATATCGCCGGGCTGACGTCGGCGTCAGAGACCGCGACGGGTGTCTAGAGCCCCGAAAACAACGGCTGGTTCTCGAGGTAGCCCATCTCGAGGAAGTCGACGTTCGGCAGCTGCATCGCGAGCTCGTTCCGGATCGGAGCGGGGTCGAGCGGGACCGAGAAGCCGGGCATCCAGTCGTCGTGGTGGCCGAGCACGACGCGGCGGGGCTGCAGCAACGACGTCTCGCGCGCGATGAACTGGGCCAGCGAGCCCTGCGTCGGTTCGCCGTCGACGTTGCCGCGCCCGGCGGCCGCGAGGATCGCGACGTCGGGCCGCAGGTGCTCGAGGATCCCCGACCAGTGACCCGAGGTGTCCTGGTAGAGCACCGAGCCGTCGGGCGTCTCGAACAGGAAGAGCAACGCGCCGCCGTCGCCGAGGGCGCCCTGGTTCGAGTCGTGGAGATGCTCGGTGACCTCGGGACCGAGGGCCGAGATCCATTTGCCCATGTCGCCGAGCCGCGCGTCGCGCTCGTGCTGGAGCACGTCGAGGTCGCCGAAGCAGGTCTCGTGGGCCTGCCCCGCGTTCTTCGCCCACAGGCACGAGTGGATGCTCGGCAGGACGCGCACCGTCAGGTCGGGGCCGAGCCGCACGTGCTCGCCGCCCGACACGGGCATGAGCTGCTCGGCCGGCACGCCGGCGCGACCCATGATCCGGATCGTCTCGTAGGAGCCGAGAATCTTCGCGCCGGTGTTCATCGCGATGCGCTCGGCGCCGTAGGCGTGGTCGAAGTGCGAGTGACCGACGACGATCCAGTCGGCGCGGTCGACGTCGGCGGTGGTGATGCCGACCGGCGGCGCGGTGGGGATCCGGTCGAGGTACGCGTCGAGGAAGACGACCGTCGGGCCGACGGTGAAGCGAAAGGTCGCGCAACCCAACCAGTCGAGACGGGCTTCGGTCATGCCCGGAAGCTACCGTCCGCGAACGCCCGGCGCGCCCTGTCCCTCGTGGTCAAGCCCGCCCGAACCGCGCGGCCCCGGGGCTACTGCTCGTAGTTCTCGACCGTCTCGACCGGGCGCGGCGACGCGCCGTCGGGATCCTCACCGGCGTCGCGACGACCACCGCGCTGGCGGATCAGGTCCCAGGTCTGCTCGATCTCACCCTCGAGGTGGCGGATCCGGTCCTGGTCGTCGGGGCCGCGGTCGGAGTCGTGGCTCTCCTTGCGCCGGAGCTCTTCGAGCTCCCGCTCCAGCTTGTCGATCTTCTGGCGGAGTTCTTCGTCGGCCACGATGGCCTCCTGCTCGGCGTCGGGGATGTGGCGCGAGCTTCGCGTATCCCGGGCCGTTGCACCCGATCGCCCCCACGCCGGGCCCGGACGTGCTCCAATCGCGCCATGGCGAAGAACGTGTTGGGCGACGACCTCGTGCCGTGCGGACTCGACCCGCTGACCGGCTTCTACCGCGACGGGTGCTGCTCGACGGGCCCCGACGACCCGGGGGTGCACGTGGTCTGCGCGGTGATGAACGCCGAGTTCCTGAAGTTCTCCGCGGAGCGCGGCAACGACCTGTCGACGCCGAACCCCGCTTTCGGGTTCGCGGGCTTGCAGCCGGGTGACCGCTGGTGCCTCTGCGCGGACCGCTGGAAGGAGGCCTACGACGCCAACGCGGCGCCGACGGTCATCCTCGCCTCCACCCACATGCGGGCCCTCGAGTGGGCGACCCTCGGCGAGCTGCGCACCCACGCCGTCGACGCCTGAAGGTTCGTGCGTCCCCCGAGCACGATATGTGTGCTCCAGGGACGCACAAAGGCATGGCGCGATGCCAGGCGAGGGGGTGCGGGCGGCAAGACTCGCCGGGTGAACCGGACCGGTACGTCCCAACCCGCGCCCCGGCCGCTCGGCGGGGTCGTCGCACCGTTCGCCGACGCGGTGTGCTTCGTGGCGTTCGTGTTCCTCGGGCGCGACCAGCACGCGATCAACGGCGGCCTGAGCTGGTTCCTCACCGTCTTGTGGCCCCTGCTCCTGGGCTGGTTCGTCGTCGCGCTCGCGACGCACCTCTACACGCGGGCCGACCGCACCTGGTTGCGGCTCGCGGTCACGTGGATCGCCGGCGTGCTGATCGGCTTGGTGATCCGCGAGCTCTTCACCAGCCACGGCGACTCGTTCGGCACCTTCACCGTTGTCGTCCTGGTCTTCATCGGCCTCACGACGTTCGGGTGGCGCGGGTTGCTCCTCGCGTGGCGGCGTGCGGCCCGTCGGCGCGCCGCCGGAGTGGCCGAGCCCGCGTAGCTCCTCCGGCCCCGGCGTGGCCGACCGCTATCGTGCGGCCCGTGCCGCCCACCTATCCCCCCGAGCACCACTTCCTGCGCGACCTCGCGCTCTCGGTCCTCGAGATGGGAACCGACACCGGCCGCGCCGGGATGCCGATCGTGCCCGCGATCTGCGGCCCGTCGGGAGGCGTGTCCGCCGGCGCCCTCGCGACCCTGGTCGACGTGGTGGGTGGAGGCCTCGCCGCCCGCGCCGCGCAACCCGACTGGATCGCGACCGCCGACCTCACGCTCCACATCGTCGACGCGCCGTCGGAAGGCGCGGTCGTGGCGTCGGCCCGGGTCCTGCGGGCGGGTCACAGCACCGTGGTGCTCAGCGTCGACCTCGACCACTTCCCGTTCGACGGCGGTTCGCTCCCGCGCGGTGCGTTCGATCCGTCCACCGAGTCCGACGGCCGGATCGGCATCGCGACGATGACGTTCGCGGTCCTGCCCCGGCGGGAGGGGAACCCCGACATCACCAGGTTCGAGGCCGCGTCGGGGAGCCCGTCCGGACGGATCCTCGACGGCGGTGGTTTCGACAAGCCGTTCGTCCAGGAGCTCGGCATCGAGGTGCGCGACGCGCAGGCCGGTGGTCTCGAGGTGCCGATCGAGGACTACGTGCACAACTCCTTCGCGGCCATGCAGGGGGGCATCGTGGCCCTCGTCGCCTGCATCTCGGCCGACGTCGCGCTGACCGAGGCGTGCGGCACCCCGGTCGAGACCCGCGACCTGCAGCTGACCTATCTCGCCCAGGCCCGCGTCGGCCCGGTGCTCACCGAGGCGACGGTGCTCTCCGCCACCAGCGACTTCGGCAGCGCGAGGGTGACGTTGGTCGACTCGGGCAACCGCAGCCGGGTCACGGCCACGGCCGGCGTGGTGGCAACGCGGTGACCGACATCGGGCAGTGGCTGCAGCTCGACCTCTGGGAGCAGCCCGACGGGGTGATCGAGTCGCCGGTCATCGTCGGGACAGCACCCGTCGGCCGACACGTCACCACCGCGAGCGGATTGCTCCGGGCCGGCGCGGTCGCCGCCTTGATCGACTGCGCCGGCGGTCTCGGCTCAGGCCTTGCCGCCCTGCCCGGTTGGGTCGTCTCCACCAACCTGAGCCAGCGCGTCGCGACGCTCGACGCCGTCGGTCCACTCGCGATGCGGGCCACGATCCTCCGGGCCGGGCGCAACGCGGTCGTCAGCGCGGTCCAGGTGCGCGACGAGGGCCGCGACCGCGCGCTCGTCGCCGACGGCGTCCTCACGTCGGCCATCCTCGAGTTCGCCGGCGGCGCCCCGAAGCACGATCGACCGTTCGGCATGGGACGCAGTCGGGTCGGCGCCGACTCCGGCCCGCAGGACCTCGGCATCCGCCCGGTCGACGCCACCAGCGTCGGGCTCGAGCTGACCCCTGACCTCCGCAACCCGTGGGGCATCCTGCACGGCGGCGCGATCGCTCTGCTTGCCGACCTCGCCGCCGAGCACGCGGTCACCACGGCGACCGGGCGGCCCTCGGCGACCGGCGACCTCGTCGTCCACTACATGGCGCCGGGTCGGGCCGGTCCGATGATCGTCGCCACCGCAGAGCGGATCGGTTCGCGTCCCGACGGCGACGTCATGCGGGTCCGCATCGTGGACACCGGTGCCGACGACCGCCTCATGTGCGTCGCGGTGGCCATGGTCCGCCCCGAGTAGGACCGTCCGCCGCGATGAGGGGCTCGCCCCCCGGGTAGCTCCGCGTTGCCCTCGCGTTGCATCGCCTCGCAAGGGCTCGGGCTCTGGAATACTCCGGGCGCCGCGTCCCGCGGCGAACGAAAGGGGCAACCCATGTTGATGCAACCATTCGGCCCCCCGACTCCCCTCACCCGCGAGATCGCGGTCCGGATCGCGAAGTCGTGGTGGACCCTGTTGCTCAGTGGCCTGGTCGCCCTGGTCGCCGGGATCGTCATCCTCGACGCCAAGTGGACCGTCTCCGAGCTTGCGACGTTCGTCGCCTTGGTGCTGATCTTCCAAGGCCTGATGCGTGCCATCACACCGCCACTCGACGGCAGCTCACGGAACTGGACGCTCGGCTTCGGAGTCCTCGAGATGATCGCCGGCGTGGTGGTCCTGGCCTGGCCGGGCCAGACGCTGCTGCTCATCGCGATCTTCATCGGCGCCTCGATCGTCGTGAACGGCGCCGTCGACATCGTCGGCTCCCTCGCGAACCGCCACGACATCGCCTACTGGTGGCTCCTGCTGATCACGGGCCTCATCGAGGTGCCGCTCGGCATCTACCTGCTGCGGCGGCCCGGTCTCACGCTCGCGGTTGCGATCACGGTCGTGGGTATCTGGGCCGTGTTGATCGGCATCCTCCAGATCGTCCTCGCGTTCGAGATCAAGAACCTGCCGAAGGCGTTCGACCGCATCGCTGCGGCGGAGGGCGTGCCGACCGTCGACTAGCTCGCGCGGGGGCCGTCGGACGCTCAGGAGGGGGGAGTCCGACGGCCCTGCGGCGCTCGTTGTGATCCCAGGTCGGACGTGATCAGGGCCGCGCACTCCCGGACCTCGCGCCGGTCGAGCGCCAAGATTGAGGATTCGGCGGCCGTCCGTCCTACGTTTTCCCCCGGAACCACCACTGACGCAAGGGAGTACGCACCCCATGTCGATCGACGATCGGGCGCTCGAGCAGCTCACCGAGGAGTCCCAGGACCTGCACGCCGACGCCCAACGGGCCAGTGCCGGACCACTCGCCGAGCTCACCGAACGCGGACTCGAGCGCCGCGCGGCCGGCGAGGACGACGTCGAGGCGAACCGCGCGTTCGCCGCAGAGCGCAGCCGCGTCGCACGCAGCCGCGGGTTCTTCTCCAAGGGCGCGCTCGCGGGCGTCGGCTTCGGCGCCGCGCTCCTCGCGCTGATGGAGTCGCCCGCGTACGCCGACCAGACAGCCGACGTACAGATCCTGCAGACCGCGGCGTCGATCGAGAACCTGGCGGTGGCCACGTACACGCTCGCGCTGACGTTGCCCTTCATCGGCGGCGACTCCGCCAACGTCACGATCAAGAACTTCGCCATCACCACCGCCCGTCAGCACGAGCAGCACGGCATCGCGTTCAACGCCTTGGTGACCAAGCTCGGCGGCAAGGCGCAGACGGCTCCCGACCCGGTTCTGCAGGGGCTCGTGAACCAGGCCAAGCCTGGCCTCACGAGTCCTCTGCCCGTGGTCAACCTCGCGATCTTGCTCGAGCAGGCGGCGGAGGAGACCTACGTCGCGAACATCACGGCGCTCGCCGACGAGAACGCCCGCGTCGTCACCGCGAGCATCATGGGCGTCGAGGCCCAGCACGCGGCGACGCTACTGGCGGTCCGGGAGCTGCTCGTCGGCCTCCAGGCCGACCTGATCGTGCTTCCGCCCCCCGACCTGATGGCTCTGCCTCCGGCGTTGGGCAGCGTCGGATTCCCCGAAGCCTTCGTCACGACCCAGGACGCGCGTCCGAGCACGGAAGGAGTGGTCAAGTGAGGTTCGGCCGCCGGAAGGACGTCATGCACATCAGCGAGGCCCAGCTCACGGCGATGACCGCGAACCTCGACGGGATGCACCAGCAGGCGCTGCCCGAGATGCACGCGGCAGTGTCGAAGTGGTCGGAGAAGCTGCGCGACGGCGTCCGCCAGGCCGGGACGCACCAGTCGAGCCGTCGCGGCTTCCTCGTCGGTTCGGGCGTCGCGCTCGGCGGTGTCGCGTTGGCCGCCTGCGGCGGGACCGACAGCGCCAAGCCGCCGACCACCACCACCTCTGCCGGGAAGCCCCCGGCGAAGAGCGCTCCCACCGCCGTCCAGGTCGGCATGCTCGCCGCCGCGCTGGAGAACACCGCGGTCCTCACCTATGCCACCGCGCTCAAGGCGGCTCAGAGCGGCAAGCTCGGGCCCGTCCCGCCGGCCATCAGCACCTTCATCACGACCGTGATGCAGCAGCACCAGGACCACGCCGACGCCTGGAACGCAGCGCTGCCGTCGGCCAACAAGGTGGGCAAGCAGGTGGACACCACGGTGATGGACCTCGTCGTCACGCCCGCGATCGCCAACGTCAAGGACATCGTGGGCGTCGCGACGCTCGCGCTCCAGCTCGAGAACGCAGCCGCCGCGACGTACCAGAAGAGCCTGCAGCAGTTGCAGGACGTCCAGCAGCTGCAACTTCCCGCCTCGATCCAGCCGGTCGAGATGCAGCACGCCGCGATCCTGAGCTTCGTGCTCGGCCAGTACCCCGTACCGGACGCGTTCAGCATCACCGACGCCGCGCGCCCCACCACCGACCACATCGGCAACGCGTAGCGACGTCGTCGACGCGTCGGAGTCCGAAATGAGGGGTCCTACGCGTCGACGCGCGGCCGCGGAGCCCGAAAACCGGGCCTTCCCGACCGAGGACGCGAAGAAAAGTCCCTGGATTCCATGTATTTCGCGGGCCGAGGTGTAAGGCTCTCGCCGTTACCCCACAGTTGTCAGCCATGGAGGATCCGTGAACCGTAGAGAACTCGTGGCGGAGATCAGCGAGCGCTTGGATACTGACAAGCGTTCGGCCGAGGCCTTCGTCCAGCACTTCGTCGACATCGTCACCGAGAAGGTGTCGAAGGGTGAGCCGGTCTCCATCCCCGGTTTCGCCAAATTCGCCCGCCGCGACTCGAAGGCGCGGATGGGCCGGAACCCGGCGACGGGCGAGGCCATCCGCATCAAGGCCTCGAAGAAGGTCCGCATCACGCCGCTGAAGGCGTTCAAGGACGCGGCGCTCTCCGGTCGTACGGTCCGCAAGGCCGCGCCGGTGAAGAAGACCGCCACGCGTACCACCGCGGCCCGCAAGGCCACGCCCGCCAAGGCTCCGGTTCGCAAGACCGCGGCGAAGAAGGCGCCGGCCCGCAAGGCCCCGGCGCGTAAGGCGCCCGTCGCGAGGAAGGCACCCGTGAAGCGCGCGGCGGTCAAGAAGGCTCCGGCCAAGAAGGCCGCCGTCCGCAAGGCGCCCGCCAAGCGGACCACCGCGGCGAAGAAGGCTCCGGCCAAGCGCACCACCCGCTGATCGCAACCTTCGCGGTCGTGCCCGGAGCCCCCTCCCCGGAGGGGGCTCCGTCGCGTCCGCGTGAAACCGGAACGCGGCGGTTGCGCGTGTCCCCCTACGATGCGCCTTCGTGGAACCGTTGCGACTCCGACTCGATGACGATCAGCGCCAGCTGCTCACCGACACCATGCTGCGGGTCAACCGCGCCGCCGACGCGGCCGCGGTGGCCGCGTTCGCCGCGGGCGTGCGGGCCGGCACCCCGAAGCTGAAGGACGCGCTCCGGCCCTTCGTGGCCGCCGAGGTCAAGCGCTTCGGGCTCGCGTCGCCCTACCCGACCGTCGTCACCACGTCGCTGATGGCCGCGATGGCGGCGAACCCGTCGAAGCCGCCGCGCTTCCGCGAGTACCAGGCGATCGAGCTCGAGCCGAGCTACCACAAGTGGACCGACCCCGAGCGGGTCTCGCTGCCCACCTACAAGGGCAAGCGCCAGTTCACGGTCGCCCTCGACCACCGCACCGGCGCGATCCCGTTGCACCCGCCGTTCGCCGGCAAGCTCATCGCGCTCGTGCGGCGGGGCACCGACATCGACCTCGACGACCTGAGCTGAGGCCGGCCGGCGCCGGCCGGGCGAGTCGCTCCGGGTGGCGTTTGCGTGCTGTGAGACGGTGGTAACTTCCCATTACCGTCCGGTAACATCGCAGCCGAGACGACCTCCCCGGAAGGACCTTCGATGGCCGATTTCTCGCTCGACCTCAACGAGGACCAGCTCCAGATCCAGATGTGGGTCCACGACTTCGCCGAGGACGTCGTGCGCCCGGTCGCCCACGAGTGGGACGAGAAGGAAGCCACCCCGTGGCCGGTCATCGAGGAGGCCGCCAAGATCGGGCTGTACTCGTGGGAGTTCTTCGCGCAGGCCTTCGCCGACCCCACCGGGCTCACGATGCCGATCGTGAGCGAGGAGCTCTTCTGGGGTGACGCCGGAATCGGCCTGTCGATCTTCGGCAGCGCGCTGGGGGTATCGGGCATCGTCGGCAACGGCACGCCCGAGCAGATCGCCGAGTGGGTCCCCCAGTGCTTCGGGACGCCGGAGAAGATCCAGCTCGCCGCGTTCGCGGTGAGCGAGCCCGACGCCGGCAGTGACGTCAGCTCCCTCCGCACCCGCGCCGTGTACGACGAGACCAAGGACGAGTGGGTCCTGAACGGCACGAAGACCTGGATCACCAACGGCGGCATCGCCGACATCCACGTGGTCGTCGCGTCCGTCGAACCCGAGCTCAAGGCCCGCGGCCACGCCAGCTTCGTCGTGCCGCCCGGCACCCCCGGCTTGAGCCAGGGCCAGAAGTTCAAGAAGCACGGCATCCGCGCCAGCCACACCGCCGAGGTCGTCCTCGACGACGTGCGCGTGCCCGGCAGCTGCCTGCTCGGCGGCAAGGAGAAGCTCGACGCGCGCCTCGCCCGCGCCCGCGAGGGCAAGAGCAGCAAGGTGCAGGCCGCGATGGCCACGTTCGAGGCCAGCCGCCCGCTCGTGGGCTCCCAGGCCGTCGGCATCGCCCGGGCCGCCTACGAGTACGCGCTCGACTACGCCAAGGAGCGCAAGCAGTTCGGTCGGGCGATCATCGAGAACCAGGGCATCGCGTTCAAGCTCGCCGACATGCGCATGGAGATCGATGCATCCCGCCTGCTCGTCTGGCGCGCGTGTTGGATGGCCCGCAACGGTAAGACGTTCACCGCCGGTGAGGGCTCGATGAGCAAGCTCAAGGCGGGGGAGACCGCGGTGAAGGTCACCGACGAGGCGATCCAGATCCTCGGTGGCTACGGCTACGTGCGCGAGTACCCGGTGGAGCGTTGGCACCGCGACGCGAAGATCTACACGATCTTCGAGGGCACCTCGGAGATCCAGCGGCTCGTCATCGCCCGGGCCATCTCCGGCATCCACATCAAGTAGTTCGCACCAGGGAGCACGCACCGCGCCGGGCCCACGCGCTCCGGTAGGCGCGTGGGTACTGGCGCGCCCGGACGGAGACGTCGACACCCCTTCCACGCGGGTCCCGCCGGGCCGTCGCTGACGGCCGACGACGCAATCCGAGGGTGGACGGAAGCCCCAAGCGGGCACTGCCCCAAGGGGGAACTGGAGGTCACATCAGTCCGACGTACCGAGAAGGACCACTATGAATCCCAAACGATCCAACAAGCTCCTCGCACGTACGGCAATGGTGGCGATCACCGCGTTGGCAGTCGTCGGCGTCGGCGTCGGCGGCTACGCGGGCGCGTCGACCGTGTCTCGGCTGCCGCGACCAAGGCCACGGTGACGGTCAAGGTCTCGAAGACGAAGCTTGGCAACACCCTCGTCAACTCGAAGGGGCGCACGCTCTACCTGTTCAAGAAGGACTCGGGGACCACCAGCGCCTGCACCGGCGCCTGCGCCACCGCGTGGCCGCCGCTGACCGTCACGGGCAAACCGTCGGTCGGACACGGAGCGAAGGCTTCACTGATCGGTACGGTCGCGCGCTCCGACGGCACCCGACAGGTCACCTACAACGGCCACCCGCTGTATCTCTTCCAAGGCGACCAGAAGGCCGGCGCCACCAACGGTGAGGGCGTCACCGCGTTCGGCGCAAGCTGGTTTGCGCTGTCTCCGGCAGGCAAGCAGCTCGCCCCGCGCGCGTCCGGCTCGGGTGCGACGACCACCACGGCCAGTTCCAGGTACTAGCCAACGCGCTCCGTCGAGGAGCGCTCACCGCCCCGGGCCCACGTACCGCCGGAAGACGAGCGTGAACCCGTGCTCGCGGATCGAGAAGTCGTAACAGCCGCTCGCGGGCAGGTCGATCGTCGACGCGAACCACGAGCCGCGGGCGTCGGTGGCCGCGTGCACCTCGGCCGTCGCCCGGGCCGTCCCTCCCACCTCGCGTGCGACGAACACCGGTGCGGGCTGGTTCGGACCCGGCGGGTCGACGAACCAGCTGATCTTCAGCCTCCACACGCTGCCGTCGTGGAAGCCCGGGGCGGTGAGGAGCCGCCGGACCGCCCAGAGAGTCCGCGCGCCCACGACCGGGGCATTGTGCGCCCACCCACGGACGCTGGGGGGAACCTGCGCTTGCGGCCGAGCGCGCGGGAGCTGGCTACGACACGCCGGCGAGCTGGTCGCGATCACCGGTCGAGGGCTCGACCCGGCCGTCGCGTCGACGAACGTGAAGGCGCCGAGCCCGATCACGAGAACGAGCGCGCAACCGACGACACCTACCCGCCGGCGCGCTCGCCGCACGAGGTGGCGCACCCGGTCGCGATCTTCCGGTGACGGGCGGCCAGCCGGTCCGGCGAGCGCGGTCAATGCGCCGCGCAGTTGCTCCTCGTTCACATCTCGCTCCCTTCGAGCTCGACCCGTAGGTTCCGCAGCGCGTCGTGCAACGCCGACTTCACCGTGCCTTCGGCGCAGCCCAGAGCCCGGGCCACCTCGGGAATGGTGAGCTCACCCAGGTAGCGCAGGACGATCGCGGCGCGCTGCCGGGGCGGCAGCCGGTCGAGCAACTGGGCGACGACCACGCGCGCGACCACGGCTGGGGCGGGATCGACGGCTCCTACCGCTTCGGAAGGTCCGGCGGTCGAGATCCGCGAGGCACGACGCAGCCGGCTGCGCTCCGCGTTCATGGCGACGACGTGGACCCAGGCTGCCGGCCGCGTCATCTCCGACACCGTGCGCCACTTCCGGAACGCGCGGGCGAAGGCCTCCTGGGTCGCCTCCTCGGCTCGGGGGTGATCGCCGATCGCGAGCGCGACCGTCCGCAGGACTGCGCCGTACTCGTGTTCGAAGAACGCCTCGAAGTCTGGCAACGGACCCCCTGTGAGAACGACGCCCCACCGTCACCGATCGTTGGGTCCACGCGCCAGGACTTTCGGAGGGTGGTTCTCCTTGCCAATGCCGTCACGATCGATACGCTGACGAAGGCAACGCGCCTCGACACGGGCGACTCCGACCTCTCGCTGCCCAGCGATCGAGCCGGGTCCGTCAAGCACCCGGAGCCCTCCACGGACAAGGAGGCAACCTCATGTCGCCATCGGACAAGTCCCCCGACAAGGAGCAGCTGATGCTCGGCGCGGTGCCGGGCGAGCCGGCGTTGGGTCGCGGCCCGGTGCCCGACGGCCACTACTCCCGTCACGAGTACGACCATCCTGCTGCCGGTTGGGGTGCGGCCCGCAGCGTCGCGCGCGTGCTCGAGCGCGCCGGGGAGCCGTTGGAGGGTTTCCGTGCGCTCTTCATGATGAATCAGGAGGACGGGGGCTTCGACTGCCCGGGCTGTGCTTGGCCTGACGACCCCGACGGCCTCCATCTCGACATCTGCGAGAACGGCGCCAAGCACGTCACCTGGGAGATGGCGCACGCGAAGGCCAACCCGGAGTTCTTCTCCGCGCACACGGTCGCGGAGTTGGCCGGGTGGACCGACTACGACCTCGAGGACCTGGGGCGGCTCGCCGAGCCTCTGAGCTACAACCCGGCGACCGACAAGTACGAGCCCATCTCCTGGGACGACGCGTTCGCGCTGGTCGGCGACACGCTCCGCGCGCTGGACAGTCCGCACCAGGCGGCGTTCTACACGTCCGGCCGGCTGAGCAACGAGGCGACGTTCCTGTACCAACTGTGGGTGCGGGAGTTCGGCACCAACAACCTCCCGGATTGCTCGAACATGTGCCACGAGGCGAGCGGCCGGGCGCTGACTGCGGCGATCGGGAGCGGGAAGGGGACCGTCGACCTGCACGACTGGGCCGACGCCGACGCCATCTGGCTCCTGGGCGACAACGCCGCCTCGAACGCGCCGCGGATGCTCACGTGGCTGGCCGAGGCCGAACGACGTGGCGCGCAGCTCGTCCACATCAATCCGCTCATCGAGGCGGCCTCGAGGCGCACGATCGTCCCCCACGAGTTCGTCGAGATGGCGAGGTTCCGCGCGACCAAGATCGGCACCATGAACGTGCAGGTGCGGATCGGCGGCGACATGGCGCTCCTGCGCGGTGTCGCCAAAGCGGTCCTCGAGGCGACGGAGCAGGACTCCGACGCAATCGACCGGGACTTCATCGAGCGCTTCACGCACGGCTTCGACGAGTACAGGGCCCTGGTCGCGTCCACCCCCTGGTCCGAGCTGGTCGACGGATCCGGCATCGCCGAGCCGGACATCCGCAAGCTCGCGGACTCGTACCTGGCGTCGCAGCGCGCCATCATCGCCTGGTGCCTCGGCCTGACCCAGCACGAGCACGGCGTCGACACGGTGCGCGAGATCGTCAACGTGCTGCTGTTGCGCGGCAACATCGGCCGCGACGGAGCCGGACCCTGCCCGGTCCGGGGCCACAGCAACGTGCAGGGAAACCGGACCTGCGGCATCAACCACCGGCCTCCGAAGGACTTCCTCGACCGGCTCGGAGAGGTGTGTGGCTTCGAGCCGCCGCGCGAAGAGGGGTTGGGCACCGTCCCCACGATCGAAGGCATGCGCAGCGGTGACGTGAAGGTCTTCGTCTCGTTGGGTGGCAACTTCGCCCTCGCGGCACCCGACCAACCCGCCACGTTCGAGGGGCTGCGCAACTGCGACCTCACCGTCCAGGTGAGCACCAAGCTCAACCGGAGCCACATCGTGCACGGGAAGCGCGCCCTCATCCTCCCGTGCCTCGGGCGCTCGGAACGGGACCGCCAGGCGAGCGGCGAACAGGGGGTGACGGTCGAGGACGCGATGTCGATGGTGCACATCTCGTTCGGGATGAAGGAGCCCGTCTCACCCAACCTGCGCTCGGAGACCGCGATCCTCGCGGGGATGGCCCAGGCCACCCTCCCCGACAGCAAGACGCCGTGGGCGAGCTACCGCGGGAACTACGACCTCATCCGCGACACGATGGCCCGCGTCCTCGACGGGTTCGAGGACTTCAACGCACGCGCCCGCCACCCCCACGGCTTCCGGATCCGTCAGCTGGCCCGCGACCGTGTCTTCCAGACTCCCTCGGGCCGGGCCGAGTTCTCGTCCGCACCGTTGCCGGACGATGTCGACCCGGGCGACGGACGTCTCATGCTGACGACGGTGCGCTCGCACGATCAGTTCAACACCACCATCTACTCCAACGACGATCGGTATCGGGGGTTGAAGGGCCTGCGCACCGTGATCTTCATGAACGAGAACGACATGCGTGACCGCGGGCTCGCCGAGTTCGGGCTGATCGACGTCAGGAGCTTCTCGAAGGACGGCACGGAGCGGAAGGTCTACGGCTACCGCGCCGTCGCCTACGACATCCCACCGGGCAACGCCGCGGGGTACATGCCGGAGCTCAACGTCCTCTGCGGCCTCGCCGACATCAGCACGCAAAGCGAGCAGCCGGTGACCAAGCACCTCGTCGTGGAGGTGACGACAGCGGAGCCGGCACCGACGTAGCGGCCGGATTCCTACCCGAGGCGCCGCGTGCGGTTCGGGCGTGGGTCATGCGGCGCGAAGGGCTGGGAGCAGCTCGGTCGCGGCCCAGGAGATGAACTGCTCCTGGGTCTCGCTTCCGACCTGTACCAACGCGACGTGCGTGAAGCCCGCGGACTCGAACTTGCGTATCCCGGCGACGTGGCGCTGGACATCAGCACCGCAGGGCATCTGTGCCGTCACGTCTTCCTCCCGCACCATCCGGGACGCGGCGTCGAACGACGCGGGCACCGGGAGCTCGGCGTTGACCCGCCAGCTGCCGGTGAACCAGCGGAACTGCTCCATCGCCCGCTTGACCGCGATTCCCTCGTCGGGGTCGTACGACAGCGCGATCTGGCCGACGCGCGGCTTCCCGGCACCTCCCGCGTGGTCGAACATCTCGCCGAGCTTCGGTCGGGGCTCGACCGCGATCATGATGTCGGCGTGGCGTCCCGCGAGTCGACAGCTCTCCGGGCCGGATACCGCGATGCCGATCTCAGGAAGGGAGTCGGGGAGATCCCAGATCCTCGCGGCCTCGACGTCGAAGTGCTTGCCGCGCAACGTCACCGTGTCGCCGGACCAGAGGGCGCGGATGATCCCGACGGCCTCCTCCAACATCTCGTGGCGCACGCCCGCGATCGGCCACCGCCCACCGATGATGTGCTCGTTCAGGTTCTCACCGGCACCGAGCCCGAGGGTGAACCGACCGTCGGACAGGAGTTGCATGGTCGCCGCCTTCTGGGCGACGACCGCAGGGTGGTAACGGCGGATCGGGCACGTCACGTACGTCATCAGCGGGATGTGCTCGGTGGCCTGGGCCGCCGCCCCGAGCACGCTCCAGGTGTACGGAGAATGCCCCTGGGACTCGAGCCACGGCGAGTAGTGGTCGCTGATGACCGCGAAGTCGAAGCCCGCTTCCTCGGCGAGCGCGACGTCGCGCACCAGCTGCTTCGGGCCGGCCTGCTCGCACATCATCGTGTAGCCGATCCGCGTCATTGCGTGGCCCCCTGCTCTTCGAGCGCCCGCGTCACGACCGTGAGGTCCTGGTCGCCCCACCCCAGCTGGACGACCCGTTCCCACTCGTCGGCCAGGGACGCGAGGGCGGAGAACCGGTCGGCATCGGCCGCGTCGAGCGCGAGGCGTACGTCCTTGAGCGCCAGCGACAGCGCGAACTGCGGCGAGAAGTCGCCGTCGATGATGCGTCGCAGCTTGGCTGCCTGCCACGGCGACACGAGCGGGCCGCCACCGAGAGCGTCCTCCACCGCCTGGGGCTCGAGTCCCAACCGGTGACCGAGGGCGACCGAGGCATCCACGGCCTCCGCTCCGAACGCGAGCCAGGTGTTGTTCACGATCTTCACGCGGGTTCCGGTTCCCACCGGTCCGACCCAGATCGTGCGTTGCCCGAGGGCGTCGAACAAGGGGGTGAGAGGCGCTCGCGCCGTATCGGGACCCGACGCGAAGATCGTCAATTGGCCTTGCTCGGCGGGCTCCTTGCTTCCCGACACGGGGGCGTCGACGAGGATGATGTCAGGACGCTCCTGGTCCACGAGGGAGATGACGCGTTCGGTGCCAACGACTCCGATCGTGCTCATCTGGGCCCAGATCGCTCCCGGTGCGAGCGCGTCGAGCATCCCCTGATCACGGGCGATCGAGATCACCGCGTCGGCGTCGGTCACCATCGTGACGACGAGCGCGGCGCGCGTGGCGGCGTCGGCCGGGGTCTCGGCGACGTCGGCGCCGAGCTTCGCGAGATCCCGGGTCGCCTCCACCTCGCGGTTCCAGACGGTCGTCGGGATGCCGGCCCGCAACGCGTTGGTGGCCATGGCGTGACCCATCGTGCCGGTGCCGATGAACGCCACCCGATCATGGTTGTCGGTCATCGCACAGCCTCCTCCTTGCGAGCACCCGGGTGGGCTCAGGAGATGACGGTCGCGCCCGGGGCCGACTTCGTCTTCGAAGGCAGCCGCCGTCCGGGCACCCTGCTGGCGGGCCCGGGATCTACCAGGTAGCCGGAAGTCGCGGACGAACGGCGACGCCTCGAGGCCGACCAGGAGCTGGACAGCCTGGGCTAACGCTTCGGCGTCACGGCTGGACGAGTTGCGGCTGCGCGTAGGCGAGCATCGCCCGACGGTCGGCCGCGAGCACGTGGCCGGCCTTGATCGCGCGGGCCATGCTGGCGCGATAGCGCTTCGTGTACGCCGCCTGCGACGGGTACAGCTGCGCGATCCGCGCTGCGGTCAGTGGCTTGGTGGACCCGCTGAGCAGGCAGATCGTCGAGGCGCCCGGTTGCACGACCCCCGACAGCACCACGACGGGAACGTCGACCGGTGGCGTGCGGATCCCGCCGAGCACGATGCCGTCGGCGTCGCGACGCAGCTCCGGCTTCGCACCGGAGGTGGTCTCGAAGCGCGGCGCCTTCGGTGGTGGCGTTCCGGTGCGCAGCCACGTGTCGAGTGCGTGCAAGCCGGCCTTCACGACGACATGCATCGGGCCGTTGTTCACGGGAAGGCCGCAGTCGAGCTGCGTTGCGACCGCGCCCAGCAGTCGAGCGTCGGCATGCGCGGTGCCCGCGACCTCCCACAGCCGGAAGTGCGCGTCGTCGGGTTGACGGGCGGCGAGCGAGCCGAGCAGACCGGTGTCGCTCTCGGTCTGCAGGTCGAGGATCGGCGCGTCGAGATCGGTCCGGAAGATCGTGGGTCGGCCACTGAGCGAATCGGCGATCCCGGCCGCTTGGCCCGGCGCCGCCAGAGGAAGTCCGGACGCCCCCCGGCTGTGGATGAGGTAGCCGTCGAACGCCTGGGCAAGGGGAGCGACGCCGTTGATGTAGGTGACCAGCGCGATGGCCGACTGCGATTCACCCGCGCCGATGAGTCGCTTCGGGTGCAGGCCGCCGAGCGGCGTGCCGCCTAGTCGGATCGCACGGGCGACCTGGGTGAAGATGTCGTAGGAGTACCCGTCGCCCGGGTGCTGCAGCGTCCCGTACCGGGCGGGGTCGATGGCGCGCAGGCCCTTGCCGACGAGGTCGGGCCCCGAGGTGGGGGCTTTCACGAGTACCGGCCCGCCCATGACGCCGATGAGCTGCGCGGAGACGCCGACCCAGGCGTCGCCTGCCCGGGTGATCTCCTCGTGCGTCGTGTCGTAGTCGGGACCGGAGTCGACGCCGCCACTCACGTTGAGCCACTCGACGATGACGTTGCCGCTGAACCGCTTCGGGTCCGCCGGTCGGCGGACGAGGATCCGGGTCCGGTACGGCGCGGAGTCCGCGGGCACAAACGTCCAGCGGCCGTCGCGCGTCAGCTCACCCTCGGCGCGGTACGACGTCGCGGTGCCCGACGCGACGTACTCGTGCGCGACGTAGCCCTTCGGTGGCGGGGACGACATCGAGGAGGCGGTCGTCGCGCTCCCGCCCGGCAGGAAGACGCCGTTTCCCCCGCTGAGCTCCTGCGAGAGGTCGGCGGCCGGCCCGGGAGGGCGTGCGGCGGTGGCGGCCTTCGAGCGTGCACTCGACGACGCCGACAGTGAACGGGAGGCCTCCACGGTGTCCCCCCTCGAGCAGCCTCCGAGCGCCACGACCGCGCCGGCGCCGATCGCGACGATCGCGGTGCAGGTACGGCTGCTGATCACGATGCGATGCTCCTCAACGGCACGGGGATGATCACCGCGTCTCGTGCGTTCCCCCGGTCGGCCCGGCAACATAGTCGGACTCGACATCGAGCTGAGGACGGACACCATGGCGGAGCAGACGAAGCCCGAGGCCACCGCGACGATCGGGGTCACCGGCCTTGCGGTGATGGGGCACAACCTCGCCCGGAACCTGGCCCGTCACGGCTTCACCGTCGCGGTGCACAACCGAACCTACGCGCGCACCGAGAAGCTGGTCGGAGAGTTCGGGGACGAGGGCACGTTCGTGCCGAGCGAGTCGATCGAGGACTTCGTCGCGAGCCTGCAGAAGCCGCGGGCCGTGATCGTGATGGTGCAGGCGGGCGAGCCGACCGACGCGGTCGTCAACGAGCTGGTGCCGCTCCTCGAGCAGGGCGACATCGTCATCGATTGCGGCAACGCGCACTTCACCGACACGATGCGGCGCGAGGGGGCGCTGCGCGAACACGGTCTGCACTTCGTCGGATGCGGCGTATCGGGCGGCGAGGAGGGTGCGCTCAACGGACCGAGCATCATGCCCGGTGGCTCGGACGAGTCCTACGAGAAGCTGGGCCCGATCTTCGAGACGATCGCCGCGCAGGTCGACGGGACGCCGTGCTGCGTGCACGTCGGTCCCGGCGCCGCCGGCCACTTCGTGAAGATGGTGCACAACGGCATCGAGTACGGCGACATGGAGCTCATCGCCGAGGCCTACGACCTGCTCCGCACCGGCATCGGGGCCGAGCCGGCCGAGATCGCCGAGATCTTCCGCACCTGGAACGAGGGTGAGCTCGAGTCGTTCCTCATCGAGATCACCGCCGACGTGCTCGCCCATGTCGACGCCGAGACCGGCGACCCGTTCGTCGACGTGGTGAAGGACGAGGCCGAGCAGAAGGGCACCGGTCGTTGGACGGTGCAGAGCGCCCTCGACTTCGGCGTCCCGATCACCGGCATCGCGGAGGCCGTCTTCGCACGCTCGCTCTCCGGACACGCCGACCAGCGGGCTGCGGCCCGCGACGCGTTCGGCCCCGCGGACCCGAGACCGGCGGGCGACCGCGACGCGTTCATCGAGGACGTGCGCCGGGCGTTGTACTCGTCGAAGGTGCTGGCCTACGCCCAGGGCTTCGACCAGATCCGTTCCGGCAGTGACCAGTACGACTGGGACGTCGACCCGGGCGCGATGGCCACCATCTGGCGCGGAGGCTGCATCATCCGGGCCCGCTTCCTCGACCGCATCCGTGAGGCCTACGACGTCGCGCCCGATCTACCGACCCTGCTCGTCGCGCCGTACTTCGTCGACGCGGTGTCGGGCGGGGTCGACAGCTGGCGCCGGACGGTGGAGACCGCGGCGGAGATGGGTGTGCCGGTTCCGGCCTTCGGCTCGCTGCTGTCGTACTTCGACGCCCTGCGCCGGCCGCGACTCCCGGCCGCGCTGATCCAGGGACTGCGCGACAACTTCGGCGCGCACACCTACGAGCGGGTCGACAAGGACGGCGCCTTCCACACGTTGTGGGCCGGCGACGGCTCCGAGGTCCGGGGCTGAACGTCGGCGAAGGTCGACCCCGGCCGTCGTGCCGGTCAGGCGTACCGGTACCGGTTGCGCCGCACGACGCGCTTCCAGCGCGGCTTCCACTCGGCGCGCAGACGCAGTCGGTCGGCACCGAAGCTCGCGGCCATGAGGCCCGCGGTGAACGCGACGTCGGGGTCATCGGTGTCGCGGGCCGCGTCGTGGAGCCAGCCGGCGGCGACGACCGCGTCGTGCAGGTCACCGAGCACGTCCTGCAGCTCCGCGATCCGCGCGCCGTGTTCGGCGGCGCGTCTCCCGGCAACCGGTGCGATCGCCTCGAGCGCGTAGCGGGCCTGCTTCGCCCGCTTGCGGACCTCGTGCAGGTCGGTATCGGACGGCTCCTCGCCGAGTCGCCGGACCCGCTTTCGCAGCTGCTTCCACGGCCGTCCCGCCAGCTTCCCGACGGCCTTGCGCGCGGGCGTGGCGTCGTCGGGGTGGCGCATCACCGGCGCGGCCGCGCCCTCGACCAGCCGGTCGAGCAGCTTCGCGTACCGCTCCGACGCCATGGCTTGGAGCAACGCGTCGCGGTCACGATCGCGCATCTTCGAAAGCCGGCCGACGAGCACCTGGGCCGCCGCCCTTGCATCGGACGGAACGTCGGCGGCCTTCGTCTGGAGCAGACCGAGGAGGACGTCGGCGTCGCGCACACGCCCGATCTCCTCGCCCAACCACTTGAGCTCCGCGCGTAGCGGCTCGCTCCAGCGGGCGTCGATGACCGGTCGGAACGTGCGCAGGTCCGAGCGGAGGCGGCGGGTAGCGACCCGGGCCTGGTGGATGCCCTCGGGATCGTCGCTGGTCCGGATGATGGGATCGTTGGCCAACAGCCGCTCGACGCCGGACGCGACGCTCGCTTGGACGACGTCCGCCACGGTGGAATCGGGACCGAGCGGCCGCGGAGACGGCAGGTCGGGCGGCTCCTTGGCCCGATCACCGAGGACCCGGGCCACCTTGGAGCTCGAGTCGCCGGTTCCCGCGCCCGCGGCCCGCAACCGGTGCACCAGCGCGTCGACGAGGTGCGGGTGCGCGGTCTCGTCCATCTCGACCTCGACCTCGTGGAACCGGACCGGAAGGGGAACGGTTGCGGTGACCTCGTCGTCGTCAACCTCGCCGACCGACGCCCCGGACCTGTCGTAGACGCGGATCTTACGGCGGTGGGTGTGGATGCGGGCCAGCTCGACGTGAGGTTCGGAGCGGATCCACGACCGCACGAGGTCCGCCGCCGCGGCGGTGGGCGAGCACGAGTCGCCCGGTAAGTGGCGCTCCGCCCGCACGAATGACTGGCGCTTTCGGCTCTGGGG
>JAODBH010000099.1 GCA_025463865.1 Actinomycetes bacterium | reverse complement strand
CGCGCAGCGAGTCGAGGAAGTGCTGGAGCCGCAGCATCGTGCGGGTGGAGAGGCGCGGGTCGACGCCCGCGGCCTCGGCCTGGTCGCGGGCCAGCTCCGCGTCCGCACCGGCTTCCGCCACGCGTCGGATGAGGACCGACAGCTCCCGTTCGGTCGTGGCGATGAGGCCACGGACCTGCTCCTCGGAGACGAAGTCGAAGTGCTCCGGCTCAGGGAGGCGAAGACCGGTGCTCGTCACGTCGGGCCCTCGGGCCGCGGTCCGAGCGGCTCTTCGTCGTGCAACGCGCGGCGGAGGAACTCGAAGAAGCGGTCGGCCTCACCGTCGTCATCGCGGGTGTCGCTCTGGAGGCGGGGAGCCATCGCAGCAAACTCGGGAGCGGCCGGCGGCTCGTAGACGCCCGTGGGCGCGGACGCGACGGGCGTAGGTGGGCTCACGGTCATCGCTGGTGCGATCGCTGCCGGCGCGCGCTCGATGGCCAGGGCCTCGGCCTCGGCTGCAGCGAGGATCTCGGCTGCCCGCTGGTCGGCCTCGGTGCGCCGTCGGGCCAGCTCCTCCTGCGTCTCGAGCAGCATCGACACCATGACGTGGTGCATGCCGACGGCGGCACGGGCACGTGCCGCCCGGTCGTTCGCCTCGGCGATCAGGGCGTTGAGCCTGGCGCGCTCGGCTTCCGCGGCCGCGAGGAACTCCTCGACGGCGGCGCGTTGGTAGCCGCGCACGGGCTGCTCGTTCGGGGGGACCGCGATCTCGGATTCCATGTCGGGAGTCACGGTAGGTAGCCGAGATGGCCAGCAATTGAACAACGAGCAAAGCTCACCTACCTATCGGCAGAAGGTTGGCCACCGAGGCTCAAGTTCCAGGGCCGGCGCCGTCCTGAGCCGGTCCGTGCAGGAAAGCCCACTGGATACATTGGGGGATGGGTGCGGATCCGAGCGGCCGAGGAATCGGACCTGGCTGCGATCACCGACCTCTACAACGCACTGCTGGCGACCACCACCTACGAGTGGACCGAGGTCCCCCACACGGTCGCGGAACGCCGTGCGTGGTTGAGCGCCAAGGTCGTCAGGGGCCATCCGATCCTCGTCGCGGTCGAGGACGGCGCCGTCGTCGGCACCGGGACGTACGGTGACTTCCGCGACGCTCTCCGATGGCCGGGGTACCGGTTCACGGTCGAGCACACCGTCCACGTCGCCGAGCCGTACTGGGGCCGGGGCCTCGGACGTGCCCTGGTGGAGGAGCTCGTGAGGCTCGCCGGCGCCGCCGGGAAACGGACCATGGTCGCCGCGATCGACGGCACCAACGCCGGTTCGATCCGGATGCACGCCCGCCTCGGGTTCCTGGAGGTCGGTCGGCTTCCAGGGATCGGCGACAAGCACGGGAAACGTCTCGACTTGGTGCTCATGCAGCGCGATCTTTGATGGTGGCGTCCGACCGGTGAAGCCGTCGGGAATCTCCGGGTTCGCCGGTTTGGCCATGCTGTCCCGGCGGGAAGAAACGGAGTTAACTGAAAGTGAACGCGTTCTAACTTTGGAAGGCGCTCGTTCCGGAACTCTGGGGGGAACATGCAAGCACGCGGATCTCGACGGGCGTTGGCGTTATCAGTAGGGCTGGCGCTCTCGGTCGGGGCTCTCGCCCCCGCCGCGTACGCAGTCAGCTCGGGTCCGAGAGTGGCGACGCCGACCGTGTCGGTGAAGTCGTTCACGGTCAACTTCAGCGCCATGACCAAGCTCAAGGCGCTGGCCAAGAAGGGCAAGGGCAACGTGGTCGCCCTCCTTCCCGACACCCAGTCCTCCGCCCGCTACGTGCAGTACGACGAGCCGTACCTCACGGCGGCGTTCAAGGCCGCGGGCCTGTCGAGCAAGTTCCAGGTCCAGAACGCGCAGGGCAGCGCATCGACGATGCAGACGCAGGCCGAAGCCGCGATCACCAACGGCGCCAGCGTGCTGCTCATCGACCCGCTCGACTCGGGCAGCGGAGCAGCCATCGAGAAGAACGCCAAGGCCAAGGGCGTGGCGAGCATCGACTACGACCGCATCACGCTCAACGGCGCGTCCAGCTACTACGTGAGCTTCAACAACGTCACGGTCGGCAAGAACATCGGCACGGGCTTCGAGCAGTGCGTGACCGCCTGGGGCATCGCCAAGCCTCAGGTCCTGGTGATGGACGGTGATCCCACCGACAACAACGCGAAGCTCTTCAACCAGGGCTACACGTCCGTCCTCGACCCGAAGTTCAAGTCCGCGGCGTACACGAAGGTCGCGGAGCCGGCCGGCACCTGGGACAACCAGAAGGCGCTCGTCACCTTCCAGCAGCAGTACACGGCCCACCCGACCATCAACTCGGCCGTCACCCCGAACGACGGTGTCGCCAACTCGGTCATCTCGGCGCTGAAGACCCTGCAGATCAAGCCGAAGACGTTCCCGACCACCGGCCAGGATGCCTCGGTCCAGGGCCTGCAGAACATCCTCACCGGGTACCAGTGCATGACCGTCTACAAGCCCGTGTACAAGGAGGCGCAGGCCGCGGCCGCGCTCGCCATCTACATGCGTGCGGGCCAGAAGCCGCCCTCGAGCCTCGTCAACGGCAAGACCAGCAACAGCACGAAGAGCGTGCCGTCCGTGCTGCTCATCCCGACCAACGTCGACACCAAGAACATGGCGTCGACCGTGGTGAAGGACAAGGCGGTGACGGTGGCCGAGCTCTGTACCGGCGCCGTCGCTGCTGCTTGCACCGCAGCAGGAATCAGCTAGATGCCTGAAGCGGACACGCCGCTGCTGGAGCTACGAGGGGTCAACAAGCGCTTCGGACCCGTCCAGGCGCTGAACGACGTGAACCTGAAGATCCCCCCCGGTGTCACCGCGCTCGTCGGTGACAACGGGGCGGGGAAGTCGGTGATGATCCGCACGATCTCCGGGATCCACCAACCCGAGGGCGGTCAGATCCTCTGGGAGGGGAAGCCGGTTCGCTTCCGCACTCCCCGAGATGCCGCGGACCTCGGGATCGAGACCGTGTACCAGGACCTCGCGCTCGCCGACAACCTCGACATCGTGCAGAACATGTTCCTCGGTCGGGAGAAGACGAGGCGCGTCCTGCTGGACGAGGAGTCGATGGAGAAGTCGGCCGGCGAGACGCTGGCCTCGTTGTCGGTGACGACGGTCCGGTCGGTCCGCCAG
Source organism: Actinomycetes bacterium (assembly GCA_025463865.1). GTDB lineage: Bacteria > Actinomycetota > Acidimicrobiia > IMCC26256 > Chersky-534 > Chersky-534. Next base: position 28,922 of record JAODBH010000099.1, on the reverse strand, counting down.
CCCGTCGCTTCCCTCTCCGGTGGCCAGCGACAGGCCGTCGCGATCGCCAAGGCCGTGCTGTGGAACTCCCGACTGGTGATCATGGACGAGCCGACGGCGGCACTCGGCGTCGTCCAGACGGCAGGGGTGCTCGACCTGGTCCGGCGACTCGCGGACCGGGGCCTCTCGGTGCTCATCGTCTCGCACAACCTGAACGACGTCTTCGAGGTGGCCGACTACATCGCGGTCCTGTACCTCGGGCACGTCGTCGCGCAGGGACCGATCAGCGAGTTCGACCAGCAGAGCGTGGTCGAATACATCACGACCGGGAAGGCCAGCCGCAAGCCGACGCCGGAGGCCGTTTCATGACCACGTCCGTCGGTGGCCACGAGGGGACGGGGAACCCGCTCGACGAGCCGTCAGGTGTCGAGCCCGACATCGAGGCGATACTTCCGCCCGACATCGCCGCCAACTCCCTCCCGGAGTACGTGAAGGCGTGGACGCTGAGGATCCGGGCGGGTGACACCGGTCTGCTTCCCGTCATCGTCGGCCTCTTCCTGATCGCGGCGATCTTCCAATTCCTCAACAGCAAGTTCCTGAGTGCCGGAAACCTGGTCAACCTCCTGGTCCAGGGGTCCATCTACATGCTCCTGGCGATGGCCGAGGTCTATGTCCTGCTCCTCGGTGAGATCGACCTCTCCGCCGGTTTCGTCGCGGGTGTGTCGGGCGTCATCACCGCCGAGCTCCTCACCAGCCAGCACGGAAGTTGGCCGTGGTACTTCGCGTGTCTCGCCGCTCTCGCGGCGTGCGCGGTCATCGGCGCGTTCCAGGGCTCGCTCATCACCCGGATCGGCCTGCCGTCGTTCGTGGTCACGCTGGCCGGCCTGCTCGGGTTCCAGGGCGTCATGCTGCTCATCCTCGGCAACGGCGGCACACTCCCCATCCAGGACAACACCATCAACAACTTCGCGAACGGCAACCTGAGCCCCGGCGCCAGTTGGGTCGTCGTCGCCGCGTTGGTCATCGCGTACGGGGCGCTGCTGTGGTTCCGGGACGCCCGTCGGCGCAAGAGCGGACTGGTCGCGCCGCCCGCGAGCGTGACGCTGGTCAAGATCGGCTTCACGGCGATCGCGGGCATCGTGCTGGTGCTGATCTGCAACACCAACCGTGGTGTGCTGGTCCCGATCAAGGGCATGCCGTGGGTGGTGCTCATCGTGGTCGGCGTGCTCGTCCTGTGGACGATCCTCACCGGGCGTACCAAGTTCGGCCGCTACATCTACGCGATCGGGGGCAACGTCGAGGCCGCACGGCGCGCCGGTGTGCGGGTCGCCCGGGTGCGGACGTTGTGCTTCGCGCTCTGCTCCCTGACCGCGGGCATCGCCGGCATCATCTACGCGTCACGGCTGCGCTCGGTGTCGACCAACCTCGATGGCGGCACGCTCGTCCTCTACGCGGTCGCCGCGGCCGTCATCGGCGGCACGAGCCTGTTCGGTGGTCGGGGCAAGATGGTGCATGCGGTGGTCGGCGGCGTGGTGATCGCGGCGATCGACAACGGGATGAGCCTCCAGGGCTTCAGCGCGGCGTCGAAGTTCATCGTCACTGCGATCGTCCTCCTGGTCGCGGTCACGATCGACGCGGTGGCCCGACGAGGTGCCACCGCCGCATAGCGCGGCCCAGGGGTCACGGTTCAGGGTCCAGGTGTCCAGCGGGTGGCCTCGTAGTCGACGACGTAGGTTCCGTCGACGCGCTCCTTCAGTGGGGTTCCCTCGGCGCGGTACCGCTCGCGGGCCGCGACCTCGGCGCCCGGTGCGGGACGCCCGCTCGCGTTCACGACCCTCCACCAGGGCAGATCGTGACTGTCTTCGCGCATGATCCGGCCCACGGTGCGCGGTCCGCCGGCGGGCAGCAATGCGGCGATGTCCCCGTAGGCCATCACCCGGCCGGGCGGTATCGACGCCACGATGCCGCGCACCAGCTCGTTCGTCGCGTCGGGATCGCGCACGCCTGATCTGCCCGCTGAGGACATCGGGAAACGGTATCGCTCCACGGGAGCCCGGTGTACGTTGCGCGCAGGCAGCCTGCGATTGCACCGGGGGGCGCGATGGCCACCGTCGACACAGCCGAGAACGAGTACGACCCGTTCGAGGACTTCGACCGCAGCGTCGGGATCGGGGTGGACGACGACCCGTACCCCGGCTTCGCCGAGCAGCGGGCCGCGTCGCCACTCTTCGAGGAGCCGCGCGACGACGACGCGCTCCCCCGCGTCTTCCGTGCGTACTCGTTCGACGCGGTGAAGCGGGTCTTCAGCGACAACGCGACCTTCTCGTCCGAGGACGCCTACACGGTCGGCCCGGTGCTCGGCCGCACCATCCTCGAGATGGACGAGCCGGAGCACCGATCGCACCGGGCTCTCGTGCAGCAGGCCTTCAGCCGGCGGACGATGGAGATGTGGGAGACCGACATCGTCCCCCCGATCGTCGACGGCTACATCGACCGCTTCGCCGACCGCGGGTCGGCCGAGCTGATGCACGAACTCACCTTCCCGTTCCCCGTCGACGTCGTCGCGCGGTTGATCGGGCTTCCGCGGTCCGACGTGCCGCAGTTCCACCGCTGGGCGGTGGAGCTCATCAGCTTCCGTTTCGATCAGGAGCGCGGGCTCGCCGCGAGCGCGTCGCTCTGGGACTACCTGGCCGGCATCCTCGCCGAACGCCGGGTCGCACCGACCGACGACTTCCTGAGCGTGCTCGCGCACGTCGAGCACGACGGCGAACGCCTCACCGACGACGAGATCATCTCGTTCCTCCGGCTCCTCCTGCCTGCCGGCGCCGAGACGACGTACCGCGGATCGAGCAACACGCTGTTCGGGCTCCTGACGAACCCCCAGCAGCTCGAGGCCGTGCGCGCCGATCCGGGCCTGTTCCCGCAGGCGATCGAAGAGGCCCTGCGTTGGGAGGCACCCCTGCAGTTCATCCGTCGACGGGCGACCGTCGACACCGAGGTCGAGGGCGTCCCTGTGCCCGCGGGCGCCATCGTCGCCTGCTACATGGGCTCCGCGAACCACGACGAGAAGTACTGGGACCGTCCCGACGAGTTCGACGTGTTCCGCACCCAGCGCCCGCACCTCGCGTTCGCGACCGGCCCGCACATGTGTCTCGGGATGCACCTCGCGCGCATGGAGACCCGCGTCGCACTCGCCCGCCTGTTCCAGCGGCTGCCCCGCCTCCGCCTCGACGACTCGGTCGAGCCGAAGCCCAAGATGAGCGGCGACCTGATGCGCTCCCCGAGCTCGCTGCCGGTGCTGTTCGGCTGAGCCCACGGGTCCCGCCACGACCTCAAGGATCGCGGGGAGGCTGTCCCGCGCCGCTCCCAGGCTGCGGCGGCCGGGGTCCGAGAGTGACCCGCACCGCCTGCGCCGTGACGTCGAGCGGCTGCGACTCCCAATCGGGGTCGAGGAAGGCCTCCACGATCTCGACGGCCAGCACCGCGAGCCGGGTCGCGGTCACGGGTTCCGAGCCCTCGGGCAACAGGTCTCCGTGCTCGCGGATGTACCGGACGGCCGAGCGCAGCGCGTCCTGCACCCGGCGGTCGGCCGCCGACGGGTCGTCGAACCGCCATTGCCGGACGCGAGCCGCGATCATCTCCTTGCCCGCGTCGTCGATCTCCACACCGCTCGCGGCGAACACGCGGCAGTCGTAGGTGCGGCACGTCCGGGGCCGGTGCTCGTAGATCGAGCAGCCGGCGTCGGTCAGCATCGGGCAGCGGCCCTGCCAGTCGTAGCCCATGAGCACGTGGCCTTCGGGCATCTGCGGCGCGGGGAACAGCAGCGCCGGTGGTATGGCGGCGAGCGCGTCGGTCTCTTCCGGCCCGATGTGGACGAACTGCGACGAACGGCAGCAGGCGGTGCAACCGCCACACGGGACGTCGGCATCGTGCTCACCCCGCAGTGCCGACCGCATGCCGCGCAGCCAGTCGGCGAGCCCGCCGGCGGAATGCTCCTCGGTCTCCAGCCCCTCGTCGTCCATCGTCGTCATGGTCGCGCGCGTTCCCTGGCCTCGGCTCGACGCGCCGAGGCCTGCGCCGACGGTCCGAGGGTCTAGAAAGAGCGGGACCCCCAACCCCGCGTCAGCCACCACCATCAGGAGCGGATCATGGACCTCGGTATCCATTTCGCCAACTTCACGTTGCCGGGCGGCCCCGAGGCGCTCGCGCCCACGCTGGCCGGCACCGCCAAGGCCGCGGAGGACATCGGCTGCACGATGTTCACCGTGATGGACCACTGGTTCCAGATGGAGGAGTTCGCCACCAGCCACGACCCGATGCTCGAGGCGTACACGTCGCTGGGGTTCCTCGCCGGGCTGACGTCGAAGATGACGCTCGGAACGATGGTCACCGGCGTGACCTACCGCCACCCCGCGCTGCTCGCGAAGATCGTCACGACGCTCGACGTGCTCTCGGAGGGGCGCGCCATGCTCGGCATCGGCGCGGCCTGGTACGAGCGGGAGCACCACGGTCTCGGCGTACCGTTCCCGCCGGTCAGCGAGCGCTTCGAACGGCTCGAGGAGGCACTGCAGATCTGCCTCCAGATGTGGAGCGACGACGACGGCCCGTACGTCGGCGAGCACTACCAGCTCGCGGAGACCATCTGCGTGCCGCCGCCGATCCAGGAGCCGCACCCCAAGATCCTCATCGGCGGGAGCGGCGAGAGGAAGACACTGCGCCTCGTGGCCCAGTACGCCGACGCCTGCAACCTCTTCTCCTCCGGCGCCGACGAGGTGAAGCACAAGCTCGACGTGCTCGCCCGGCACTGCACCGACGTCGGCCGGGACCCGGACGAGATCCAGAAGACCATCCTCGGCGGCGGCGACCCGCTCGGCGACGTCGACGGGTTCATCGCCGAGATGGCCGCCTACCGCGAGCTCGGCATCACCCTCGTCGAGATCATGCCGTTCAGTGACGATCCGGTCTCGCTCGTGAGCCGACTCGGCGACGAGGTCGCCCCGCGGCTCGCCGAGCTCGGCTGAGTCGAGCTCCACCCATCCCGCCGATCCCGGAACCAATTCCACCCATCAGGAGACCAACGCCTTCATGACCGCCCAGTTGCCCTCAGGTTTCGTCCCCGCAGGTCTCGACGCGCCGATGCCGTTCCGAGCGCTCCCCGACCGGCGCATCGCGCGCGCGGTGGTCACCGTGGTCGTCACCGTCGTGCTCGCGGCCGCGATCGTGATCGACCTGTCGCAGATCCTCGTCGCCGCGAACGGCAACATCAGTGCGATCCGCCTGACCGTCACCGCCGCGCTCGCGATCGGATGGGGCCTGCCGGTGGCCCAACGACGCATGCGGGGTGTGCCCTTCACGCTGCTCGCGGCCGGCGCCGCGATGATCGTCATCACCGCCGGGCTCTTCGCCCTCACCGCCCACCCGCCTGCCTGACCCGAGGGCCCGTGAGGACGGCACGAACGGCCGGCGGGACGGTCGGGCGCTGACCGGCGCAGATGCCCGGACCTGGCCCGAGTGACTAGGTTTCGCTCCGCACGGGGTCTTGGGGGGATGCGTGTCGGAGGCTGGATCGAAACCGTTGCCGCCGTCACGGCCGGCCGACTGGTGGGCCCTCGGCGGTCTGAGCGCCGTCGCCGCCGTGGTTGCCGTGCTCGTCCGCCGGTGGGTGTATCCGCTCGGATCGCTCAACGAGGACGAGCAGATGTACGTGTTCTCGTCCCGCCTCCTGGCCCAGGGTCACGTCACCCTGCCCGCGAGCTACGCGCCGTTCCGGCCCTGGGCCTCGGGGGTGCGCGACGGACGGTTGGTGCTGAAGTACGCCCCGATCTGGCCGTCGGTCCTCGCCGCCGGCAACGTGTTCGGAGCGACGCAGGTCGGCATGGTCGCCACCGCCGCCGCGGCGGCGGCGCTGATGGGGCTGCTCGGTCGAGAGGTGTTCGGCCGGTGGCGGGAGGGGTTGATCGCCGCCGCGATCCTGGTGTTCTCGCCGCTGTTCTTCCTGCAGACGGGCACCTACCTCCCGTACGCGTTCGAGCTCACCCTCGAGATCGCGGTCCTGCTCCTCGTGCTCGGTGCGCTGCGCCGGTGGCCGGAGGACGTGCCGCCCGCACTCTGCGTCAAGCTCCGCCTGGTCGGCGGCGGCGCGCTCTTCGGCGTGGCCGTGTTCGCCCGCCCGTACGACGCGCTCCTGCTCGTCCTGCCGATCACGATCGTGGTCGCGATCTCGATGCGACGGAACGTCCGACGTTTGCTCGTGGCGTCCGGCTGGACGGCGCTCGGAGCCGCGGTGCCCATCGCGGCGCTGCTCATCTACAACCTGACGCTCATGGGCAACCCGTTCCGCATGGCGTACACGATCACGGGCCCGAACGATCAACTTGGGTTCGGCCGGCGCGGAATCTTTCGCGGACAGTCCTTCGACTTCACGCCCAGCGCCGCGTGGCTGTCGTTTCGCCAGAGCCTCGAGCAGTTTCCCGGTTGGGTGTTCGGAGGCTTCCTACTCGTGCTGCTCGCTCTCTACGCCGTGTGGCGCTACCGCCGGCGAGGCGTAGCGGTGTGGGTGCTGCTGGCCGTCGGGGCCTCGTTCGCGGTGGGCTACTCGCTCTTCTGGAGCCCGTACTCGATCATCAGCAACTGGCCCGGAGCGCGGACGATGGGCCCCTTCTACCATCTCGCCGTCCTGATACCGCTGGCCCTCTTCGCGGCTGCGGGCGTCGGTCTGGTCATGGACCGGAGTCGAGCGTTGGGCGCCGCGACCCTCGTGGTGCTCGCCGTCGTCACCGTGTCCATGGGCGGCCCCAGAATCGACCGCAACCGGCCGATCACCGAGAACTACAAAGCGGTCCAACGGCTCGTCCACCAGGCCCACCTCGCCCACGCGATCATGTTCGTGAACGACCGCGGGACGGTCGGCTACGCGAACGTGGCACCGTTCCTCGAGAACCGTCCGGACCTGGACCAGAACGTGATCTTCTCGATCTACCGGGGCCCGACGATCCTCGCCGCGTCGGAGCGCTTCCCGGACCGCAAGCTGGTGCGCATGCGCACCGAGTTGAGGCCCGGCGACGACCTCCTCGCCCCGACCCGGTTCATCGAACCGTTCCACGTCGCGGCCGGTCCCACGGTCACGCTCCGGCTGCGACTGGTCAACACCCTGGGCAAGGCCGCGGTCACCATGACGGTGCACGTCGGACACACGGACCGCAAGGTCGTGATCGACCGGCACTCGACCAAGGGGGAAACGTACGACGTCGCGTGGACCTTCCGGGCCGACGCAGCCGGCGACACGGCGACGACGGTCGCGCTCCCGGGGAGGAGCGGCAACATCGATGTGGAGGCGGACTTCAAGGAGCCGGGCAGGTCGCCCCTCCGCTACCAGCGACAGTACGCGTACGTCGTCAAGGACGGCGATACCAACATCGTCGCCCCCGGCATCGGTCGATTCCTCTACCGGTTCAAGAAGAGCTACTGGCTGAGCACCGACATCAGCCGGACCTTCTCGGATGTGACCACCACCGCCTCCACCGAATGAGCCGGGCGACCGGGCTCCCGTTCGCGTTGCTCGCGGCCGGCGCCGCGATGATCGTCATTACCACCTGCCTGTTCGCGCCCAGCGCGCAACCACCCGCCTGAGACGTTCTCGGTTCAGCGCAGTCGAGCGGTCAGCGCGTCGATGTCGCGGCGGAACTCCTCCCGGAGCGCGTCCTTCTCGGGCTCGGGCAGCCAGCAACCCTCGACCGCGTTCATGCAGAGCTGCGCCACCTGTTCGGGCTCGAAGCCCATGCGGGCCGCGCCCACCACGAACTCCTTGCCCAGGTCGGTGTCGAAGAACGGCGGATCGTCGGTGTTCAGGCCGATGCGGAGCCCCTGCAGGAACATCTGCCGGATCGGGTGCTCCTCGAAGGTGAAGTCGTAGAGCCACACCGACGAGTGGGGGCAGGTCGTGAAGTGGACCCGTTCGTCGCGCGCCCGCTTCACCACCGTGGGATCGCCGAGGATCCGGTACCCGTGATCGATGCGGTCGACGCCGAGCACGTCGAGCGCGATCAGCACGTCGTGCGCGGTCGAGCCGTCGATCTCGCCGACGTGCGCGGTGGTGTTGAGCCCGTGCTCGTTCGCCAACGTGTAGGCCTCGACGAACAGCTCGGGGGCCTCCTTGCCCTCGGGCGTCAGGTCGTCCATGCCGACGCCGATGACGAGCTCGTGGGGATGGGCGAGCACGGTCTCGACCAGCGCTACCGCGGCATCGGGCCCGTGGTAACGGCTCATCGCGGCGATCAGGTTGCAGCGCACCCCGAACTCCGCGTGGGCCCGGCGGATCCCGTCGCCGATGCCCTCGACCACCGTCTCGTAGGTCGCGCCCTGCGGAGAGTGGTAGTCGGGATTGAAGAACATCTCGCGGTAGCGGAGGTTGCCGGTGCGCACGCCGTCGGCGAGGGTCTCGTAGGCGACCCGGGCGAAGTCCTCCCGCTCGACCAGCGTCTTCGACACCGCCTGCAGCGCGGTGAGGAACCCGGTGATCGTCGTGTAGCGGTACAGCTCGTTCGGGTCGTCGGTCGGAAGCTCGGTGCCGTTCTTCGCCGCGAGCTCGATCGCCGTCGCGGCGAACACGGCGCCCGGGAAGTGGCAGTGGAGCTCGACCTTGGGGACCCGGGCCAGGAACTCGGCGTAGCTCAGGGGCTCGGTCTCGGTCTCGGTCTCGGACTCGGTGATCGGAGCGGTGGCAGCCATCCGAGCATCACAGGGGATCCGGTTGTCACCCGGGTTTCGGTCGTGTGAACAGCCCGCGCCATCGCCGGCCCGGCGCAGGTACCCGCCTCGATACGCTCCGCGACATGCGTCTCGGACTGGCTTCGCCGATCGTCACCCACAACCCCGGACTCAACAACGACTGGGAGCGCGAGGCCACCATCGGTGACCTCGTCGCCGTCGCCCGCAGGGCCGACGAGCTCGGGTTCCACCACCTCACGTGCAGCGAGCACGTCGCCTACCCGTCGGAACGGGTCGTCGCACCCGGCATGGGCCGGTACTGGGACCCGCTCGCCACGCTGAGCTACCTCGCCGCATGCACCGAGCAGATCCGGCTCGCCACGCACATCATCGTGCTGCCGTACCACCATCCGCTCGAGGTCGTGAAACGGTACGGGACGCTCGACCTGATGAGCGGCGGACGGGTGATCCTCGGCGTGGGCATCGGCCATCTGGCGCTCGAGTTCGAGCTGCTCGACGTGCCCTTCGCCGACCGGGCCGCCCGCACCGACGACGCGATCCGGGCGATCCGGGCCGCGTTCGGGGTGCGGGAGCCGGTGTACCAGGGAACGCATTTCGCGTTCGACGGCGTGGTCGTCGACCCGGTCGCGATCCAGAGCCCGGCGCCGATCTGGGTCGGCGGCAACAGCCTCGCGTCCCTGCGGCGGGCCGCCGCGCTCGCCGACGGTTGGGCGCCCTACGGCCTCCCGTTCGACCCGCTGGCGGAGCTGCTGCGCCGCGGCCGCGACGAAGGGCTGCTCGACGCCCGTCCGCTGGATCTCATCCTCTACGCCGAGCCCCGCATCGACCCCGAGGGTGAGCCGGACGCTTCCCTCGCCACGCTCGGACGCGCCCGCGAGCTGGGCGCAACGATCGTGAACCTGCGGTTGGTCCACCACTCGCTCGCGCACTGCCTCGAACAGCTCGAGGCGGCTCGGGACTTGGCCGCCACGCTCGACTGACCCGCTGGCCGCCGACCCGCTGGCCGCTGACCCGCCGGGCGAAGGCCGGAGGGTCAGCCGTTGAACGGCGCGAGGCCGAGCCGCGCCCGAACCTCGGGACGGCGCAGAGGCGGCTGCGTCTTGGGTGGCTGACGCCGCGCCGGCACCTCGAGCAGCAGCCGCTCGGTGATGTCGGCCACCTCGAGCGCGGCGGTCTCGAGCAGCTCGGCGAGCTGCGGGTTGGGCTTGGTGACACCCGAGACCTTCCGCACGTATTGGCGCGCGGCGGCTTCGATCTCGTCGCGGGTCGCGGGTGGTTCCAGGCCTCTGAGCTCGGTGATGTTTCTGCACATGCCGACAGGCTAGGACGGCGCCCCCGGCCGGGTCGACCGCGCGGCGGCCCGTACGGGCTTAATGTGCCGCCCGTGAAGGCCCACGCCCTCGTGCTCACCGAACCCGGCCACCTCGAAGCGCGCGATCTCCCGTTTCCGGAGATCGGCGAGGACGACGGCCTGTTGCGCGTGGAGGCCACGGGCATCTGCGGCAGCGATGTGCACCAGTTCCGCGGCACCTTGGTCGGGGCTCCCTGTGTGACGCCGACGATCCCCGGGCACGAGGTCGTCGGCCGGGTCGAGCGCGCCGGCGCCGCAGCCTTGGCCCGCTGGGGCGTGTCGGTCGGTGATCTCGTCGTGATGGAAGAGGTCGTCATGTGCGGCGAGTGCCCGCGCTGCCGGGGCGGCGGACCGGGCTGCGACCACATGCGCGTCTACGGGCTCTCGGTCCGGGTCGACGAGCCGCCCGGCCTCTGGGGCGGATACGCGACCCACGTCTACCTCCACCCGCAGGTCCGGCTGCACCGCGTCCCCGACGGCATGACGGCTGAGGAGGCCGCGCTGTTCGTCCCGATCGCCAACGGCATCCGGTGGGGCGCGACGGTGCCGGGAACCGGTCCCGGTTCGACGGTCGTCGTCATGGGTCCGGGCCAGCAGGGCCTCGGCTGCCTGGTCGGCGCGCTCGACGCCGGAGCCGACGCGGTGCACGTGACCGGGCGGAGCGCGGATGCCCGGCGCCTCGACGTCGCGCGGGCCCTCGGCGCGGCGTCGGTGATCGACGTCGACACGGTCGACCCGGTCGCGCGCGTGAACGAGCTCACCGGCGGCCGCGGCGCCGACATCGTCATCGACGCCACCGCCGGCGCGACCGTGGTGATCCCGCAGGCCATCGAGATGGTCCGCAACGGCGGAACGATCGTCCTCGGCGGTCTCAAGGGCTTCGCGGAGATCCCGGGCTTCGTGAGCGACCGGGTCGTGCTGAAGCAGCTCCGGATCCAGGGCGTCGGTGGGCACGACCACGCGTCGGTCGAGGCCGCGCTGGCGTTGATCGCGTCCGGCCGCTTCCCCCTCGAGCGCATGCGGACGCACGTGTTGCCGCTCGATCAGGCAGAGGCGGCGATCGAGCTGCTCGAGGGAACGGCAGGCGGCCTTGCCTCCGAGGCACCGATCCATGTGACATTGGTCCCATGACCGACGACTGGTTCTTTGCCGGGAAGCGGGCGATCGTCACCGGTGGGGCTTCGGGCATCGGGCGCGCGGTCGTCACGCAGCTCGTGCGGATGGGCACCAAGGTATGGTCGCTCGACGTGTCGGGGCAGGACGACGGCCCCTCGCCCCTGATGGTCCCGGTCGCCCTCGACCTGATGGATGGCGCCGCCACGCAGGCGTGGCTCGATGGCGTGGCCGCAGAGGAGCCGATCGACTTCGTCGTCAACGCGGCCGGTGTCTCGCCGCTTCGCGAGACGCTCGAGCGGGTGGTCGGCATCGACTTCCTCGCCCTGCACCGCATCTGCAGTTGGGCCGCCCCTCGACTCGAGGCCGGCGGCGCGATCGTCAACGTGGCCTCGGTCGCGGGGATCTACGACGCGCACACCGAGATCGCCGAGGTCCTCATCGAAGCGGCCGACCTGGCCTTGGCGGACGACGCGTCGGGCGCCGCCGGCTCGGCGGGCTTCTTCACCACGGCCAACGCGCGCATCGACGGCCCGGGCATCGCGTACGCGTACGCCAAGCGTGCGGTCATCCTCCTCACGATGCGAATCGCGGCGCAGCAAGCCGGCCGGCAGGTGCGGGCGAACTCGACGTCTCCCCACGCCGCGGCCACGCCCATGCACTACGCGATCAAGCGCAACGAGCCCGAGATGTACGAGCGGGCCAAGATGACGTCCACGTTCGGTGGCCGCTGGTCGTCACCCGACGAGCAGGCCGACGTCGTGCTCTTCCTGCTCGGCCCACGCTCGACCTACGTGAGCGGTGTCAATCTCCTGGTCGACGGCGGCTGGTACGCCGCGATGCAGACGACCAGCCCCGAGCTCACCCAACACTGAGCGGCCGCGCGTCGGCGGAGCCGCGTTTCAGCGTTGCAGGCCGAAGAAGTGGTCGGCGTTGCCGGCCATCGCCTCCGCTCGCTGGGCGTCGGTCAGGTCTTCGCGCTCGAACATCTCCTTCACCGCGCCCGGGAACTCGGCGTCGTAGTGCGGGTAGTCGCTGGCCCACAGCACGACCCCGGGATGGAGGTCGATGACCGCGGGGATGACGTGCTCGTCGGCCTCGGCACCGATCGCGCACTGGCGCATGAAGTACTCCGACGGGAGCATCTTGCAGTCGGGCACCATGCGGCTGAGCTGCTTCCAGTTGGAGTCGAGACGGTCGAGCCAGAACGGCAGCCACCCGCAGTTCGACTCCATGAACCCGAACTTCAGCGTGGGGTGGCGCTCCATGACCCCCGCGCGCACCAACCCGAGCAGGGCGAGCATCTGCTCGAACGGGTGGGACACGCAGTGCCAGTCGAACATGTTCTGGCACCGGTCGAGACCCGCGAACGGGATCATCGGGTTGACGCCCTCGTGGAAGCAGATCGGCAGGCCGGCCTCAGCCGCGGCCGCGAAGATCGGCTCGTAGGCGGCGTCGTTGATCTGACGCTTGGAGAACGGGTCGGGGTTCGGGCGGGCGACCATCGCCACGACGCCGCGCTCCGCGGCCCGGTGCACCTCTGCGACCGCGCCGTCGACGTCGGCCAGCGGGAGCAGCGCAGTCGCGAACAGTCGGGTCGGATGCGCCGAGCAGTACTCGTGGTAGAAGTCGTTCAACGCGCGGCAGTACGCGGTCTGGGCCTCCGGGCCCTGCACCAGCGACGAGAAGAGACCGAGCGTCGGGAACATCACCGCGGCGTCGATGCCTTCGAGGTCGTGGTCGGCGATGCGCTGATGCGGATCGAACCCGCCCGGCATGCCGTCGTCCCACGACCGCATCTTCGGGTCGTTGATTCCCCCGGGCACGACCGCGTCGCCGCTCCCGAAGTCGCCGCCCTGCGGTGGTGCGCCGCCGTCGAACGACATGCCTGCGTAGCCGTCGTCGCGGCGGCGGACGACCGGTGCGTGCTCGAGGTGCTTCGGGTCGATGCGGCCTTCGAACACGTCGGTCGGCTCGAGCAGGTGACCGTCGGCGTCGACGACACGGGTTCCCTCGTACATGGCGTTTCCCTTCGGAGGGCTGGCGAATCAGGCGGGTGGTGCCGGGATCGGTGGCGGGGCGGGCGCGTACTCGGTCGCCCGGGGACCCATGTAGTAGAACGCGATCTTGCGGCTCTGGAAGCGCCAGCCGTCGGCGGTGCGGACGTACTCGTCGTGGTACGTGCCCGCGCCTTCGATGTTGGGTTGCCGGCCGGTGTTGACCGCGAACCGGCTCTTCCCGGTGGCGGTGTCGGGACCGGTGAACCCGGTCAGCTCGTCGGTCGTGAAGTGCGCGGCGAAGTCGGCGCTCTGCATCGGCCCGGCCAGGGCGGCGCGCAGCTCGTCGTGTCCGCGGGCCCAGCCGACGTAGGCGAGCTGGAGCAGCCCGTCGACGGCGAAGAGCGCGACGAACTCGTCGAGCTCGCGGTCGTCGTAGTGGTGGTTGTACCGGGCCCGCAGCTCGTGGATGGCGATGCGATCCGCAAGGCGGAGCCCGTCGTCGGGAGCGTCCGATTCGTACGCGGCGGCCGTCATTTCGGTGAAGCTACCGGGCGGGTCGATCCCCCGCACGCGTCCCGCCCAAGCTTTGTGCGTCCCTGGAGCACACATATCGTGCTCGTGGGACGCAAGAAATCGGGTCAGCCGGTTCGTGAGGTCGGGCCTCGTACCTCGACCGTGGTGAAATACCCCGGGCTCCCCCGCCGTTCGGTCCCGGTGGGCCGCGACGAACGTCGGGGCCGACATCGCAGTCGACCAAAGGCGCGCCCGTGTCCGTACCTCTCTCCATCCTCGATCTCGCGTCCATCGGCAAGGGCGAGACGGCCAAGGACAGCCTCCTGGGCAGCGTGGCACTGGCCCGGGAGGCGGAGCGCTCCGGTTACAAGCGGGTCTGGTACGCGGAGCACCACAACATGCCTGCGATCGCGTCGTCGGCGACGAGCGTGCTCATCGCCCACGTCGCCGCCAACACCGACACCATCCGTCTCGGAGCGGGCGGGATCATGCTTCCGAACCACTCCCCGCTGGTCATCGCCGAGCAGTTCGGCACCCTGGAGACGCTGCACCCGGGGCGGATCGACCTCGGTCTCGGCCGGGCGCCAGGGAGCGACCAGGCCACGATGTACGCGATGCGACGCGACCCGATGTCGGCGCAGACCTTCCCGCAGGACGTCCAGGAGCTCCAGGGCTATCTGAGCGGTCGGACCCTGGTGCCGGGTGTGCACGCGACGCCGGGCAACGGAACGAACGTCCCGCTCTACATCCTCGGCTCGTCGCTGTTCGGGGCGACCCTCGCCGCGGCACTCGGGCTGCCGTACGCCTTCGCGTCGCACTTCGCGCCCGGCGCCCTGCAGGACGCGGTCGCCGTCTACCGCAAGGAGTTCCAGCCGTCGGAGCAGCTCGACCGGTCGTACGTCATCGCCGGTGTCAACGTGCTCGCGGCCGAGACCGAGGAGGAAGCCCGGGCCGGCCTGCAGGCGGTGCGCCGCAGCCGGGTCGCGTTCTTCCTCGGCCGCGACCGCGATCTCTCCGACGCGGAGGCCGACGCGCTCATCGCGTCGCCGCAGGGCCAGCAGCTGGCGGAGATGATGCGCTATTCGATCGCCGGCACCCCGGGCCAGGTGACGGAGTATCTCGACACCTTCGCCGACCACGCCGACGCCGACGAGCTGATGGTCGCCCACCAGGCGCCGTCGGTGGAGGGCCGGGTGCGATCGACCCGACTCGTCGCCGAGGCCCGCGGTCTCGTCTCCACCGAGGCCGGTCGGTAGTCGGCTGAGGCTCGCGACCCCCGTGAGCTCAGGCGTGGGCGCAGACCTCGAGCTCCATGCCGTCGACGTCGCGGAAGAACAGCGACCACTCGTCCCCGAGCCGCTGGATGTCACCGATGTCGGCCCCGGCGTCGACCAACCGCTGCTGCACCGCTTCGAGCGCTTCGAGCGAGTCGACCGCGATCGCGAAGTGATCGATGGCTCCCCGGCCGCCCTGTTTCCGTTGCTCACCGACGATCTCGTCGGCGGTCGCCTGGAAGACGTTGAGCGCGGCGCCGCCACCCATGTCGAGGATGAACATCCGCGGATGGTCGCCCGTCTGCTCCATGCGGAACGTGACCTTGGCACCGAACACGCGCCCGTAGAACTCCGCGTGCCGCTCACAGTCGGTCGTGAGGGTCGCTACGTGGTTGAAGCCCTTGCTGATCGGCAACTCGTGACCTCCGCGCCGGTGTCGTGGGGCCGAGCGTAAATCCTCACGGCCGCCGGTACGACCCCGCGCTCAGCCGCCGTCCTCGGTGGCCCCCCACTGGATGACCTGGATCAGATTGCCGTCGGGGTCGACGACGGTTCCGATCAGACCGAAGGGCATCAGCTCGACGGGCCGCAGCCAGGTGACCCCGGCCCCGTTGAGCTGCGCTTCGATCGCGCGGCAGTCGTCCACGTCGAGGTTGATGATGGAGCGGGCCGGCTCCGCGGTCGGGCCCGAGATCTCCGAGTGCTCTTCGATGAAGAGCTGCACCGGGCCGAACTCGAACGCGCCGCCCTCGTTCTCCGTGGTGTCGAAGGCTTGGCGGTACCAGCTCTTCATCGCGTCGACGTTCGAGGAACCCAGGAGCAAGCTGCCGATCGGAGCGGGTGACATGGCTCATCCTCTCAATGCGTCTTCGGTCTACGGCGAACAGACTGTCAGACCATAAATCTGGGGCGGGCCCCGGTCAACGACCACACCGTCGCTCGTTCCGAGGAGCCCGAGTCAGATCTCGGCGGTGGTCGGCCCGACCCCGGCGGCGATCCGATCGAGCTCGCCCAGGTCGAAGCCGTAGAGCCGCGCCGCGTTCTCGCTCAGGATCGCTCGGATCTCGGGTTCGGGCGCGCCGTGCAGGGCCTCGTGGATCACCTTGCGGCTGTTGGGCCAGCATCCCTCGTAGTGCGGGTAGTCGGAGCCCCACAGCATGTTGTCGATGCCGACCCGGTGCCTGAGCTCGCCCTCACTCGGCCGGAAGAACGACGTCTGCACCGCACACTGACGAAGCCAGTAGTCGCTCGGGCGCGACTTCAGCCGGCGCTGCTCGTGCCGGAACATGCGCTCGTACATGTTGTCCATCATCTGGAGCGTGTCGGGCACCCAGTCGGCGCCTTGCTCCGCGAAGACCATCCGGAGGTCGGGATGGTTCTCGAACACGCCACCCCAGAGCAGGAACCAGAACGGGCGGTGCGAGAAGAACGGGCTCTCCATCGCGAACAAGACGTTGGCCCCGGGCAGGTCGCCGTAGTCGGGAACCGCGGAGCCGACGTGGGTGTGCAGCGGCAGACCCAGCTCCGCGCTCACCGCCCATAACGGCTCGTAGCGGGGGTCGTTGTAGAACGGCAGCGTGCCGACGCCCGCAGGGAGCAACACACCGCGGAGCCCGTGCTCCTTGGCCCACGTGATCTGACGGACGGTCTCGTCGACGTCGTGAATGGTGATGACGGCGATGCCGGCATGGCGCCCCGGGTGCAGCGCGCAGAAGTCGGCGAGCCAGCGGTTGTAGGCCCACGCGCCGACCGCCTGCAGCTCCCAGTCGGCGTCCTTCGCCCCGGGGCCGCTCGACGCGTCGAACGGGGTCGTGTTGTCCTGCGTGCCGTCGGGGAATATCACGTCGGCGACGATGCCGTCGGCCTCGAGCTCGATGATGCGGCGATCGGCGTCGTAGGCACCGGACCGTCCGCCTTCGACCGCGGCTTCGGTGCCGTCCTGCTCGGCCATGAACTCCGGGTCGAACAGCTTGTCCAACGACTCGTTGAACCGGCGACGCTGCTCGGCGGTGTGCTCGCGCAACCGGTCCCGGTAGCCGGGCTCCACGTAGTCGGTGAAACCGCCTTGCGAGTCGGTTGCCCCCGCGTGGCAGTCGGCCGAGATCACCGTGTACCGCTGCATGCGCACCCCCGGGTGGACGGCCGTGCCGACACGAGGCGTCGGCCCGGCGCCGGCCCAGCGTGCCGGGAGCCCGTCGGACCGTCAAGGCCCCGGGTGGGCCGACGGCATAGCGGCGGAACCGGGGCCCGGGTGAAGGTCAGCTCTTGACGAAGGCCAGGAGGTCGGCGTTGAACTGCTCTTTGTGGGTCTGGAAGAGCCCATGTGGCGCGCCGGGATAGACCTTCAGCTCGGCCTTGCCGACGATGTTGACCGACAGGCGCCCCGAGTCGTCGATGGGCACGATCTGATCGTCGTCACCTTGGATGATCAAGGTCGGAACGTCGATCTGTTCGAGGTCATGGGTGAGGTCGGTCTCCGAGAAGACCCTGACGCAGTCGTACGCCGCCTTGAGCCCCACCTGCATGCTCCAGAGCCAGAAGGCGTCGCGCACACCCTGGGAGACGCTCGATCCAGGCCGGTTGGCTCCGTAGAACGACGCGCTCAGGTCCTTGTAGAACTGCGACCGGTCCGCGGCGAGTCCGGCGCGGATCGCGTCGAAGGCGTCGATCGGTGTTCCACCTGGGTTCGTGGCCGACTTGAGCATCACGGGCGGGATCGCCCCGACGAGGACTGCCTGCGCGACGCGTGAGGTGCCGTGGCGGCCCATGTATCGGGTCACTTCACCGCCACCGGTGGAATGCCCGACCAGCGCCACATCGTGCAGGTCGAGGGCTTCGATGACCGCGGCGAGATCGTCGGCATAGGTGTCCATGTCGTTCCCGGTCCACGGCTGGCTGGAGCGCCCGTGGCCACGGCGATCATGTGCGACGGCACGGAACCCGTTGGACGCCATGAAGAACATCTGGTCGTCCAACGCGTCGGCGTTCAGCGGCCAGCCGGGGCTGAACACCACGGGCCTCCCCATCCCCCAGTCCTTGTAGAAGATCTTCGTCCCGTCCTTCGTGGTGATCTTCGGCATCCCGCGCTCCTCAGAGTCGTTGGCACCTCTCGAGCCCAGCATGCGGCTCGGGGTGTCGCCCCGCCCCACGCGTTCGCGTGGTCTGCGTCCGGTGCGGACGACGGCACGTCCGTAGCGGCAAATCCCGGAGCCCCCGCAACGCAGAAGACGGTCCCGCAGGACCGCCTTCCACGTGGTGCAGCGTGCGTGCAGATGAGGGTGCCGTGGATCAGCGGCACGCCTCGCGGTAGTTGTCCAACGCGTTCCTCTTGCGCAGCGCGTTGAAGTTCATCGCGTTCGCCTGCGGGCAGAAGGCGGTCGTCGCGAGCTTGTACTCGACCTCGAAGACCGCCTTGCCGGCCGAGGTGAACGGCGTGAAGAAGCTGCACTCGCCGTACTGGAAGCACTGCTCGCTGAGTGCCCAGTCGAACGTGTGCACCAGATCCGCGGCCTGATGGATGTCGTTCTTCAATCCGATCGTCATCCCGAGCGAGTGCGCGAGGTCGGCGATGTGGGTGTTGTACGCGATCTGGTCGGCGTAGGTGAGCGGGAAGCCCGAGCTCTCGTGTGCGTCGGTGTCGTAGCCGTCGATGTTGTCGGGCTCGATGCCGTCGCACCCCTTGCTCTTGGCCAGGTTCAACCGCGACGTCATCAGCGGCCCGAGGATGTCCCAGCGGCGGATGTCGAGCCACCGCTCGTCGGGGAAGCCGCTGTACGTCGCGCCCAGCACCGAGGCCGGGAAGTTGCCCGCGTCGGATCGGTAGTTCTCCCACGATCCGACGTCGGTGTAGCAGATGACCTTTCGGCCCTTGGCGTGCAGCGACGAGATCACCGAAGCGGTGTTGTCCCACATGTCGATGTCGTACATCGAGACGTTCACGGTCTGATCGACCGGCGTCGCGAGCTGCCAGTCCCACGAGGTGTTGGCCGGCGGGATCCAGTACCCGCCCGCCGGTGCGGTGGTCGTCGTGGTGGTCGCGGCGGTGGTGGTGGTCGTCGCGGCGGTGGTGGTGGTCGCCGCGGTCGTGGTGGTCGCAGCCGTGGTGGTGGTCGCAGCCGTGGTCGTGGTCGTCGCGCCCACGTCGTCGAAGGTGAAGTTGTCGAACAACGTGTTGCCGTTCCCGACGGTGAGCGTGACCTTCGAGCAGTTCGCGGTCCAGTTGGTCGACAGCGTCAGGATGGTCGACGTCTTGGCGACCATCGACGCGGTCGGCAGGCCTGCGCAGGCGAGCGACACCGTGGTCGACGAACCACCCCGGTTCAGCAGGTCGATGGACACGAGCCGCTTCGGCGCCACGAACGTGAACGAGCCGGAGCGCCGGGAGGTGCCGTTGAACTTGAGGTTGCGGGTCTTGAACTTTCCGACGGCGTTGTTGACGAACCAGACGCCCGAGCCCCAGTCGATGACCCCGACGGGATACTGACCGTTGAGCGCGGCGTTCGTCACCGCGGTGTCGTCGAAGGTCACCGTCTGCTGGCCGGCGGCCGCGGAGCCCACCGCGCCGATCAACGGGATGGCCGCCAGGCTCACGACGCACACCACTGCGGCGATCTTGAACTGCACCTTGCCCATGTCCGACCGTCCCTGGTGATGCGGGCTCGTCCTGTGAGTCCCGTAGCGCCGAGGGGCCGGTCTCACCACTGGCTCGCCCCGGGCGTCGGGTGACCGAACGTGTGCCCGAGGGTCGTCGCCTCCCCACTGATCGGCGGCACCGTAATGCGGCACCCCCTGGAGCGCCAGCACCTGCGGCGGATCGGTTCAGGCACGCGCCCCCATCGGACGCTCCTCGACGTGACCGTCGGCGTGCCGGGCGAACCGTTCGGTCTCGCGCGGATGGACGGGATCGTCCGTCGGCCAGGGCCAGCCCCCGAAGCCCGTGCGCTGATAGTCGGTGAACGCCTGCTCGACCCCGGCCTGATCGTTCATGACAAAAGGTCCGTATTGCGCCACCGGCTCGCCGATCGGTCGACCCTGGAGGACCAGCGCCTCGGCGCCGTATGGGCCGGCCGTGACGCCGACGGGCTCGTCGGACCGCAACCGGGCGCCGGTCGACGCCTCGAGGTCCTGCTCGGCGATGGTCACGGAGCCTTCGAACACGTAGAAGGTCCGGACCGTGTCCCGACCGGCGACCGGCGGGAGCCGCCACTGGGCGAAGGGCTCGAGCACCACGTGCCAGATCGCCAGCTCGGCGTCCGGCCGGGAGGCCCACGAGTTCGGAGGCGCGGGCAACGGGCGGATGCCCTCGAGCTCACCGGCGATCACCGTGACCTCCACGGTGCGGCCCTCGTCGTCGGTCGTGACGAGCCGCGGGATGTCCTCGGCCCAGAGCATCGTGAAGTAGGCGTCGACCATCTTGTCGTCGGCCGGCAGGTTCAGCCAGATCTGGAACAGCTCGCACGGGTTCGCGCCGTGCTGGTCGAGCAGCGGGAACATCTCGCAATGGACGACGCCGCCGCCCGCGGTGAGCCACTGCACGTCGCCGCGGCCGAAGCGGGCGGTGGCGCCCAGCGAGTCGGAGTGGTCGATGACGCCCTGGCGGACGAACGTCACCGTCTCGAAGCCGCGGTGCGGGTGGCGCGGAAACCCGGGCACGACGCTCCCGTGGTACATGCTCCACCCGTCGGCCCCGGAGAAGTCCATCCCGATGTCACGGGCCGACAGCGACGCCACCGGACCCATGTGCTCGTTCGCGACCGGATAGTGGTCGAGGTGATGGACACAGAACAGGAAGGGGTCGACCGTCACCCATTGGGTGCCGAGCGGAACGGCCTGCAGCACCACGGGGTCCGTCATGCTCGAAAGGTTACGCGGATCCGACGTCCCCATCCCAACGGGATCGCGTCGTTCCGCGCGCTACGGGTAGCGGTTCCACCAGAGCGACAGACCCATCGCCATCAGCGCCAGTGCCGTTCCGAGGGCCACGAACAGGACGCTGATCTCGTTCTGCTCCTGTTGCACCTGGATCTGCTTCGGCAGGTCGCGGAAGACCTTCGTCAACTGGTTGGCGTTCTGGGCCCGGTGATAGGTGCCGTCGGTGGTGGCCGCGATGGCCTTGAGCGTCGGTTCGTCGATGTCGATGCGGCGGGAGAAACCGCCCGGGTCGGGCCGGAAACCGCCGCCCCCGCCGCCGAACACGCCCCCGCCGCCGGGGTCACCGCCGAACGCGTCGGCGCCGAGCTGCTGCGAGGTGCAGACGAAGGAGCCGGGATTCGTCGTGCCGAAGCCGATCGTGTACACCCGCACCTTGCGATCGGCCGCCTGGGTCGCGGCCTTCCGCGGGTCGAGCCCGATGGTGTTGGCCCCGTCGGTGAGGACGACGACGATGTCGGGCACGTGCTGCCGACTCGACGGACCCACCGCACGCTTCGGGACCGCCTGCGTGCTCGGCGCGATGTTGGGGTTGATCTCGGCGAGCGCGTCGATCGACGTGAGGATGGCGTTGCCGATCCCGGTGCCGCCTGAGGTCGTGAGGCCGTCGATGGCCTGCAACAGGCGCTTGGTGTCGGTGGTGGGCGGCACCAGGAGCTGCGCCGATCCGGCGAACGCGACGATGCCGATGCGCAGCACTTTGGGCTGGTGCTGGACGAACTCGGTCGCGGCGCGCTGCGCGGCGGTCAGCCGGTTGGGGTCGACGTCGGTGGCGCACATCGACCGGGACACGTCGAGGGTCAACATGATCGACGTCCGGCTACGCGCGACCGAGCGGATGATCTGCGGGCGCGACACCGCGATCACGAGGCTGACGATGCTCAACAAGAGCAGCGCGGGAGGCAGGTAGCGGCGCCATCGGGAACGTCCGGGCATGGCTTCGCGGATCAACGAGAGGCTGGCGTAGCGCACGGCGAACTTGCGCTTCCGGCGCAGCTGCCACAGGTAGACCGCGACGATCACCGGGATGATCAGCAGTCCGTAGAGGGCCCAACTCCAACGGAGTGTCATCACGGCGCCCTTCCGTACCAGCGCATCGACAGCGCAGCCCCCACGAGGAGGAGGAGCAGGCCGATGCCGGCCACGATTCCGGTCACCTCGGTCTTCTCGCCCTTCACGGTGAGTTGGAGATCGATGGTGTCGTAGACCTTCGCGAGACCGCTCGCGTCCTGCGCGCGGTAGTACTTGCCGTTGCTCTGGCGGGCGATGCTCTGGAGCAGGCTCGCGTCGAGCTGCGTCGCGACGTTGAAGCCGTCGATCTGGACGACCGCGCCGTTCGCGCTACCCAGCCCGATCGGGAAGATCCGGACCCCCGCACGCGACGCGAGTTGGGCGAAGACGTGAGGGTCGAGCCGCGACGTGTCCTCGCCGTCGGTCAGCATGATCACCGACGAAGACCCGAGGAACGGGACCTTCGCCTTCGATCCGCTCTTGAGCGTGTTCGGATTGATCGCGAGCGGCTTGCCGGCGACCGCGTCCAGCGACGCGAAGATCCCATGGCCGAGCGAGGTGCCGCCGCGGGGCTGCAACCGTCCGATCGCGCTGAGGACGTCTCGCTTCGACGTCGTCGGCTCCTGCACGATCCGGCCGTCGTCGCTGAACGCGACCACCCCGACCTTGATCGACGACGGTTGCGCGGCCACGAATCGACGGGCCGCGGCTTTCGCCGCGTCCATCCGCGAGGGCTTGAGGTCGGTCGCACGCATGCTGCTCGATACGTCGAAGGCGAGGATGACCGTCCCCTCCTTCCGCACCTGGTCGACCGTCGCCTCCGGCCGGGCGAGACCGACCAGCAGGACCGTGATCGCGACCATGAACACCGCCATCGCCCCGTGCCTGCGGTAGCCCGGAGTCGCTCCGTCGCCCGTCTGCAGCTGGCCCATCGTGCCGAGCCCGGCCCGGGCCTCCTCCCGGCGCCGCAGCAGCCACGAGTAGCCGACGAGGAGAACCGGCACCAACAGCAAGGACACGAGGAGACGCGGCCAGATGAACGACATCAGCGCCGCCGCTGCTTGCGGAGCTCGACGATGCGCACCAGGCCCCGCACGAGATCCTCGTCGGTCGAGAGCGTGTGGAGATCGACGCCGACGCGTCCCGCCGTCGCCTGGATGCGGGCTTCACGGGCGGCAGCCGCGGCGTGGAACCGCCGGCGGAAGGCGGGATCGCTGGTGTCGACGAACAGCTGCTCACCGGTCTCGGCGTCCTCCATCACGACGATCCCTGCGTTCGGCAGGTCGACCTCCCGCGGGTCGGAGACGCGGATGGCGACGACCTCGTGCCGGCGCGCGAGCAGCGCGAGCGACCGCTCCCAACCGTCTTCGGTGATGAAGTCGGAGATGACGAAGACGAGCGACCGGCGCTTGATGCAGCCCAGTCCGGTCTCGAAGAGGCCGCTGAGATCGGTCGTGGTGCCGGTTCGCGTCGGCGACCGGAGCAGCTCGTGCGCGATGCGGAGCACCTGGTTGCGCCCGCTGCGCGGCTCGATGATCTGCTCGACGGCGTTGTCGTAGAGCACGGCGCCGACGCGGTTGCCGTTCCGGGTCACGAGGCGGGCGATCGTGGCGACGAGCTCCGTGAGCACGACCTCCTTGGGCCGATCGGTGTGCCCGAAGCTCATCGACGGCGAGCGATCGAGCAGCAACCAGGCCGTGAGCTCGCGCTCGTCGACGTATTGGCGCACGAACGGCGTGTCCGTCCGCGCGGTCACGTTCCAGTCGATGTGCCGCACGTCGTCGGTCGGTTGGTACTCGCGCAGGTCGGCGAAGTCGAGGCCCGTGCCGTACAGCAGTGTCCGGTAGTCCCCCTGGAGCAGCCCGTCGAGGCGCCGGATCACGTACCAATCCAGGCGCTCGAGGAGCTGCTCAGGTGGGGCCGGAGCGCGGCGCGGCGACGCGGCCGGCGAATCGGTTGCGCTCATGCAGCGGTACCTCCGGCAGGGGAACGGCGGCGAGGACTTCGCGGAGCACGTCGTCGGCGGTCACGCGGTCGGCGAGGGCTTCGTAGGACAGGACCAATCGGTGGCGGATCACGTCGTGGACGAGCTCGTGGACGTCCTGGGGCAGCGCATAGTCCCGACCACGGACGAAGGCGAGCGCGCGGGCGGCGAGGATGAGGTTGATCGCAGCCCGAGGGCTGGCCCCGAAGAGCAGGTAGCCGCCGATGCCGTCGAGGCCGGCCGCCCGCGGATCGCGCGTCGCGGTCACCAGCTTCACGGAGTACTCGATGAGGGCCGGGTCGACGTAGACGGCGTCGGTCGCCTGCTGGAGCGCGAGCAGCTGATCGGTGCTGATCACCTTCCGCACCGCGTCGAGGACCCCGGTCATCCGCTCGACGATGACGAACTCCTCGGTGGGCGTCGGGTATCCGACGAGGACCTTGAGCATGAAGCGGTCGACCTGCGCCTCCGGCAGCGGATACGTGCCTTCGGTCTCGATCGGGTTCTGCGTGGCCATGACGAGGAACGGGTCCGGCACGGGATGCGTCTCCCGACCGATCGTGACCTGCCGCTCCTGCATCACCTCGAGCAACGCGCTCTGCACCTTGGCCGGCGCGCGGTTGATCTCGTCGGCGAGCAGGAGGTTCGTGAACACGGGACCGAGGGAGGTCGTGAACTCCCCCGACCGTTGGTTGTAGATCCGGGTGCCGACCAGGTCGGCGGGCACGAGGTCGGGCGTGAACTGGATGCGCTGGAACTCGCCACCGATCGCGCCGGCCAGGGTCTTGATGGCCATGGTCTTCGCCAGCCCGGGCACGCCCTCCACGAGGATGTGGCCGCGTGCGAGGAGCGCGACGATGAGCCGCTCCAGCAGCAGGTCCTGGCCCACGATGACCTTCTTGACCTCGTAGAGCACGCGCTCCATCGGCTGGTCGGGTCCGGACGGGTCGTCCATCGTCGCTCCTGTTCTCAGCGGGGTGGGGCGCCGGCGGCTCCGCCGGCGGTTGCGATCGGGATGGCGAAGCCGATGCCGATGAAGAAGCTCTGATTGGTCGGGTTCGCCAGCGCGGTGACGATGCCGACGACCTGCCCGGCCCGGTTGACGAGCGGGCCGCCGGAGCTGCCGGAGTTCACCGCGGCGTCGAACTGGATCAGGTCATGGAGCTCGCCGTCGCCGTCTTCCTGCGGGATCGTCCGGCCGAGCGCCGATACGACCCCGGCGCTGAAGGATCCTGCGAGCGCCAGCGGGTTTCCCAACGCGTACACGTCGTCACCCACCTGCACGCCGCCTGCGAGGACCGCGGGCACGACCACCTTGGGCAACCGATCGGGCTGCAGCACCGCGATGTCCTTGTCGGGCTGGGACGACGCCACGGTCGCGTTCGCCTGGGTGCCGTCGGCGAAGGTGACCTGGATGTCGGCTGCGTTCGCGATCACGTGGTTGGCCGTGAGGATCTGTCCGGTGGCGTTGACCACCACCCCGCTGCCGATCGCCCCGCCGTCCGCCGCCGACGCATCTTTCTGGGCCTGCACGTACACGAACGACGGCTGGATCGCCTTGTACGCCTTGGCGGCGAAGACGGGTGCGGCCGTGGTCGACGTCGTCGGTGCCGACGACCGCTTGGTCGGGGTGTTGTTCGAGCTCGACGGCGACACCACCGCGACATAGGCGAGGACCCCGACCAGCGCACCGACGATCCCGAGCGCGACAGGCCGCAGGGAGCGACCGCCCCACCGGGATCGCTGATTCGCCACGGCCCCTCCTCGGCCGGGATGGGCAGACGCCTGCCGATCACCCCCGGCATCCGGACTATCCCCGCGATCGTGCCAGTCCTACCCGCCGAGCGTTCCGCGGCCATGTAAGGGCCATGTAATTGCGCCCGGTTCCCTTCGTCGTTCTTCGACGGGAACCGCCGTGCTCACGCATTGGTGACCGGTCGGCCCCGTCGGCCGCCAGTTTGACCGCGGGACGTCGCGGGAAGGCCTCGGAGAGCGATCCGGAGGGAGTCGTCATGCAACGTCCAGCGGCACCGGTCGCGGTTCTCGCGCTCGCACTGGGCCTGTTCGCGTGCACCAGCTCACAACAGAGGTCGATCAACGCGTCGGTTGCGAGGAACACCGTCGCGGTTGCTGGTGCCAAGCAGTTCAAGGACACCGGGCACCCGCTGGAGGGCCTGCTCGACTGCACGACCAGGTCCAAGTCGGCGACGTCGGTCGACGTCACCTGCACCGGGAAGACCAAGAACGGCGAGGCGGTGACGCTGACCGGGACCACCGCCGACGCACGGCAGTTGAAGGGCGCCTTCATCGGGACGGTCGCGGGTCAGCAGGTCTTCAAGACCTCGTGCCTGGGCTGCTGACCGGTGCCGATCGAAG
Source organism: Actinomycetes bacterium (assembly GCA_025463865.1). Taxonomy (GTDB): domain Bacteria; phylum Actinomycetota; class Acidimicrobiia; order IMCC26256; family Chersky-534; genus Chersky-534. The sequence goes on along the minus strand of JAODBH010000099.1, from coordinate 2,666 downwards.
GCTCGGCTCGGAAGGAACGTCGACGGGGTGTGAACCCTGGCCACGAATGCGACAATGCCCAGCGTGGGAGACCCCGGCCCAGCGGTCACGAGCGTGCGGCTTCTCGGCGCCGTGCAGGCAGTCGCGGGTGACGGGTCCTGCGTCGACCTTCCGAGCGTCAGCCAACGCCGCCTGCTCGCGATCCTGGCCGTGCACGCGCCGCGCCGTCTGCGCACGGAGTGGCTGGCCGAGGTGCTGGGCGTCTCGCCGGGAGCCCTGCGCACGTCGGTGTCGCGCGTCCGCGCCACGGTGGGCCCGACGATCCTCGAGACCGCGAGCACCGGCTACGCGGTCGTCGGCGAGGTGGACGCGTCGCGGTTCTGTCGTGAAGTCGCGGTGGCTGCCGACGCGCCGGTCCACCATCAGGTGCAGGCACTCGAGCGCGCGCTCGACCAGTGGCGCGGCCCGGCGCTCGAGGAGTTTCTGGGCGAGGAGTGGGCCGACGGCTACATCGCCCGGCTGACCGAGATCCATGCAGGAACCGTCGACGACCTCGCGCAGGCGCTCATCGGGGCCCGTCGACCGGGGGAAGCGATCGCGCTGCTCGAGGAGCAGATCGTCCGTCACAAGTACCGTGACCGTCCTCGCGGGTTGCTGATCCGCGCGCTCGCGGCGGCCGGACGGCAGGCCGAGGCACTGCGCGCGTTCCAGCGGTATCGGCGGCTCCTGGCCGACGAGGTCGGCACCGAACCGTCGCCGGGCGTCGTGCGCATCGAGCGACGTGTCGCGATCGGGTGGGACGGCATCGACCCCTCGACCACCGCGACCGATGAGCGGCCGTCCGTCGACACCCACGAAGCAGTTGCGCTTCCGTTCCCCGACCTGCTGGATACGTGGGGAAGCTCGCGTCGCTGATCGGATACCAGATCGCGTGCCGGCGGCCGCGCCGTTCGGATCAGCGCTCTTGGAAGACCTGGAGCGTCTCCGGGCGAACACCGTCGAACTTCATGGCCTCGGCGGCGCCCGGCGCCTGCATCGACTCGTTGAAGGCCTCGATGCTCGGAGTCTCCACGACCAGGCCCACCCGGTTCGGCTGGTCCGGACTGACGAACGTGCGGGCCGTGATGCCGAGCGGGCCGAAGAACTCCTGCCGCTTCGGCGACGAGAGCCAGTGGTCGACGTCGTCGACCTCGTGGATGATCACGAGGGTCGTCACGCCGACACCTTCGCGAGCTGCGGCGACTGGATGAGCCTGCTGACCTCGATCTCGGTCTCGTCGGGTGGTGTCGTGAAGCCGCCTTCGATGCCGGCCTGGAAGCGGGGCATCAGCACCTCGTCGCGGAACTTCACCCAGCTCGCCTTGTTGTCGTGGACGGCGAAGATCTCCCAGCCGCCGGGTACCGCCCCGGCAAGGTGGAAGAGCTGGCCCTCGGGAAGCACATCCATGGAGCCGTGGACCGCGGTGAGCGTGGCTTCGTACTGCGCCTGGGTGCCCCCGGGGAAGTGATGCTGGACTGCGAATGCCATGTCGGCTCCTTCGTGATGGGGCGCCGAGCAGCTCGATGCCCTGGTCCGCATCCACGATGGGCCTCATTGCGCGTCACCCGCGCGTCACCACGAAGGGCACCAGTGACGCGCCACGGCTCCTTCGGTACGATCACGACAATTGGTTCGCGTCGAATGGGGGATTCCTATGTTCGTGACCGTGATCCACAGGATCCACGACCCCGCAGGCTTCCAGGCTGCGGAAGACAAGGCCCTCGAGGCCGGATTGCCCGCCGAATTCGGATTGCCGATCCACGCGGCCACCGACGACCACCAGCTCGGCGTCTGCATCTGGGAGGGCGCGTCGGTCGACGCGGTTCGCGACCTGGTCGAGAGCGTGGTCGGGCCGTTCAGCGACAACGAGTACTACGAGATGCAGGTCGACGGCCTCACGCCGCAGCTGGTCTCGTAGCTCCACGGGTCGAGCGGCGCCGGCATCCCTGCGCCGGCGCCGACCTTCCCGAAACCGAGGTGACTGTCACACCTGGCCGGTAGCGTCCGTCACATGGACATGATGATCGAGGCCGAAGGCCTTCAGAAGGATTACGGCGACGTCCACGCGCTCGCAGGGCTGGACCTCTCCGTTCCCTCCGGCAAGGTGCTCGCCGTGCTCGGACCGAACGGCGCCGGTAAGACCACCCTGATCCGCACCATCGCCACCTTGATCCGGCCGACGGCCGGCACGTTGCGGGTCGTCGGCATCGATGTGGCGGAGCACCCGCGGCAGGTCCGGCGCAGCATCGGCCTCGCCGGCCAGTCGGCCGCCGTCGAGCCCGCGCTCACGGGTCGCGAGAACCTGCGCATGGTGGCCCGGCTGTTCGGTCACGACCGCGCCACCGCCAAGACCGCAGCCGACACCGTGCTCCAGCAGATGGGTCTCAGCGACGCCGGTGACCGGCTCGTGCGCACGTACTCCGGCGGCATGCAGCGTCGCCTGGACCTCGGCGCGAGCCTGGTCGGCGCTCCCCGCTTGCTGCTGCTCGACGAGCCGACCACCGGGCTCGACCCCCGCAGCCGCAACGAGCTGTGGCTCGCGATCGAGGACCTCGCCTCGAGGGGCACCGACGTGCTGCTCACCACGCAGTACCTCGACGAGGCCGACCGTCTCGCCGACATCATCGCGATCATCGACCACGGCAAGC
>JAODBH010000075.1 GCA_025463865.1 Actinomycetes bacterium | reverse complement strand
GTCGCCGCCGCAGCCGAAGACCACGGCGACGCGGGCGCCGGGCGCTCGCGAGGTCGCAGCCGCGGCGAGGACCGCGGCGAGCGCGTCGGGCGTGTGGGCGTAGTCGACGAGCACGGTGAAGGGCTGGCCCGCGTCGATGCGCTGCATCCGCCCGGGGACGACGACGTCTGCACCCAGGCCGTCGATCACGGCCTCGAACCCGAGGCCGCCCTGCAGCGCGGTGGCGGCCGCGGCCAAAGCGTTGGACACGTTGAAGGGGCCGACGAGGTGGGTGCGCACCGAAGAGCGGTCGCCGGTGGGCGCGTCGACCACCGTGAGGAGCGTGCCGTCGGCCTCGATCTCGACCGATTCGGCCCGCACGTCCGCGGTCGCGGTGAGCCCGAAGGTGCGCAACGGGATCCCGTCGGCGCGGCAGCGGGATGCCAACACCACGCCGCGCTCGTCGTCGACGTTCACCGCGGCGCTGGCAGCGACGTCGCGGCGGAAGAGCTTGGCCTTGGCTTCGAAGTACTCGTCGAGCGAGCCGTGGTAGTCGAGGTGGTCGTGCGAGAGGTTGGTGAAGCACGCGGCGGCGAACCGGGTCGCGTCGGTCCGGTGCTGGTGCAGCGCGTGTGACGAGACCTCCATCGCGACGGTGCCGACACCGGCGTCGCGCATGCGGGCGAGGAGCGCCTGCAGCTCGGTCGCCTCCGGGGTGGTGCGCTCGCCCGGCACGTCGACGCCGTCGATCCGGGCGCCGATGGTGCCGATCACCCCGACGCGCTCCCCCGCGGAACGGGCGATGTTCTCGACGAGATACGTGGTCGTGGTCTTGCCGTTGGTCCCGGTGACCCCGAGCACGCGGATCGACTCCGACGGGTGGCGGTAGAAGTTGTCGGCGAGCCGGCCGAGCGCCTCGCGCACGCTCGCGACCCGGGCCTGGGTGACGGGCAGGTCGAGCAGGTGTTCCACGATCAGCGCGACCGCGCCCCGCTCGACGGCTTCGGCCGCGTAGCGGTGGCCGTCGACGGTCGCGCCCGGGATGCAGCAGAAGCAGGATCCGGGCACGACGTCGCGGCTGTCGTGGGCGATGGAGGTGATCTCGACGCGCGACGTACCGGAATGCTCCAGCACGATGACGCCGCCGAGGAGTTCGTGCAGATGCACGGAGCGTCCTTCCGGGCTCACGCGGTCCGGGGCGTTTCGCCACCGGAGGCTGTGGACCCGTCGCGGGCGGGCGCGGTCAGGCTACCGAACCGGGCCGTGCCTTTCGCGGCGTTCATGGGGCTCCCGCGCCTTTTGCGGCGGTGGACGAGGACGCCGCGGTGGTGGCGGTCGGCGTGGCGGTCGAGCCCGGCGCGGTGGTCGTGGAGGGGTTGTAGGGGGGTGCTTCAGGGATCGGTCGGCCGGCATCGGGACCGGTGGGAGCGACGCCCTCCGCCCGGAGCGCCTCCTGCATGATCCGGGCGAAGGCGGGGGCGGCCACGGTGCCGCCGTAGATTGCGGCGACCGGCTCGTCGAGGACCACGATCGCGGCGAGGCTCGGTGAGTCCTTGGGGGCGAAGCCGGCGAAGGACGCGACGTACTTGTACGGCGGCTTGTCGTACGGGGGCTTGCGGGCGGTGCCCGTCTTGCCTGCGGTCGGGTAGCCCGGGACCGCAGCCGCGCTACCGGTACCGCCGCCCGAGACCACCTGGCTCAGCATGTCGCTCATCTGGGCTGCGGTCTGCGCCGACACGACCCGCGTGCCGGGCGTGGACGCAACGGTGTGGCGGACGCCCGCCGCGTCGATGGTCGCGTCGACCAGGCGGGGCGGGCGGGTCACACCGCCGTTGGCGATGGTCATGAACGTGTCGAGGGTCTGCATCGCGGTCACCGCGAGGCCCTGGCCGATGGGCACCGTGGCCATGCTGGTGTCGGAGTACTGGCTCACCGCCGGCAGGATGCCCGACGCCTCGCCCGGGAACTTCGTGCCCGTGGTCTGGCCGAGGCCGAACGCGCGCAGGTACTGGTCGAGCTTCGTCGCGCCGAGCTGCTTGGCGATGAGGATCGTGCCGATGTTGGACGACTTCCGGACGATGTCGGTCGTCGACAAGGTCTCGGCCGCGTGGGCTTCGTCGTCGGTGAACTGCTTGCCGCCGACGGTCAACGACGGCGGAACCTGGATCGGCGTCTGCGGCTTGACCTTTCCTTCTTCGAGCGCGGCCGCGATGGTGACGAGCTTGTTGGTGCTGCCGGGCTCGTAGACGTCGGTGAGCGCACGGTTGTGCTCGGACGCGTCTGCCGGACGCGCGGGGTGCGTCGCGTCCGGGCCGTCGACGGTGGCCATGGCGAGGATGTCGCCGGTCTTCACGTCGGTCACGATCGCGACGCCGCCCTTGGCCTGCGCGGCGGTGACCTCCTGCTCGAGCACCTGTTCGGCCTGGAACTGCAGTGACGCGTCGAGGGTGAGCACGATGTCGTCGCCGCGCTTCGACGGCCGCGTCTGGCTCGAGCCGGCGGGGATCTCGCGACCGCGCGGGTCCTCCTCGAAGCGCATCTCGCCCGGGGTGCCGGTGAGGAGGCTGTTGAATCCGGACTCGATGCCCGCGAGACCGGTGTTGTCGGTACCGGTGAAACCGAGGACGGGAGCCGCGAGCGAACCGCTCGGGTAGAAGCGCTTGCTCTCCGGGATGAACTCGATGCCCGGGAGCTTCAACTTCTTCACCGCGTCGGCCACCGTCGAGTCGACCTTGCGGGCCACGTAGAAGAAGCGTGAGGCGTGGTTCGACAGCCCTGCGAGCAGCTGGCTCTCGGCCACGCCGACCACCGGAGCGAGCGCGGCCGCGGTCTTGGCCGGATCGCGGATGACCGCGGGGTCCGCGACCACGGTCTGCTGCGTGAGCGACATCGCGAGATCCTCGCCGTTGCGGTCGAAGACCGATCCCCGCTCGGCCGACAGCGGCACGGTGTGGATGCGCTGGTCGAGCCCCAACTTGGAGTACTTCGCGCTGGAGAGGGCCTGCAGGTCGACGAGCCGCGCGCTCAAGCCGGCGAGCGCGACCCCCATCAGCACGAACAGGACGAGCATGCGTCGACGTGGTGACGCGGTCGGGCCCGGAGGCCGTCGGGCCCGGGACGGCGGACGCGGCGGTCGGCGCGGCGCGACGGGAGGCCGGCGCGCGACCGGCTCGCGCGGCCGGACCGGCTCGGTACGACGCGGGCGGGCGACGACGCTCCTCGGAGCCGGCGCGGCCCGACGGGCGCTGGGCTCACGAAGGCCGCGGGCGGCCGCGCGGTGATCAGGGTTGCGCGGCAAGTTCCGGCTTCGTGGTTTCCCACCTGCGGGTGGGATCCACGTTCGGCTGCT
>JAODBH010000060.1 GCA_025463865.1 Actinomycetes bacterium | reverse complement strand
TGTCGCTCGTCGTGGAGGAGCTGCTCGAGGAGCAGGAGGAGCACCGCAAGCGCACCGAGCTCGGTGCCGCGACGCCCGCGCTCCAGGTCGTGAACATCGACTTCTCGTACGGCCCGGTCCAGGTGCTGTTCGACGTGAACTTCGAGGTCGCACCGGGGGAATGTGTCGCCCTTCTCGGCACCAACGGCGCGGGAAAGTCGACGATCCTGCGCGTCATCACCGGCCTCGCGGTCCCCGAGCGCGGCGTCGTGCGCCTCGACGGCCGCAACGTCACCTACGTCTCCCCCGAGCAGCGGGTCAAGCTCGGCATCGTCGCCCTGCCCGGCGGGCACGGCGTGTTCGCCGGCCTCGACGTCCGCCAGAACCTCGAGGTCAGCGCCTGGTCGAACCGCGGTGATCCCCGCCCGGTCGAGCAGCGGATCTCCGATGTCCTCGAGCTGTTCCCCGAGCTGAAGGAGCACCTGCGGCAGCCCGCCGGCAGCCTCTCCGGGGGTCAGCAGCAGATGCTGGCGCTCGCCCGCGTGCTGATCCACCGGCCCGAGGTGCTGCTCATCGACGAGCTCTCGCTCGGCCTCGCGCCGATCGTCGTGCAGCGCATGCTCGAGATCGTCGAGGGCCTGAAGGCACAGGGCCAGACGATGATCATCGTGGAGCAGTCGCTGAACGTCGCGCTCTCGATCTGTGACCGCGCGATCTTTCTCGAGAAGGGCGAAGTCCGGTTCGAGGGGTCCGCCAGCGAGCTCCTCGAACGCGACGACCTGGCCCGGGCCGTCTTCTTCGGGAACGAGGGCGGCTGATGCTCGGCTCGATCCTCGTCCCCCACATCTGGACCGCGAACCTCGTGTTCATCGGGGTCGTGCGGGGCCTGATCGTTGCGCTCATCGCGATGGGCATCGTGCTCGTCTACCGCTCGACGCGCGTCATCAACTTCGCGGTCGCGGACCTCGGCGTACCCGCCGCCGCGCTGCTCGCGATCATGGCCGGGAAGTCGCACTGGCCCTACTGGCCGTCGCTGATCCTCGCGGTGTGCGCGGGAGCCGCGTCGGGCGCGGTGGTCGAGCTCGCGGTCATCCGCCGGCTGTTCCGCGCGCCCCGGGTGATCGTCCTCGTCGCCACCATCGGGGTGGCCGAGCTCGCACGGGCCGTCACCCTGACGCTGCCCTCGTACCGCACCGGGCAGCTGCAGACGGCGTACCCGAGCCCCATCACGGGCGAGTGGCACTGGGGCAACAGCATCATCGTCGAGGGCGCGCAGCTGCTCGTCCTCATCGTCGTGCCCGTGATCGCGTTCGGGCTGTGGTGGCTGCTGGGCCACACGCGCTTCGGCGTCTCGGTGCGCGCCGCGGCCACGAACCCCGACCTCGCCCGTCTCACCGGCATCAGCCCGAAGATGCTGTCGACCGCGATCTGGACCATCGCCGGCTTCCTGTCGGCGATCTCGATCATCCTGTACGCCACCGTGCAGGGGTCGTCGGACCTCGTGTCGATCGGCCCCGAGACGCTGCTGCTCGGGCTCTCCGCTGCGCTCATCGGCGGCATGAAGTCGTTCCCGCGCGCGGTCCTCGGCGCCATCGTCGTCGGCGTCCTCTACCAGGTGCTCGTCTACAACTTCCCCAACACCGTCGGCCTGGTGCAGTTCGTCGTCTTCATCCTCGTGCTGGTGCTCGTGGCCCGCATGAGCCGGTATGAGGGCACCGGCACCGAGAGCTTCTCGTTCGCTCCCCGGATCCCGCCGATCCCCGAGCGGCTGCGGGGCATCTGGTGGGTCCGCCGCATGCCCCAGCTCGTGGCCGCGTTCGCCCTCGTCTTCGCGATCATCCTGCCGATCGTCGTGACCCAGTCGTTCCACCAGCAGACCTACGCGATGGTGCTCGCGTTCGCGGTGTGCGCGGTGTCGGTCACCGTGCTGACGGGATGGAGCGGCCAGCTGTCGCTCGGCCAGATGGCGTTCGCCGGCCTGGGCGCCCTCAGCGCGGCCGCGTTCGTGCGCGGCGTCACCTTCGACATCGGCTGGCGCTCCAACCGCATCCTCGTCGGCCATCTCCCGAGAGTGCCGTTCGTCCTCGCGCTCCTGCTCGGCGCCGCGGTCGCGTGTGTCGTCGCGGTGCTGGTCGGGTTGGGCGCCCTGCGCGTGAAGGGTCTCCTCCTGGGCGTGAGCACGCTCGCGTTCGCCATCGCCGCGCAGGCCTACATCTTCGCGAGACCGATCTTCTCGGGCTCGCTCGACGCCACGACCGTGCAGCTCCCCCGCGGCGCTCTCGGCCCGATCGACCTCGCGCACCTCAACCGCTCGTACTACTACTTCACCCTCGGGGCCCTGGTGCTCGTGCTCGTGGTCGTCGGCCACCTCCGGCGCAGCGGGATCGGGCGCCGGATCATCGGCGTGCGCGAGAACGAGCCCGCGGCGTCTGCGTTCACCGTGTCGCCGCGCCGGTCCCGGCTCACCGCGTTCGCGGTCTCGGGCTTCGTCGCCGGCCTCGGCGGCGCGATCCTCGGTGGGCTGGTCGTGACCATCGGGTTCTCCGAACGGTTCTTCACCGTCCAGGACTCCCTGTCACTCGTAGCGATGGCGGTGATCGGCGGGCTCGGCAGCCTCGCCGGCGCGGTGATCGGCGCCGTGTGGGTGGTCGGCCTCCCCGCGTTCTGGCCCGACAACCGGACGGTGCCGCTCTTCACGTCGAGCATCGGGCTCCTGATCATCCTGCTCTACATCCCCGGCGGCTTCACCCAGATCGGCAACTGGGCCCGCGGCGCGATCCTCGGGTGGCTCGAGAAGCGGCTGCCCGAGGTGCCGGCCAAGTCGAGCACCGCGCCCCCGGCGTCACTGGCGCTCGCGGCCACGCAGCGGCCGGTGCGGACCGACGACGACGGCAGCGTGCTCTCGACGACCGGGCTCACGGTGCACTTCGGCGGTGTGGTCGCGGTGGACTCGGTGGACTTCCACGCGAACCCCGGCGAGGTCATCGGGTTGATCGGCACCAACGGCGCGGGCAAGTCGACGTTGCTCAACGCGATCGGCGGCTACGTGCCGAGCCGGGGCCGGATCGAGCTGCTCGGCACCGACATCTCGAAGCTGCCCTCCCACCGTCGCTCCGGGCTCGGGCTCGGGCGCACCTTCCAGGCCGCGACGCTCTTCCCCGAGCTCACCGTGCGCGAGACCGTGCAGCTCGCGCTGGAAGCGCGCGGCGCGACCTCGTTCTGGGGCTCGCTCCTGTGGTTACCGCGCGCGACGCGCGCCGAACGGGCCAAGCGGGCCGAGGCCGCCGAGCTGATCGACTACCTCGGGCTCGGCCGCTACGCCGACCGGTTCATCGCCGAGCTGTCGACCGGGACGCGGCGCATCGTGGAGCTCACGACCGTGCTCGCGGTCGCGCCGCGCGTCGTATGCCTCGACGAGCCGACCGCGGGCGTGGCCCAGCGCGAAGCCGAGGCCTTCGGGCCGCTGATCAAGCGGGTGCAACAGGAGCTGGGTGCGACGCTGATCGTCGTCGAGCACGACCTGCCGCTCATCCTGTCGATCTCCGACCGCGTCTATTGCATGGAGGCCGGCGCGGTGATCGCGCAGGGTGACCCCGCGACCATCCGCAACGACCCGCAGGTCATCGCGTCGTACCTCGGCACCGACGACCGCGCCATCCAGCGCAGCAACGCCGGCGCGGCCACTCCCGACCCGGTCGGCTGAGCGGCTCTAGCCGCCGCCGAGCGGCCGGCGCTGTGCGCCTGCGAAGTCGACGCCGCCGGGGAACCACTCGGGCGGGCGCCGCGCGGTCTCGAAGCGACCGGGCGTGATCGTGAAGCAGACCGGGCGCGTCCCCTCGGGCAGGGTCATCGGCACGACGGTGAAGTCGTTCGGGTGGAGGTCGATGTTGCGACAGAGGTCGCAGGCGCGGCGCAGGATCCCCGCGGTCTCGGCACCCTCGAGATCGAGGTGCTCGTCGGCCCAGCGGAAGAAGCCGCCGCGCAGGGAGACGCCCATGAACGGTGGCGGCCCGGAGAACTGGTCGCCGTCGAGCTCGAGCGCGAGCACGTGGGCGCCGTCGCGCCACAGCGTCGCGGGCGCGCGGCCTTCGATCCGCTTTCCGACCGAGACGTCGTAGCGGCGCGACCCGCCGTCAGCCCGGGCTGCGTGCGCGACCGCGAGCCCCGTCAGATCGAACAGGTGGGTGCACTGCGCGTGCGCGTCGGCCGCCTTGCCCACCACCGCCGCGCGGGGCGACAACGCGGTGCCGACCAGCGCCTGCACCGCGAGCTCGCTGCCGCGGCACGTGCTCCACGGGAAGCGGACCGCCTCGCCCTCGACCGCGGTCACGTGCTCGCCGTCGTGGCGGACCGCGACCCGGAAGTGGTGGTAGTCGTCCTCGAGCTCGCCGGTCACGACGCCGGGCCCGGGCGTCTCGAGCACGATCGCCCGCCGGAACTCGTGGCGCACGATCTCCCGGTCGGAGAAGTCGGGAAGCGGCACCGGATCGACGTTCACGCGGTTCCCCGCTCCGCCAACAGACCGTGCGCGTACGAAGCTCCGGGCGGCCGTGTGCCTGCGCGTCGGCTCCGAACCTGGTCTCCCATCAACCCACCAGGCTCGCGTACGCATCGAGCACAGGCAGCACCGCGTCGGCCGGTCCCGAGGGCAGGCGTAGGACGACCTCGTCGATGCCGAGACCCGCGTAGTAGTCGATCTTGGCCGGGTCGGCGATGATCCCAAACGGCATCACCCGCAGCGTCGCCGGGTCGCGGCCGGCGGCCTCGGCGGCTCGGTGCAGGTCGGGCAGCGCGGAGCGGACGCCGCCACCGCCGATCGGCATCCAGCCGTCGGCGTACTCGGCCACCGCGGCGAAGAGCTTCGGGCCCGCGGCCCCGCCGATCAGGATCGGCGGAGCGGGCCGCTGCACGGGCTTGGGCCAGCTCCAACTCGGAGCGAAGTCGACGTACTCGCCGTGGAACTCGGCCTCTTCGTCTTGCCAGAGAGCGCGCATGGCGAGGACGCGCTCGCGGACGGCGGCCCGTCGGACCGCCAGAGTGAAGCCGTGGTGGGCGAGCTCGTCCTCGTTCCACCCGAAGCCGATGCCGATCACCGTGCGGCCCGCCGACAGGAGGTCGAGCGTGGCGATCGCCTTGGCGGTCACGATCGGCTCCCGTTGGGCCGGGAGGATGACCCCGGTGCCGAGCCGGATCCGATCGGTGACCGCAGCCGCAGCGCCGAGCGCGACCAGCGGATCAAGGGTGCGCCGGTAGTAGTCCGGGAGCTCGGCCTGGCCGTCGGGCGGCGGCGTGCGCCGCGAAACCGGGATGTGGGTGTGCTCGGGGGCGAACACCGAGGACAGGCCCCGCTCCTCGGCCGCGCGGGCGAGGTCGGGGATCGACATGGTCAGGTCGGTGGCGAACATGATCACGCCGAGGTGCACGGCGGTACCGTACCTGACCCGGCGTCAGATCCCGTCCGACGGGCGGGGTGCGCCGGGTCCGAACAAGGGGGACGTCGGTGGGCATCTGCGACGGTCGGGTCGTCATCGTCACCGGCGCGGGCCGCGGCCTCGGGCGCGAGCACGCGCTCGAGTTCGCGCGGCAGGGCGCGAGGGTCGTCGTCAACGACCTCGGCTCCGAGCTCGACGGCCGCGGGAGCAGCAACGGGCCCGCAGCCACCGTCGTCGAGGAGATCCGCGCCGCGGGTGGCGAGGCCGTGGCCAACGACGCCGACGTCGCCGATTGGGACGGCGCGGAGAGCATCGTGCGCACCGCGCTCGAGACGTACGGCCGGCTCGACGTGCTGGTCAACAACGCGGGGTTCCTACGCGACCGCATGCTCGTGGGTTCGGGCGAGGAGGAATGGGACGCGGTGATCCGGGTGCACCTCAAGGGACACTTCGCCCCGACCCGGCACGCGTCCGAGTACTGGCGCGGGCTGAGCAAGGCCGGCGAGCCGGTGGACGCCCGGATCGTCAACACCAGCAGCGGTGCCGGGCTCCTCGGCAGCGTCGGTCAGGGTGCCTATAGCGCGGCGAAGGCGGGGATCGCCGCCCTCACGCTCGTCGAGGCCGTCGAGATGGCGCGCTACGGCGTCACCGCGAACGCGATCGCGCCCGCCGCCCGGACCCGCATGACCGAGGTCGCGTTCGCGGAGTCGATGGCCGCGCCGGCCGCCGGCTTCGACGCGAAGGCACCCGGCAACGTCTCACCGCTCGTCGTGTGGCTCGGCAGCGCCGACGCCGCCGACGTGACCGGCCGGGTGTTCGAGGTCGAAGGCGGTCTCATCTCGGTCGCCGACGGCTGGCAGCACGGCCCGTCGGTGGACCGCGGCGAGCGCTGGGACCCGGCCGAGGTGGGCGACGCCGTGCGCGCCCTCATCGCCGAGGCCCCCGCGCCCGCCCCCGTCTACGGCACCCCTACCTGAGCTCCGGGTCAGGCGAGGCGCTCGACGATCATGGCCATGCCCTGGCCGCCACCGACGCACATGGTCTCGAGGCCGTAGCGGGCCCCGGCGTCGTCGAGGCCGTTGAGCAGCGTGCCCATCATGCGGGCGCCGGTGGACCCGAACGGATGGCCCAGGGCGATCGCTCCGCCGTGGACGTTCAGCTTCTCCCACGGGATGCCGAGCTGCGCAGCCGACGGGATGACCTGGGCGGCGAACGCCTCGTTGATCTCCACGAGATCGATGTCGTCGATCGTCAGGCCGGCCCGGGCGAGCGCCTGGCGCGACGCGTCGACGGGCCCGAGGCCCATGATCTCGGGATCGACCGCGCTGACCCCGCTGCTCACGATGCGGGCGAGGGGGGTGATGCCGAGCTCCGCCGCGCGCGTGTCGCTCATCACGACCACGGCCGACGCGCCGTCGTTGAGCGGGCACGCGTTCCCCGCGGTCACCCGGCCGTCGGGCCGGAAGACCGGCTTGAGCGCGGCCAGCTTCTCGACCGTGGTCCCGTCGCGCGGGCCGTCGTCGATCGAGACCTTGTCCCCCGCGGGCGTGGTGACCGGGGTGATCTCGCGCTCGAAGAAGCCGTTCTGCTGCGAGGCCACCGCGAGCTGCTGCGACCGGGCCGCGAACTCGTCCATCGCCTCGCGGCTGACGTCCTCGAGCTGCGCGACGTTCTCCGCGGTCTCGCCCATCGCGATGTAGATGTCGGCGAGGTCGGGCTCGCGGGTCCACGTGGGCGCGCCGCCCTCCGCCCGGGCCGCACTTCGGGCCATCGCGGCCGCGAATCGGTCGTTCTTCGTGTCGGGCATGCCGTCGGCCTTGCCGGCGCCGAAGCGGCTCACGGTCTCGACGCCACCGGCCACGAAGACGTCGCCCTCACCGGCACGGATCGCGTGCGCGGCCATGCGGATGGTCTGCAGCGACGACGAGCAGTACCGGTTCACCGTCGTGCCCGGCGAGCCCGGGAGCCCGGCCAGGAGCGCGACCACGCGGGCGATGTTGTAGCCCGATTCGCCCGCAGGCTGCGCGCACCCGAGGAGCACGTCCTCGACGAGCGCCGGGTCCAACGCGGGCACCTTCTCGAGCGCGGCGCGAACGATCGCCGCGGCCAGGTCGTCGGGCCGCACGTCGATCAGGGAGCCCTTGTACGCCCGGCCGATGGGGCTGCGGGCGGTGGCGACGATGACGGCTTCGGCCATGAGTTCCTCGGTCGACGGGCGTTCGGGCTGACGGGCGTTCGGGCCGACGGTCGCTCGAGCCGACGGCGTCGGGGCGTCCGGGCGAACGCATCATGGTGGCTTCACAACCCCTTGATCAAACGCTTCTAGCGTGAGGGCATGTTCGTCGTCCGGATCCTCGCGGGCCTGGTGCTCCTCGGGTTCGTCCTCGGCCCCATCGAGAAGCGGTGGCCCGCGGTCCGCGGGCAGAAGCTCTTCCGGACGGGATGGGCGACCGACGTCCTGCACTTCGGCCTGAACCCCGTGCTGGTGCAGGTGGGCGTGGTCGTCGCGGTGATCCCCGCCTACGTCTTCGCGCAGACCCAGCCGCTCACCTGGTGGCAGTCGGTGGTGGCGTCGCAGCCCGACGTCCTGCAGTTCGTCGAGGCCGTCCTCGTGGCCGAGATCGCCGGGTACTGGGCCCACCGCTCGACGCACGCGGTGCCCGCGCTGTGGCGCCTCCACCGGGTGCACCACGCGTCGGAGCGAATGGATTGGCTCGCAGCCGGCCACCTCCACCCGCTCGACTCGGCGTTCGTGCGGGCGTGCGCCGTGATGCCGTTGTTGTTCCTCGGGTTCAACGCCGGGACGTTCGGCGCCTATCTCGTGCTGGCCCAGTTCCATGCCATCGCGCAACACGCCAACGTGCGCACCGACTTCGGACCCTGCCGGTGGGTGGTCGGGTCCCCGGCGTGGCACCACTGGCACCACTCCTCGGACGCGGCGGCGCGCGACACCAACTTCTCCGGGATGCTGCCGTTCCTCGACGTGGTCTTCGGCACCGCGCACTTCCCGAAGGACCGCTGGCCGACGGCCTACGGCATCGACACTCCGCTGCCCCGCCACTGGCCCGGACAGATGGCGTCACCGTTCCGCCGGGCCACGCCGGTGGCGACGCGGACGGCGGTCCCCACCGCGGGGGCGCCTACTTGTTGAGGCGGTGGATCAGGTTGAACGTCTCCGTGACCACAGGGTCGCCCGTCTTGGCGTCCTTCCACGTGGTCTCGATCACGATGAAGGTCATGACGGCCTTCTCCGTGTCCTTCTCGTAGAGGTTCGTGACCACACCCGCGCCGTCGAGGACGTCGCCGACCTGGATCGGCCGGTGGTAGGTGAACTCCTGCTCGCCGTGCAGGACGAGCCCGCCCTTGGCGAAGAGCGCGCCCATCAGGCTGTGCATCGGGTTCTGGCCGCCGGTCGGGTCGGGCGGCTGCTGCTCGCTGAAGCTGCCCCAGTAGCCCTGCGCGAAGGAGTACGTGGGCGGCACGGGCACGTTGTCGAAGCCCGCAGCCTTGGCCGCCTCGAGGGACGAGTAGACCGGATTCTCGTCGGTGACGGCGGCGGCGAAGCGCTCGGACGGCCCGCGCTCGACGGTGACCTTCCAGGCGCCGGTGGGCTTTCCGATCACGCTCGTGTCCACGGCCATCGGTGACGACTCCCCTGCTTCGGCATTCGGCTTCCCCGCCGAGGTGCTGACGGGGGCGTCAGTCTCCACGCGAGGCGCGCGCGGTGCAAGACGGAGCCCACCTTGACCCGCAGCGATACCTCCGCGATACGGTGACGACAACGTCAGGTTTCGGAACGATCGCAGGGGGGACGAGCCCATGGGGCTGCTCGACGGCAAGGTCGCAATCGTCACGGGCGCCGGCAACGGCGTCGGTCGGGGTGAGGCGATCATGCTCGCCGACCACGGCGCAAAGGTGGTCGTGAACGACCTCGGTGGTTCGGTCTCGGGTGAGGGCGGCGACAAGCGCGCGGCCGACTCCACGGTCGACGTCATCAAGTCGCGGGGCGGCGAGGCCGTCGCCAACTACGACTCCGTCGCCGACTACGAGGGTGCAGGCAACATCATCCAGACCGCGATCGACTCCTTCGGGAAGCTCGACGTGCTGGTCAACAACGCCGGCATCCTGCGGGACAAGATGCTGTTCTCGATGACCCCCGAGGACTTCGACGCGGTGCTGAAGGTCCACCTGTACGGCACCTTCAACACCATGTCGCACGCCTCGCAGTACTGGCGGGCGGAGAGCAAGGCCGGACGCCAGCCGAGCGCGGCGATCGTCAACACGATCTCGAGCGGTGGCCTCCAGGGCCAGGCGAGCCAGACCAACTACGGCGCGGCGAAGGCAGGCATCTGGGCGACCACGGTCATCGCCAGCCTCGAGCTCGCGAGCTACGGCGTCCGCGCCAACTGCATCGGCCCCGGGGGCTTCACCCGCATGGTCGGTGTGGCCATGGCGGTCGACCTGAAGAACCCCGAGGAGTACACGGAGTTCGACGGCATGAACCCGGGCAACTCGGCCCCGGGCGTCGTCTGGCTCGCATCCGACGAGAGCAAGCCGATCACCGGTCAGGTGCTGCGCGTCGTCGGCAACAACGTGTGCGTCTACAAGCCCTTCGAGATGGGCGAGCAGTACCTCTCGGTCGACGGCGAGGGCAACCCCACGCAGTGGGACCCCGCGCAGCTCGGCAAGACGCTGCTCACGTACCACTTCAAGATGGTCAACCCCGGCATCACCACGCAGGTGAAGCCGCAGACCTTCGAAATCCGTCCCGGCCGGCGCTAGACCACACCGGAGACTCGCAGACCGGCGCCGCCGGGCCACCGATGTGGCCCGGCCGGCGCCGGCTCTCATGTGAAGGGGAGGTCGTGTGAAGACCGACTTCGAGACCGTCGACTACGACCAACGGGACAACGGGGTTGCGGTCGTCACCCTGAACCGCCCCGAGGTCCACAACTCGTTCAACTCCCTGATGCAGCGCGAGCTGCGGGAGATCTGGCGCAGCCTGCGTCGCAACGACGACGTGCGCGCCGTCGTGCTCACCGGCGCCGGCGAGAAGGCGTTCTGCACCGGCATCGACCGCATGGAGCAGATGGGCGGGCGCACCGACGACTCCACCGACCCGAGCGTCGTCGGCTCGGGCTCCACGCCGTTCATGTTCAACGACCCGGGCGACAACATCGGGCCGAAGAGCTGCGACCTCTGGAAGCCGGTCATCGCCGCGGTGAACGGCATGGCCTGCGGCGGCGCGTTCTACATGCTCGGCGAGACCGAGTTCATCATCGCCGCCGAGCACGCCACGTTCTTCGACCCGCATGTCACCTACGGCATGACCGCCGCGTTCGAGCCGATGCACATGCTCGGCATCACGCCGTTCGGCGAGATCATGCGCCTGTCGCTGATGGGCAACTACGAGCGCCTGAGCGCACAGCGGGCCTACGACATCGGCATGGTCAGCGAGATCGTCCCCGGCGCCGACCTCAAGGACCGTGCCCTGTGGGCCGCGGGCTGCATCGCCGCACAGCCGCCGCTCGCCATTCAGGGCACCGTCCGGGCGATCTGGGCGGCGCGTGAGTTCGGCCAGCGCCAGGCGGTGCGCCTGGGCTACGCGTTCGTGAGCATGGGTACCAACCAGGACTCGATCGCCGAGGGGCAGAAGTTCTTCGAGTCCGGCAAGCGCATCGAATGGGAGGCGCGCTGAGGCGCGTCGCAACCGCAACGACCTCGCACCACAGGGAATCTCGAAACACAGGGCGCGCACGGCGCGCCGGAAGGATGGGTTCGGATGGGTAGGCGCGTCGCGATCGTCGGAGCAGCACTGAGCGACTGCGGAAGGGTCGACACCAAGTCGCCCTTCGAGCTCCACTACCAGGCCGCGAGTCGCGCCATCGCGGACGCCGGTCTCACCAAGGACGACATCGACGGCTTCGGCTCGTGCGGCACGGGGCTCCTCGCCCCGGTCGAGGTCGCCGAGTACCTCGGTCTGCGGCCCACTTGGGCGGACGGCACCGGCGTCGGCGGCAGCACGTGGGAGTTCATGGTCGAGCACGCCACCTCGGCGATCAGTGAAGGCCACGCCGAGGTCGTCGTCCTCGTCTACGGCAGCACCGCACGCGCCGACCTCAAGGCCCGTCGACGGAGCGCGAACCTGAGCTTCGGCACCCGCGGCCCGGTGCAGTTCGACGCACCGTTCGGGCACACGCTCATCTCGAAGTACGCGATGGCCGCCCGTCGGCACATGCACGAGTACGGGACGAAGATCGAGCAGCTCGCGGAGATCTCGGTGAGCACCCGGTACAACGCGTCGCTGAACCCCGACGCCTTCTACCGCGACCCGATCACGATCGAAGACGTGCAGAGCAGCAACATGATCGCCGACCCGCTCACGAAGCTCCACTGCTGCATCCGCTCCGACGGTGGCGGCGCGGTGGTGCTCACCTCCGAGGACCGGGCCAAGGATCTCGCCAAGAAGCCGGTGTGGGTCATGGGGACCGGCGAGACGACGAGCCACACGACGATGAGCCAGTGGGAGGACTTCACCGTCTCCCCCGCGGTGCGCAGCGGCAAGCTCGCGTTCGAGCGTGCGGGCGTCACCCCCGCCGACATCGACACCTGCCAGATCTACGACGCGTTCACGCCGATGGTGCTGCTGTCGCTCGAGGCCCTCGGCTTCTGCGGCCAGGGCGAGGCGGGCGGCTTCGTCGAGGACGGCAAGCTGCGCGTCGGCGGCGCGCTTCCCACCAACACCGACGGGGGCGGGCTCTCGTCGTGCCACCCCGGCATGCGCGGCATGTTCCTGCTCGTCGAGGCCGTGAAGCAGCTCCGCGCCGAGGCCGACGGCCGTCAGGTCGAAGGCGCCGAGCTCGCCTGCGTCAACGGCACCGGCGGCTGGTTCTCCAGCGCCAGCACCGTCATCCTCGGCGTCTGAGTACGTCCATAGAGCACCGTGCAGGTGTTCTCTGGACGCTCTCAGCTCAGGGGTGGACGGTGGCGCCGAAGAAGCCGCGGTGGATGACGAGCGCGAGGGTGTCGAGGACCTGGGTGTCGTCGACGTCGCGTGGGCGGGACGCGACGGCGTAGTTGAAGCGCTCGAGCATCGCCATGAGCGCGCTGACGGCCGCCGGGCCGTCGAGCACGTGTTCGGGATCGGCCTCGTCGATGCGGCGGCCGAGCGAGTTGGCGACGTCGGTGAACGCGGCGACGCCGAGCCGGTTGACCTCGCGGTCGTCGACCTGGCCCTCCATCCACGCCCGGATCACGGGTCCGTAGCGCCGGTAGGTGCCGAGGAAGCCCTCGAGGAAGCGACGGAGCTCGGCGAGGCCGTCGGCGTCGGCGCCGATCGGGCCGAGGCCCTGCGCGAGCGCTTCCATCTCCGCCGCGCAGTCGACGGCCAGCGAGCGCAGCAGGTCTTCCTTGTTCGCGAAGTACAGGTAGAACGTGCCGTGTGAGGTGCGGGCGGCGCGCACGATGTCGTCGACCCGGGCCGCGTGGTACCCCCGCTCGGCGAACACCTTCATCCCCGCGTCGAACAACTTCCGCATCGTCCGTTTGCCCTGGGCCCGGAGCTCACGCGAGCGGGCCGGCACGCCGCCGGTACCCGCACCACCCACGGCACCGCCCCCGCCGGCGCCGTTGCCCGGCACGCGGGTCGACCCGACCGCGACCCGTCCGACGGTCGGGGCCTTGCCGTCCGCGGCGCGCGGCCGGACGGGCTTCGTGGTGACGGTCCTGGTGGCCCGCACCTTGGCGGCCCGCACCTTGGTGGCCGGCGGCTCCGCGGTCGACCCGTCCGGGGTGGGCCCACGGTTGTTAGATTCGGCCACGATGCTCCCGGAGACGACGCGCGAAGCTGCTCGACGATTTGGCGACACTACCGCCTACGTCGCGCTCGGCGGTTGGGAGCTCAGCTACGCCGACCTCGACCGGATCTCCGACGAGGTGGCCGCCGGGCTGCGGGCCCGGGGCGTCGGCGAGGGCGACGTGGTCGCGCTCGTGCTGCCGCCGGGCCCGGAATACCTCGTCGCGTACCTGGCCGCGGCCAAGGCCGGCGCCATCACCGCAGGCGTCAACGACAAGCTCGCCGCCGGTGAACGGCACGGTGTCCTCGGCATCGCCCGCCCCGCGCTGATCCTCGCGGCACCCGGGCTGGAGCCCGATCCCGCGGCCGTCACCGCCCCGGTGATCAGCCTCGAAGCCGCTCCCGACGCCGAGTCGCTGCTGGCGCCGGTGCGGATCGCCGGCGGCAAGCCGGCACCGCTCGACGACGACGCCGAACGCCCGGTCGCGATCATCTTCACGTCGGGCACCACCGGCCTGCCGAAGGGCGCGGTCTACACGAACCGGCAGCTCTCCTTCATCACGCAGACCGACGTCGGCGACACGTGGGGCACCGGTGGCCGCAGCTCCGTCGGCACCGCGATGGCGCACCTCGGGTTCATGACCAAGCTCCCGAGCAACCTGCGACGCGGCGGCACCACCTGGATCATGGGTCGCTGGAACGCGCGCGACGCGTTGCGCTTCGCCGAGGAGCACTCGCAGACGTCGGTGGGCGGTGTGCCCACCCAGGTCGCGCTCATGCTCCGCGATCCCGACTTCGACTCGTACGACGTGTCGGCCGTGCAGCTCATCGTCGTGGGCGGCGGGCCGCTCACCCCGGGTCTCGCCCAGGAGGCGCGTGAGCGCTTCGGCGCCAAGCTCATGTCGCGCTACTCGTGCACCGAGGCCGGCGTCGGGCTCGGCACCGCCCCCGACGATCCCGACGAGGATGCCGTCGTCAGCGTCGGGCGTCCGCTTCCCGGCGTGGAGATGGTGCTGCTCGACGAGGACGACCAGCCGGTCCCCGAAGGCGAGGTCGGGCGCGTGTGCCTCCGCTCCCCGGCGGTCATGGCGGGCTACTGGAACGACGAGGAGACGACCCGCGCCGCGTTCACCGCCGACGGCTACGTCCGCACCGGCGACCTGGGCTGGGTCGACGACCGCGGCCGGCTCCGGCTCGTGGGCCGCAGCAAGGAGATGTACGTCCGCGGCGGCTACAACGTGTATCCGGTCGAGGTCGAGTCGGTGTTCTCGACCCATCCCGGTGTGGCCGCGATCGCGATCGTCCCCCGGCCCGACGGCGTGATGGGCGAGATCGGGTGCGCGGTCGTGGTACCGAAGGATCCCGCGCACCCGCCCACACTCGAGGATCTCCGCGCCTTCACCGCCGGCAGGCTCGCGCCCTACAAGCGCCCCGAAGCCCTCCTCCTCGTCGATGCGCTCCCGCTGACGGCCATGGAGAAGCTCGACCGCCGCGAGCTGGCGCGCATCGTCGCCGAAGGCTGAACCCGCGCCGGCCGGCCCGCTCCCGGGTCCGCCGGCCCGCCTTGCTACCCTGACGCCGCCGTCAGTCCAGGAGAGGTGCACACCCATGGAGCTCGACTTCTCGAGCGAGCAGGAAGAGCTGCGAGACGGGGTCAAGTCGTTCCTCACGCGTGAGTGTCCGATGTCCTTCGTCCGCAGCGTCGTCGAGGCCGGACGCGCCGACGGCGGTGCGGCCGCCGCCGCGATCACCGCCGGGCTCTGGAGCCAGATGGTCGAGCTCGGTTGGCCCGCGCTCACCGTGCCCGAGTCGGCCGGCGGCCTCGGCTTCGGCGCGGTGGAGCTGGCGCTCGTGGCCGAGGAGCTCGGCATCGCCTGCGCCCCGGGTCCGTTGCTGCCGACCTCCTCGCAGTTCGTCCCCGCCGTCCTCCAAGCCGGATCAGCCGAGCAGATCGACCGCTTCCTCGGCCCGGTCGCCGAGGGCACCAGCACCGGCACCCTCGCGGTGTCGGAGGCGATCGGCAACTTCACCGTCGCCGGCGTGACCACCACCGCGACCCCGCAGGGCGACGGCTGGGTCCTCCACGGCGAGAAGCACTTCGTGGTCGGCGCGCCCTCGGCCGACGAGATCGTCGTCATCGCGCGCGAGCCCAACAGTGAGGGCGACTCCGGCGTCATCGGCATCGTCGTCCCCGCCGCCGACTGCGAGATCACCGCGATCGACGGGCTCGACGCGAGCCGCGAGATCGGCACCGTCACGCTCAACGGCGTCCACGTCTCCGCCGACCGCGCGCTCGGCTCACCGGGACCCGACACCGCCGCCGCGCTCACCCGCGCGATCAACGAGGCGACCACGATGCTCGCGACCGAGATGGTGGGCACCGCGCAGACCGTCTTCGACGTGATCCTCGACTACGCCAAGCAGCGCGAGCAGTTCGGCGTGCCGATCGGCTCGTTCCAGGCCATCAAGCACAAGTTCGCCGACTTCCTGTTGCTCCTCGAGCGGGCCCGGGCCACTTGTTACTTCGCCGCGCTGACCATCGCCGAGGACGACGAACGCCGCGCCGTCGCCGCGTCCATGGCGAAGGTGGCCGCGGGCGACCTGCAGCGGTACGCGTGCAAAGAAGGCATCCAGGTGCTCGGCGGCATCGGCTACACGTGGGAGCACGACATGCACCTCTACGTGCGTCGGCTCAAGACCGGCGCGGCGCTCTTCGGCACCACCAGCACCCACAAGGCCCGGGTCGCCGACCTCATCGGCGTCTGAGCCTCAGCGCTCGCCCACCTGACCGGGGGGCGACTCCACCCCAACGCCTGCACACTCCCCACGGTCGGCCGTTGACCGCGTGACCGCGGTGTTGCAGCTGTCGCAGGTGTCGAAGGTGTACGGCACCGGAGCGACCGCGGTGCACGCGCTGCGCGCGGTCGACCTCGCGGTGGAGCCCGGCGAGCTGGTCGCGATCATGGGACCGAGCGGCTCCGGCAAGAGCACCCTGCTCACGATCGCCGGCA
>JAODBH010000055.1 GCA_025463865.1 Actinomycetes bacterium | reverse complement strand
CGATCGTCGGGCCTCTCGTCCGCGGCGCGCGGCGCGATCGTCGTCGGCCTCGCCGTCATCCTCGGGATCGTCGGGCTGCAGATCCTCGACGACAGCGGCCCCGGCTCGGGTTCGAGCAACGCCACCGGCACGACCCTGACCACCTTGCCGGGCGTCAGTACCAGTACCAGTAACGGGACGGGGGCGGCGAGCACCACCATCGGCCATCGCCCCAACAACCAGGTCAAGGTGAAGGTGTACAACGCGTCCGGCGTGCAAGGCCGCGCGCAGATCCTGACCGACAAGCTGAAGGCGGTCGGGTACAACACCCAGACCCCGGCGAACCTGAGCTCCAAGCGGGTCGGGACCGTGGTCGAGTGCGTGAAGGGCTTCGCGACCGAAGGCACCCTGCTCGCGCTGTACGGCGTCGGCGAGGGCGCCACCGTGCAGCCCTATCCGTCATCCCCGCCCGCGGGTGCGTCGGAGGGGGACTGCATCGTGATCATCGGCACCACGTAACGCATCAGGTGCTCGACCCACGGGGAGGCGGCGTGCCCGTCCCGCACCCGCTCGAAGTCATGGTCGACGACGCGGCAACTGCCGCGCTCTTCCTCGACTTCGACGGCTCGCTCGCCCCGATCGTCGACGATCCCGCGGCGGCTCGTGTTCTCCCTGCGGCGCGCGCCGCGCTGGCACGACTCGCACCGCTCCTCGGGACCGCGGCGGTCGTCAGCGGCCGCCCCGCGGAGTTCCTCCTCGACGCGCTCGGTATCGAGGGGGTCGTCTACGCCGGGACCTACGGCCTCGAGCGGGTCGTCGACGGCGTGGTGGTCGTCGATCCCCGGGTCGCGCCCTGGCTCGACGCCATCGAGCAGGTGGCGGACGACGCCGAGGCCGCGTTGCCCGGCCTGTTGGTGGAGCGCAAGGGGCGCGTCGCGGTCACCATCCACTGGCGCACCCAGCCGGAACGGGGGCCCGAGGCCAGCGCGTGGGCCGAGGAAGCTGCCGCCCGGCTCGGCCTCGAGGCACCACTCCGGGGCCGGATGGCCGTCGAGCTGCGCCCGCCGGTGCCGGTCGACAAGGGCACGACCGTGCTCGACCTCGTGGGTGACTCGACGACCGCGGCCTTCGCCGGCGACGACGCCGGTGACCTGCCGGCGTTCGACGCGCTCCGCGCGTCGGTGCGGACCGGCGGGTTGCGCCACGCGGTGACGATCGGCGTCGCGTCGGACGAGGGACCACCCGAGATCCGCGACGCCGATGTCGTGGTGGACGGACCGCGTGGTCTCGCCGCGTTGCTGGACGCGCTGGCCGACGAGATCAGCGCGCGTGGTTGAGGAGCTCGGCCAACCAGGTCTGCGGGGTGTGCTCGGCCGCGAGCGCGCGGAGGTGGACCGCGCGGGAACGGCGCTCCGCGTCCGGCATCACCAGCGCGGTGTGCAATGCGTCGGCACCCTGCTCGATGTCGTACGGGTGCATGGGGAGGACCGCGTCCGCCAGTTCGTCGTACGCGCCCGCTTCCGGTGAGAGCACCACGACGCCATCCCGCGTGTTGACCAGCGGGCCTTCCTTGGCGACGAGGTTCAGCCCGTCCTTCACCGGGTTGACGACCAGCGCGTCGTAGCGGGTGAAGCCGGCGATGGTCTGCTCGTAGTCGTCGCGGGTGTCGACCACGACCGGTTGCCAATCCCGCGTGGCCCATCGTTCGTTGACCCGCGCCGCGATCCGGTCCACCTCCTGCTCGTACGCCAGGTACTCGGGGAGGTTCTCCCGGGAGCGGTTGAGCATGGCGACGAACACGACGCGACCGCGCCACTCCGCATGCGTCGCCAGGAGATGGTCGAACACGTAGAAGCCCCGCACGATGTTCTTCGACAGGTCGATGCGGTCGCTCCGGAACACGAGCTTGCGGTCGCCCACGAGCTCGTCGAGCTCGGCGGCGGCGCGTTTGGTCGCGGGCGAGACGGCCAGCTCGGCGAGGGCCGCGGGATCGGGGCCGAGGGGCGTCGCGTACGCCGGCGCGACCGAATGGTCGGGCCCGAGGATCTCCCGGCTCGATGCGACATAGGCGCGGGCCCAGCGTTCGGTGTGGAAGCCCGCAGGCACTGACGCCATGGACGCGCAGATCGCCTCGGCCATGTCCGTCGGCAGCACCCGGATGGAATTCGGACCGCAGAACGGCGTGTGGGTGAAGTGGGTGACGCGCAGATCGGGACGGGTGGCGCGCACCATCCCCGGTACCAGCGCGAGGTGGTAGTCGTGGACCAGGACCTGCTCGTGTTCGCCCGCCTTCTCGGCGACCGCCTCGGCGAACGTGGCGTTCACCGCGACGTAGCCGTCCCAGGCCTGCCGGAGGTGCTCGTCGAAGCGGGGCCGGCGCGCCAGGTCGAACAGCCCATGGTGGAGGAACCAGAGGACCGCGTTCGAGATCACGTCGTAGTGCATGCGGTGCCGCGCGGGGTCGAGGTCGAGGAGGTGGAGGTCGAGGCCCGGCACCGTCGCCGCGCCCGCCGCGACCGCGGCGCGGTCGTCGGCGTCGATGGCAGCAGCCACCCAGGCCTGTCGTTCACCGGCGACGGCCCGGTCGTGTCCGGTGACGAGGGGCAGGAGCGCGCTGATGATGCCGCCGGCGCCACGCGTGGACTCGAACGATCCGTCGTCCAGCACCGAGAACCGGTACGGCCCCCGGTGCGTGACGAGCATCATGCGCGGAGGGACCCGAACAGCGTCAGCCAGTCTTCGAGCTCGCGGGTCGACAGGAAGTTCTCGCGCACGTGCTCGCGGCCCTGCGCGCCGAGTGCATCGGCGCCGACCGGATCGGCGAGCAGGTCGACGGTGTGCTGCGCGCACTCCTCGATGGAGTCGACGAGGTAGCCGTCGTAGCCGTCGCGGATCTGCAGCTTGATGCCGCCGGCCCGTCCCCCGATCACCGGGCGACCCTTCCAGAGGCCCTCGCTGACGGTGAGGCCGAACCCCTCGCGCAACGACTTCTGGATCACGACGTCGGCGATCCGCTGGAACGCGTTGATCTGCACCGAACCCACCTGGTGGAGGTTGGAGAGCAGGTAGATGTCGCGGTCTCCGGCGCGCGCGGCCTCGGTCTCGTCCCACACCCGGAACCCCTCGGGGTCATCGGTGGCCATGGAGCCCGCGAGCACCAACTGCGCGTCGGGCACGCGCTCGCGCACGATACGGAAGGCCTTGATGACGCCCACCGGGTCCTTCCACGGGTCGAACCGGCTGACCTGGCACACGATCGGCCGGTGCACGTCGACGCCGTACTGACGGGTGAGCTCCTGACAGAAGGGCATCGCCAGGTCGAGGTTCTTCACCGACAACGGGTCGATGCACGGCGGCGCGTGGACGACGTGGCTCATGTCGAGCGAATCGGGGACGAACTCGGGCATGGTCCACACCGAGGCGTCATGGAGCTCGACGAACGGGCGGAAGAACTCCCACACTTCCGGGTTGGCGGCGGTGAGGTCGATGTGGCAGCGCCAGATCCAGGTGGTGTTCTGCATCCGGCCACCGAGGCGCTCACGCAGGAAGCTCAGCATCGCCGCGGGCTGCGGATCGTGGACCACGACGAAGTCGTAGTGGCCGTCGAGCAGGAGCGCGTTGTCGAGCACCTTCTCCAGGTAGATGCGTTGCATCGGGGCGGTCCACTCGATGTCCGCGCCCTGCAAGGCGTTGTGCACGGCCTTGGTCACCGCGAAGAACTCGTCGCTGCCGTGCATCACCTGCCAATCGGCGTCGATCCCGGCGCTCCGGAGCAACGGCACGTGCGTGGCGAGGAGCTCGGCGACCCCGCCGCCGTACGCGGTGGCATTGAGGTGGAGGACCCGGGCGCCCTGCAGCGGGCGGGCGAGCTCGCGGATCCGGTCGAGGACATCCACGCCCACCACCCCCGCGTAGTCTTCGAGGTTCTTTTCAAGCAGGGGGACGCGATCGAGCACGAAGACTCCGGTGGTGCCGCGGACGGGAATCTCG
>JAODBH010000051.1 GCA_025463865.1 Actinomycetes bacterium | reverse complement strand
CCGGGCGCGGCTCCGGCGTCGGCTACGACCACAAGGGCGACATCGTGACCAACAACCACGGGGTGGAGGGGTCTACGAGCTTCCCGGTCAACCTCGCCAACGGGAAGACCCTCACCGGCACGCTCGTCGGCCCGTACGCGCCCGACGACCTCGCCGTGGTGAACGTCTCCGGCGACTCCCCCCCGCCGGCGGCGTTCGCCGATTCGTCGAAGGTGCAGGTGGGCGACATCGTCCTCGCGCTCGGCAACCCGCTCGGCCTGGCGAGCTCCGTGACCGAGGGCATCATCAGCGCAACCGACCGCACGGTCAGCGAGGGCGGAGGGATCGTGCTGCCGTCGACGCTCCAGACGAGCGCCTCGATCAATCCCGGTAACAGCGGTGGCGGCCTGGTCAACATGAACGCGGCGGTCGTCGGCATACCCACCCTCGCTGCGACCGATCCGCAGCTCGGCGGCGGGTCGGCACCCGGGATCGGCTTCGCGATTCCGAGCAACACGGTCAAGCTCATCGCCGATCAGCTCATCGCAAAGGGCAAGGTGTCGAACTCCGACCGGGCCAGCCTCGGGATCACCGGCAGCACCGTCCGCAGCAGCTCCGGTGCGGCCGGCGGTGTCGTCGTCCAAACCGTGAAGGAGCCCGCCTCGGGCGCCGGCATCGTCGTCGGCGACATCGTCATGGCCGTCAACGGAGCGCCGACCCTGACCTTGTCCACCCTCGTGGCGGCGCTGACGGCGTCGGCTCCCGGTAAGCAGGCGACGGTGAAGGTCGCGCACGCCAATGGAAGCACCCAGACCTACACGCTGACGCTCGGAACGCTCTGAAGTCGTCGCCATGAACACGGGAAGGCGGTCCTGCGGGCCGCCTTCCCGCGTCGAACCGGTGGGTGTCGGCCTGGCCCTTGGCGGACCGGGCCGGACCGACGAAGCCGAGCCGCTACCGGTGCCGACGTGGAACTCGCGCTCGTCGTCAGGCGAACGCTCGGCGAGCGTGCGAAGCCTCGCTCTCGGGGCGATAGTCCCGTAGCAGGTACCAAGGACCGTACGTAGGGATCAAGACCCGGAGCTCCGTCGCGATATGAGCTTTGACCCGGTGATGCGCGAGGTAGGTGAAGTCCTCGGAGCGGTGATGGCGATCAAGGTTCTCGGCGTCGATGACGTACGCGTGGTAGTCGAAGTTGCGGGGCCGTAGGTGGAGTGTGGCGGTGCGCCCGACCTCTGCGCCGATGCGACCGGCGTCGATGAGGTCGTTCGCATACGTGCGTCGGTGATCCACCCACGCAGTTTGCCTGGTCCAGGCATGCCAAGTGGTGCGAGGTAGCGTTACGTTCGAACCGGCGTCAGCCCGAGACTCCGGCGGACCTCAATGCGCCGAAGGCATGGAGCTCACCCGCCTCGTCCTCGAACGCGCGACGGGCGTGAGGTAGACGTAGTCGACGGAGGGCCAGCGTTCTCGAAGCTCGGCGACCGCGCGCATGATGGTCTGCTCCACCGCCGGCACGTCCAAGGCGTCCTCGAAGACGACATCGCCGTCGACGATCACACTCGATGGCCCGACCACGATGGCGAACAGGTCGGGGACGTCGACCACTCCGGGTTGTGCGGCGACGATTCGACGCATCTCATGGAGCACGGGGGGTCGGACACCACGACCCGAGAGAAGGTCCCGGTTGGTTCGCAGCAGGAGCGCTGACGCGACGAGCAGCAACAGACCGATGACCGCGCTCGCCACGGTGTCAGGCGTGGGACTTCCGGTCAGCTGGGCCACGACCAACGCCGCCGTGGCGACGACACCACCGATCACGGCACAGGCACCACTGACGATGACGGTGACCAAGGCGGGATCCGTGCTTCGTTGGAGGTGAGCGAGCAGCGATATACCGTTCGCGGCTGCTTGCCGGCGGACGGGTCGCAACCAGATCTGCAGTGCGAGCGTGTCCAACACCGTGGTCGTGATCAGGACCACGTACCCGAGCGCGAAGTCGTCGACGGGCGTCGGATGCAGCGCGGCGCGCAGCGCACCTTCGAGCGCGAGTGCGATGCTGCCGATGAAGATCCCGAGCGCCGCGAACAATGACCAGAAGAACCGCTCCCGTCCGTACCCGAGTGGATGGGTGTCGTCGGCGGGCCGAGCGCTGCTGAGCACCCCGATGATCAAGAACACGCCGACCGCCACGTCGCCGGCACTCGCCGCGGTTTGCGCTCGGAGGGCGACCGATCCGGTCACCCACGCGGCGATCCCCAGCGCGAGGGTTTCCGCGCAGTTGACGGCGAGAGAGGCGATCACGCTTCGGTGCGTGGCTCCGGCATCGATCGTGTCCGGCATCACCGGCACCCCCTGGAGCCCATGGAGAGCGGAGTCGGTGCGCCTGCACCCCGCCCGAGCTTCGTGCGTCCCTGGAGCACACATATCGTGCTCGTGGGACGCACGAAATCGGGTCAGGGGAGGCGGTTGGAGCGCTCAGTATGCGGGGCTGCTCCGGGCGCGTCATCCCGCGACCACGTAGACCTCGCCGCGCTCTAGCCGATCAGCAGGTGTTCGCCCTGCCCGTCCAACGGGATCTCGATCAGGAGCTCGGTGCCCTTGCCGACGGGGCTGGTCACCTGGAACGTGCCGCCGAGCGCCTCGATCCGATCGCTCAGCCCGAGCAGTCCCGATCCGTGGCCGTCGGCTCCCCCGGCGCCGTCGTCTCGGACCGCCAACCGAACGGTCGTGTCGCCCGCCTCGAGCTCGACGTGCACCACGGATGCATGGGCGTACTTGGCGGCATTGGCGAGCGCTTCGGACACCACGTAGTACGCAGCGACCTCGACGGGCTCGGGTAGCCGACGCTCGGCGTGGACATCGAGCTCGACGGGCAGCGCCGAACGGCGGCTCAGCGCTCGGAGCGCCGGGACCAGTCCCCCCTTCGACAGCATGGCGGGGTGGATCCCGTGGGAGAGCTCTCGTAGCTCTTCGAAGGCGCTCGTCAACTCCTCCGAGACGTGCGCCAACCGGTGCCCGAGCTCGCCGAGCTCGGGCGGCATCGCCTCCTGCATGGAGCGCAGCTCCAGCCCGAGCGAGACAAGCCGCTGCTGGGTGCCGTCGTGCAGATCTCGCTCGATCCGCCTCCGCGTCTCATCGGCGGCGGCGACGATGCGGGCGCGTGAGGCGGCGAGATCGGCGTGGGTCTCCGCGTTCGCGATCGCCATCGCCAACAACTCCGTGAACGAGGCCAGATGCCACTCGGTTCCCGCCGGAAGAGGCTCCTCCCCTGATGTGCCTGCGCCCACCGAGCCCCATAGGCGACCCTCGACGATGATCGGTGTCCCGACCGACGAGCGGACGCCCTGCTCGCGGGCTTTGGCCGCGGACGGGCCGGAGGAATCCGCATAGTGGTCGATCCGGACCGGACGCCCGGTCTCGAAGACCATCGTGCCGACGTTCCTGCCCCCGGTCCTCCACTGGCTGCCAACGGGAACGAAGTCGACCGCCTTCCCCCAGCTGGCGACGAAGGTGAGCGTCCCGTCGGGCGCGTAGCGGCCCATGGCCGCGCTGTCTACCGGAAGCAGGTGCCCGATCTCCTCGGTGACGGCCGCGAACACGGCTTCAGGCGCCGCACCTCGAGCCACAAGCGTCGCGACCCGCCGCAACGCCGCCTGCTCCTCGGCCAATCGGGCGAGCCCGGCGCGACTCTCGGCGTTGGCAATCGCCGCAGCGAGCAGATCGGTGAAGTTTGCGAGGCGCGCCTCGGTGTCGGCCGGCAGCGGCTGGTTCTGCAACGACCCTGCCGCGATCACGCCCCAGAGGCGACCCTCGACCGTGACCGGTGTCGCGAGCGATGAGTTGATGCCCGCAGCGTGGGCGGCGGCGCCGATCGGGCCGGAGCAGCTCTCCGCGTACTTGTCGATGCGGGCGGAGCGGCCGGTCTCGAAGACGATCGTGCCGAGGTTGTTCCCCCCGAGCATTCGTCGGGTTCCAAGGGGAAAGAGCTCGATCGCCCGTCCCCAATTTGCAACCCAGGTCAGCGAACCGTCGGACTCGTAGCGGCACAGGCTCGCCAAATCGATCGGAAACAGGCGTCCGACCTCCTCGATGACGGCCGTGAACACCTGCTCCTGCCGCGTCCCACGCGCCACGAGCGTCGCGACCCGCCGTAGCGCAGCCTGCTCCGCGGCCAGGACGCGCGTCTCCTCGCTGCGCAACGGCGTTCCCGTCTCGGCCACGCTCAACCCGACCCGGATCCACGATGCGACCACGACGACATCGGGCGCATCAGCACCGACCGCACACGCACCCACATGGAGCTAGACGGTACGCCTGGGTCGCCATTCCGTGAAGACCCCGAGCGGCGGAGCCTTCCGGCCGGTGCTCCGGATCAGGACTGCTTGGCGCGGACCTCCTCCTCGACGCGGAGCCCCAGATCCTCGTCGACGTTGCGCCAGTACTCGAAGGCGCGTTCCAGCACCGGTTCGATGACCCCATCGAGCAGGTGGGAGGCGAGGTTGCCGACCAGACGATCGCGGGCGGCGTCGTCCATCACCGCTCGGACCAGCGTGCAGCCCTGGCCCCAGTCGTCGTCCTCGGCATGAAGCACGTATGCGGCGTGCACCATGTCGCCGTCGGCATGCCAGCCTGCGGGTTCGCCGTAGCGGCTGGTGTCCGCCTGTGGGCCACCCTTGGAGTTCGGCGCGTACACCGGGTCGGACACCTTCCGGTACCGCATCGCGCCGTCCATGCTGTAGCTGTTCACTGCCGAGACGGGTTCGTTCACCGGCAACTGGTTGTCGTTCGCACCCGGCACACAAGACGGTTCGACGGGTTCGGGGATCAGGGATCAGGAATGCGTTGCGCATCGGGCAGCTCGCTCGAGCATCGTGCTGCGCTCCTGGTTGTTACGCGTGAGGGCGGCCGCGCGCAAGAACTGCCGACGGGCCTCGTCGTGATCGCCGACACTGCACGAGAGGTCGCCCACCACCGCCGGCAGCAGGTGATATTCACGCAGCGCCGGTAGTTCGAGCAGGGGTCGGACGACGTCGAGTCCCGCTCGGGGTCCGAACGCCCGGCCGGTCGCGACCGCTCGATTGAGCTCGACGATCGGCGACGGCATGATCTGCGCGAGTCCGTCGTAGAGGGCCGCGATCCGGGGCCAGTCGGTGTCTTCGGCCCGTATCGCTCGGGCGTGGCATGCGGCGATCGCGGCTTGGAGGGCGTAGGGGCCCGCGGTTCCGTGGAGCTGTTCGATCCGTCCGATGAGCATGATGCCGCGACGGATCAGCGTCTGGTCCCAGCGGGATCGGTCCTGATCCATCAGGAGCACCGGCTCCCCGTCGGGTCCGACGCGGGCGACGAGGCGTGAGGCCTGGATCTCGATGAGGGCGAGGAGCCCGAGAGTCTCGGGATCGTCGGGCGTCAGGCCTGCGAGCATGCGGCCAAGGCGGAGCGCTTCGTCGCAGAGCTCGTTGTGGATCCAACGATCGCCGCTGGTCGCGGTGTATCCCTCGTTGAACACGAGGTAGATGACTTCCCGCACGGCGTCCAGGCGCGCGGGCCGCTCGGTAGCTCCGGGAAGCTCGAAGCGGATGCTCGCTGCAGCCAGCGTTCGCTTGGCCCGGCCGATGCGCTGGGCGATCGTCGGCTCGGCCGTGAGAAAAGCCCGGGCGATGTCGGCCGTGTTCAACCCGCAGATCAGCTTGAGCGTGAGCGCCGAGCGGGCATCCGGCGACAGGATCGGATGGCACGACATGAAGATCAGCCCGAGGAGATCGTCAGCGAGGTCGCCGTCGACGATGTGGTCCAGGTCGACCTCGGTGGTCTGCGGCGTGGTGGCCGCGACCTGTTCGTACTTGTGCCGCTGGGTATCGCGCCGTCGGATCCGATCGACGGCAAGGAAGCGGGCGGTCGTATGCAACCAGGCTGCCGGATTGTTCGGGATGCCGTCCCGGCGCCACTTCTCGATGGCGGAGACGAAGGTGTCTTGAGCGACTTCCTCGGCGGTGTCGATGTCGCCGACGAGTCGGACGACGCGAGCGATGATGCGCGGCGACTCGACGCGCCACACCGCCGTGACCATGGCATCGAGGTTGCCGGTCTCCGTGGCGGTGTGGCCGTCGAGGTCCGCCATGGGACCTACTCGTGGTCTTTGAACTCGACCACGCGGCGTACGTCGACACGCTCGGCGCCGACGAGCAACGCGAACTTGCGGGCGTGCTCGACTGCTTCCTCGAGTGAACGGACTTCCAGGATCCCGAAGCCTGCGATCAGCTCCTTGGCCTCGGCGAACGGGCCGTCGATGACTCGCACGTTTCCGTCCGTGACCTCGACCCGGGCCCCGGCCGCGCTCGATGCGACGCCTTCGCCGCTCAGCAGGACGCCGGACATCGCCGCTTCCTGCATGTAGGCGCCGATCGCCTCCTGCTCCTCGGGTGACGGTGGGACGCCGTCTTCCATTGCCTGCGTCTGGTAGTGCATGACCATGAATCGCATCTGAGTGCTCCTGTTCGGCATCGTGGACACCCGGGTTGGTGCACGTGCTGTGTGTTTGCCGAACGAGCCGGGCCGTCTTCGACACGCCGGGCCGAGATTCTCGCAGCTCGACCGCCGGGTCCGGGCTCGGTGGAAGTATGGGGTTCGATCAATACCTCCGAGCACGACAGACGGATCGGAGCATCGATAGTTCCTGCGGGAGTAATAGTTCCTGCGGGAGTAGATGGTTGGGTGACGGCGACATTCGGGTCGGCGCCGCGGCGGCCACCTTCGCAAGCGGCGGCAGCCCGTGCCCGCTCCCCTCGAGGCGAGCGCCCGGTTCCTCGAGACGTACCAGCGGGCAGCCAGGCGCCGCTTCGACGGAACCGAGCGTCTCCGGCTCGCAGCCGCCTGACGAAAGCGCTCGGACCGACGACCTGCGTCGGCCCGAGCGCTCTGGTTCCGGATCTACGCCACTTGCAGCCGGTCGACGACCATGGTGACCCCGGGAGCGTTCCATGCGGTGTCTTCGGCCGCCTGGCGCGCCACCCACGAGTCGGCATTGCCGTCGAGGTAGACCGTGTGACCGACGTTCGACACCTCGATCTGGGAGTCGTTGATGATCGCGGCGCGTTGGAATGCGTTCTTGATGCGATCGGCGACGTCGCTCGGGATCGGCGCGTCGGTGAGCGCGATGCCGTTGTCGATGCCGAGCACACCATCGACCTTGCCGACCGCGTGCTCCGCCGCGAGGCGCTGG
Source organism: Actinomycetes bacterium (assembly GCA_025463865.1). Classification (GTDB taxonomy): domain Bacteria; phylum Actinomycetota; class Acidimicrobiia; order IMCC26256; family Chersky-534; genus Chersky-534. The sequence goes on along the minus strand of JAODBH010000051.1, from coordinate 6,075 downwards.
TAGTGGTGTCGCACTTCGCCGCCGAGCGTCACCCAGCCGTCTCGGACGTCAACGGCGACCGCGCCCTTCGGAACGAAGGAGTCACCATTGAGCGCATCGATGCCGGCTGCCGCGATCTGGGCGTCGGTGATCGCGTTGCCGAGCAGTCCGACCAGCAACTGATTGTCGAGCATCTTGACGCCGCCGACGAGCATGGCATCGTCCCCGGCGCGCGTCACTTGGTACAGGCTCGGCACGGCACCGGTGAGCGTGATCTTGCCCGCGTCGGCCGACACGACGATGCGCGTCATGTCGACCTGTGGGTCCCATGCGAGCTGGTCTTCGACGTCGAGCTTCAGGAGATTGTTCGGCTTGTTCATGAGAGGTCCTGTTCCTTTCGGGCGAGGAGGTCGTTGGCTCGGTCAGTTGGCGGAGCTCGTGTCGGCGAGATCGTCGGCCTTCACGCGCGCGAGCGCGGCGTCGAGCACTGCGTACTCGGCCTCGTCGATCGCGGCGTACGCGTAGTCGATGGCGAACGCGGCGTCGTCGTCCGCCTGGTCGGCCTTGCGCTGCGCAGCCTTGACGTCGTGCTCGGCCTCTCGGTCGTCGACTGACTTGCGGATCGAGACGATGTTCTCGTTCCACGAGCGCTGCAGGTTGTCCCACCACGCCGAGATCTGGCCCTTGCGCGCCTCGGCGCTCTTGCGCAGCGACTCGGCGTGAGCCTGCGCGGTATCGCGGGCGCTGTTGACGTCCTGCTCGAGGTCGCCCTTCGCCTTCTGTCGGGAGGCGCCCGCACTGTCCTCGAGCTTCTTGGTCCGGGCCGCCAGCTGGCTGAGTTGGTCGGAGAGTGCCATATCGGAGTTCCCTTCGGTTGCCATACGGATCGTCGCAGCATGGCAACTCGAAGGGCGCTTCGGCTTCGGTCGAATGACTGCACTCGCGCGCGGGGTTGAGCTCGGGACGGAGCCCACAGTGCGGGAACAGTCGATTGACCGAAGCGGTGCGAGCGGACTCGGGCCCATCGTTGATGGCATGTCTCCGGACAGTCGTCCGGTGCGGCCTCGCCGTGAGGAGACCTGCCATGAGCCAGAACCACGACCACCGTGAACACGACGAACGGGACGCGAGCCGCTTCGTGCGCGTTGCCGATCGCGACAGCTATGCGATGGGCACCGGGCAGAACATCGTGCCGGGGACGTGATGTCGCCGTTCGGACCCCCATGGAAGCTCGGCGTGACCGGCGCGGTAGCGGTGATCGCGGGGGTCGCGCTGTTCCTCGTCGGCTGGACGATCGCCCAGCTCGCAGCATTCGTCGCGATGCTGCTCATCGGCCGGGGTGCACTGCACGTCACGACGACATCGTTCGATGGAGTCACGGGCGCGCTCGGGGTCTTGCAGGGCGCGGTCGAGGCGGGCGCGGGCGTGCTGCTGCTGGCGTGGCCTCACCCCACCTTGCTCGTACTCACCATCGTCGTCGGCGCGATCGTCGTGGTGCAGGCCACGGTCGACGCGACGATCGTCGGTGCGACGCGACGCGAACACGTGCATTGGACCGCACGGGTTGTCGCAGACGTCCTGCAGGTCGTGCTCGGCGTCGTGTTGATCGCACGCGTGTCCGGGACGGTACGCGGCGCGGCGCTGATCATCGGTGTCGTCGGCGTCGTTGCCGGTGGCGTCGAGATCGTGACCGCGCTCGCTTCCGCCAAGAGCACGCTGCGTCATCACGCGGCCGCGCTATGACGCAATGGTCTCGGTTGCAGCGATGGACCGCTCGATGACCAGGCGGGCCAGTTGCACGCGTGATCGCAGACCGAGTTTTGGAAAGATGTGGTAAAGGTGCGAACCGACGGTGCGGTGCGACATGTGCAGCCGTTCCGCGATCTCCTTGTTCGAATGCCCTCGCGCGACGAGGTCGGCGACCCGGCGCTCGGACTCGCTGAGGCTGTCCCAGCCGAACCTGGGCCTGGCTTCATCTCCCTGCGCTCGCAAGCTCATGCGTGGCTCCTTTTCCCTTGCACCGCGACCCGTTCCGTTGCACGATGAGTCGGTTGGCAGATGAACATCGTGCCGCCGGCAACGTCGAGTGCGCACCGTTCGTGGCTTCAGGATGAGGCCAACGCAGGCCCGGCTGCTAGGACGATCGAGCGACCCTTCTAGAAGGAACGTGCTCACCTCGGTCCGACCACGACTCATCTGCGGCTCCTACGACCGGAGGCGCCCATGACGGAGCTACTCATCCGCCCGGATGAACTGCCGCAATGGGTGCCGGGTGCACTGACCGTTGCCACCCCTGAGATCGGCTGGGATGGCGTGTCGGTGCGGGGATACCGCTACACCGAATCCGATGTGGGCGTGCCGCCCATGCGCGACTACCTCATCGTCGCGTACGCGCACGGCGTCACCCGCATGGACCGCCAGATCCACGGCCGCTGGAAGCACGAAGACCTGGGGCCCGGTGACGTCTCGCTGCTGACACGCGCCGCCGAGTCCGCCTGGTACTGGCCCGAGAACATCGAGGTCGTGCACGTCTATCTCACCGGCGATCGGCTGGCGCAGATCTGCGCCGACGTCTACGAGCGGGACCTGGCGAGTGTCGAGCTCCGCGACGTGCTCAAGGCTGCCGATCCGGACCTGCATCGCACCGCGATGCTGATCGCCGACGAAGCGAAGCGGGGCGGATTGGGCGGTCGATGTTACGTCGACGCCCTCACGTGCCAGCTCGGCATCCAGATCCTGCGCCGGCACGCCGACGCGACCTTTCCCGAGCTCCCGGTCCCCGGCCGGCTGACCGCGCGCGAGATCCGAACCGTGACCGAGTTCATCGATGCCCACCTCGACGAGCAGCTCTCACTCGCCCAATTGGCACGTACCGTGTCGCTGAGCCAGTACCACTTCGCGCGTCGCTTCCGCGAAGCGACCGGTACCACCCCGCATCGGTTCGTCACCCAGCGTCGCGTCGAGCGCGCGCAGCAGTTGCTCACGAGCTCGAAGCTTCCGATCGGCGTCGTGGCCAGCGTGTGCGGCTTCTCGGATCAGAGCCACATGACCCGCGTGTTCCGGCAATGGTTCGGTGCAACGCCGCGTGCTGTCCGGTTGCGCGCGTCGTCCTGGAGCGACGCGCTCATGGACGCGGACAATTCCGAGAAGTAGCCAGGTCAGCTGGGCATGGACACGGGTGCCGTCGCAGGCCTTTCCTGCATGCCGGGGGTCTCGCGCGGTCGTCCGGCGACGCCAACGATGATCGCCCAGATGGGAAACAGGAACCCCGGAATCACGAAATACGTGGAGATCAGCAGAATCGCGAAGACGATGCTGAGCGTCCCAAGCCAGCGCGGCAACGCCGTCGACCGTCGGAGCTCGAGCCCGTTGAGAAACACTGCCGCCGCGAATGTCAACATGCCCAGGATGACCGCTCCGGCACCTGCCTGGGCGAACGAGTGAGCGATCGCCACGCCGACGAAGTGCGAGTTGTCCTGGTTGTTCTGCACATTTGTCGGCCCCAGCTCCACCGCGGTACCTACCGTCACGACGGCTGCTGCCACCAAACTGAGGCGGTAGGCAACGTCAGTACGTACGGACACGGCAAGGCGGCCACGTAGTTCGGTGAAGAGCCAGACCATCAGCCAGCAGCCGACCACGAGCACGAGACCCAACACGGTGGCCAACACCCGCTTCGAGTCCGAGTTGTAGAAGTCGGTGAAGTCCTTGGTCTTCGACGTTCCCCCGAGACCGGGGATCAAGTTGATCGCGATGTACCCAACCGCAAAGACGATCCCCGCCACAATCCCTGCGATCGTCAGCCCATTTCGTCGCATGGTCGCCCCCCCGGCTCCACGATTTCGGCGAAACGGTACGCCTTTCGGTGTCCCGCGTGAAGTACCCAGGTAGTCGTGGCTTCGCTGGACCTCGGGCGGTTCGGCCGGCGTGGCTAGAGCGACTCGTCGTCGTCGTCATCGGAGCGTGGTGCACAACGGCGGGCGACGAATCAGCGGCGAGACAGTGGGACGGGGTCGAGCCGCGTTCGACCTCGCCGTGCTTGCCTCAGGGCGACGCCGCGGCTGCATCGCTCGATCCCAACCGCTGGACGTCCCCCGCTCGGGCTCTGAGAGGTCATTCCGAGCTCTCGCCGGGGGATGCGACGCCGTTCCCGACCGTGCCGGATGGGGTGGGGATGACGTGCCGGTGGATCTCGGTGGTGAGCTGGTGGATGCTTCGCGTGAGGTCGGTGTTCGTCTCGAGCCCCGCCTCGGCGGTGTCGAAGTCGTGGTCGGCCTTGGCCTGCTGGAAGGCACCTTGGCGGTTCTGACCGATCATCACGAAGGTCGACAGGAAGATGGCCTCCAGCGACACGATGAGCGTGAGCGTCGGCCACGGGCTCGACTCGACGAACAGCATCCAGAGTGTGAAAACGATGGCGTGGATGTAGACGAAGTTCATCGAGCCGGCGAACGCCGTGATCTTGTCGGCGATCCGGAGCTGGATGTCGGCTGCGCGTTGGGCCTCGTGGTCGAGAACGAACGGACTGTGCCGAGGTTGTTGCGGCTTCTCCTCGGTATCCGTCATGTCGTCGCCTCCTGCGGCGCCGGCGACCCGCGCAACGAGACCGCGAGGACCAGGCTCGAGATGCCGTAGGCGAAGCTGAACAAGCCGAAGACCTCAGCGAGCGACACCGCCCCGGCGTCCGGTCGCACGACGAGCACGACGCCGAGCGCCACCGAGAGCAGACCGGTCAAGCCGAACATGAACCTGGTCCCTGCCGTATCTCCCCAGGCGATTGCAACCGCGAGCTCGCCGACACCGGTGACGAGCGCCCAGACGCCGATCCAGATGGTCAGGACCTCCGCGGTGATCCCCGGCCATGCAATGGCGACGACGCCGGCGGCGACGTCGAGCACGCTGAGGACCACGTGGCCGACAACCGGACCGACGGTCGGGGAGGAAAAGGCGCGACCGACTTCGATGAAGGCGTCGGTGAACACGGCGACGGCGAAGATGAACACGACCGCGCCGATGGTCACGCCGGGCCAGGCAATGGCGATGATGCCGACGGCAAGACCCAGGACGCCTCGCCACAGGATCGACGTAGACAGTGAACTCGACATGGTGGACTCCTCTCGTTCGGGCATGGCTTCACGATGAGGCCAACGCCGGCCCCCGGCTAGGACGATCGAGCGGCCCTTTTGAAGGAACGTGCTCACCACCGTCGAGCACGACGCAATCTCTGGTCGACAGCTGGAGGCGCGCATTCGAGGGTTCCGGGTGAGCCGCGCGGCGCGTCGAATGCTCTCCCGGCGATGACTACGCGATCACGGGATGCGATCGGTGGCTCTTAACGAGGACCATCGGACACCCACACTCAGCCCGCGCCGACCGACGGCCGCGGGCAAGACCGATGTGAGCGACCCTCCCTCGTGAAGTGTCAACGACGATGTCGGTGGAGGCGGCGACATGACGAGCGAACCGATCCGTGATCCCCAGCACGACCATCTCCTCACTCCGGAGAACAGCGCCCTCGTCATCATCGATTACCAACCCGTGCAGTTGGGGTCGATCAGATCGATGGATCGCGACGTGCTCGTCGCGAACATCGTCCGGGTTGCGCGGACTGCGTCGCTGTACCGGTTGCCCATCGTCCTCTCCACCGTCAACGTGAAGACAGGCGTCAATCAACCGACGATCGACCGGTTGCTGCAGGTGTTGCCTCGGATCGAACCGATCGACCGCACCACGATGAACTCGTGGGAAGACGTGGCGTTTCGTGACGCCGTCCTAGCGACCGGGCGCAAGAAGCTGATCGTGACCGCGTTGTGGACGGAGGTATGCCTCGCGTTCCCCGCCCTCGACGCCATGCGCGACGGATTCGAGACCTATCCGGTCGTGGACGCCGTCGGCGGCACGTCGCGCGAGGCACACCGAGCCGCGATCGACCGGCTCACGCAAGCCGGAGCGAAACCACTCAGTTGGGTGCAAATGCTCTGTGAGCTCCAACGCGACTGGGCTCGCACCGACACCGCCGCCGAGTTTGCGGACATCCTCTTCCACAGCACGTAGACGGATGCACGGAAATGCCGCGGTGCTCGTGCGTCGAACCAG
>JAODBH010000046.1 GCA_025463865.1 Actinomycetes bacterium | reverse complement strand
TGCCTCACCTGCGGTCACGTCGGGTGTTGCGACGAATCGAGGAACCGGCACGCCACGAATCACTACCGGGCGCTCGGCCACCCGGTGATACGCTCGTTCCAACCGGGCGAGAGCTGGACCTGGTGCTATATCGACCAGGTCATGGGCTGAGCGCGGCGGCGAAGCGCACACCACCGTCGACCGTGAGCCACATGCGGGCCGGCTCCCGGGGGTCGGCATCGGCATCGGCGAAGGTGGAAAGGAGCTGCACGTCGTCGCCCGGCTCGAGGGCCCCGCGGTACTCCACGTCGACCGACGTCACGTCGGCCGGATCGCCGCAGCGGGAGAGCTCGTCCTCGATCGCGGCCCAACCGATCGCGTTGTTCGCGTGGCCGAAGACGTCGAAGTCGGTGCTGCGGAGGGGCCACGGTCGGCTCCGGATCGACCCTTCCGGCGTTCCCGACGCGTCGGGCGCGGGGAGCACGAGCTTGGAGGTCACGGTCCGCCCGCTCGCCGCCTCGCCGTAGAGGGCGTCGAACCAGGGCGGCACCGGGGCCGGCCGGCCGGTCTCGAGGTCGACGTGGATCCACAACGCGGCGGCGTCGATCGCGACCACGGGTCCGTCGGCGGTCTCGACCCGGACCCGGGTCCGGCGCTCCGCCCAACGCGGGCCGAGGCCCCCGCACCAGGTCGCGAGGGTGATCTCGTCGCCGCGGCGGAGCCAGCGCTCCACCGCCAACGTCATGCGTCGCGCCAGCCAACCACCCCCGTCACCGACGCCCGCGTCCTCGGTGTCCTCGTTGCCGGCGTCCTGCAGGAAGCGGGCAATGGCGTCGAGGCGGGCCCGCCCGTCGAGGGCCACGTCACCGAGGCGGACCTTCCGACCCGTGACGAAGACGCGCCCGGACGCGGGCGGCGGGACGAGGGTCACGAGGGGGTGCTCATACGCGCGACGGGAGCTCGAGCTCGGGAAGTGCGTCGACCAGCGCCTCGATGCGGTCGATCTCGGCCAGGTCCGCGGTGGTGGGGACCAGGATCAGCTCGTCGCAATCGACCGCGGTGAGCCCGCGGATCGCGAGCCGCAGCGGTCCGGCCGCGTCCATGCGGCAGAGCGCGGCGAAGGAGGAACCCACGTCGTCGCCGAAGTTGCCCAGATACGCGGCGACGTAGGCGTCGAGCTGCGTGCGGCCCTTGGGTCCGAGCGCGATCCAGCAGCTCGTGATCAGCTCGGGCTTCGTCGCCCGGCCCGCCTTCGCCCACTCGGCCTCGCAGCGGCGGAACGTCGCGTCGCACTCGTCGACGTCGGGGCCGAGCGAGAAGCCGGCCAGGCCGTCGGCCCAGTGCGACGCGCGTGCGATCGCCTTCGGACCCATCGCTCCGACCAGCAACGGCGGGCCTCCCGGGTGCACCGGAGTAGGGCCCACCGGCGCGGCGCCGTCGATCCGCTCGCCGGCCCAGACGCGCCGCAACACGTCGACCTGTTCGTCCATGCGCGCGTGGCGACGGGCGAACGACGCGCCCACGGAGCGGTAGTCGTCCTCGCGGCCGCCCACGCCCACCCCGAGGGTGAACCGCCCGCCCGACACCACGTCGAGGGTGGCGGCCTGCTTCGCGACCATCACCGCGTCGTGCATCGGGAGCAGCACGACCGTGGAGATGATCCGTACCCGCTCGGTGACCGCGGCGGCGGCCGCGAGGACCGTCCACAGCTCATGGTTCGGGTACGTGATGCGCTCGCCCATCGACAGGCTCGAGAAGGGGCCGTCGTCGATGCGGCGGCACCACGCGAGCAGGGTCGCGCGGTCGACGCCGGGAAGCATCGACGGAAGCGTCAGACCGATGCGCACGCGCTCAGGCGCCGAGCAGGTCGAGCACCTTGGCCGGCGGACGCGCGATCACCGCGCGCTCGCCGACGAACACGACCGGGCGCTGCATCAGCTCGGGGTGCTCGAGCAGCAGGTCGACGACCGCCGTGGCGGTGACGTAGTCGGCGGCATCGAGGCCGAGCTCACCGAAGCGCTTGTCCTTGCGGACCAGATCGGCCGGAGGATCGCTGATCGCGGCGACGATCCGCTCCAGCGCGGCGCGGTCGGGCGGCGCCTTCAGGTACTGCACGACCTCGGGCTCGATGCCGCGCTCGGCCAGCGTCTCGAGCGCGCCGCGGGAGTTGCTGCAGACGGGGTTGTGGTACACGAGCACGGGATCCACGAAGGCTGTCTCCTCGGTTGGGCGCGGCGGGGTGCCGCCGGCGACCGCCGGCGCGGTCGGTCGCTCAGGCTACGGCGCCGACGGCGATCGGGGTCAAGACCGGCACGCCCGGCTCCGATGACAAGCGCGTGACCAGCCGCCGAAGCCCGTTTCGCCGCGCCTTGGAGCCGGCCGCACTCGTCGTGCTGCTCGTGGCGACGGGTTGCGCCGGAGCCTCGTCGCGCTCCTCCTCGGCCCGCACCACGTCCACCGCTCGCCTCTCCACGCCCAGCTCGACGACGACCTCGGCCGGGCCGACGACGACCACAGCCGGACCGACGACGACCTACCCGCCCTTCGCCGACGACGCGAACGCGACGGTCGACGTCGACCTCAGCGGCTCCAAGAAGCTGCACGCCACCTTCACCAAGGTCGACGGATGCCAGTCGGGTGCGCCCGCCCTGCCGTTCGTGGTCCTCGTGACCGCAGACGCCACCGACGGCTCGCGCATCCGCTTCTCGCCCTCGCTTCCGGTCGCGACGACCTTCGCGCTCGGCGATCCGGCCGCCGCGTCCTCGCTGGAAGGGATCGTGCTCGAGGTGGCCGGCACCGCGGGGACCCAGCTGTCGGCCCCGCAATCCGGCCAGGTGACGTTCGAGGACAGCCAGGCGCGCGCCGGCCACTTCCGGGTCACCGGCCTCCAGAGCACGACCCCCGGACTCCGGGGCGAGGTGCTCGACGTCAGCTGGACCTGCGGCTGACGGCGACGGCCCGTCCCGTCACTCCAGCTCGGCCCGCAACGCGTCGAACTCGGCCCGCAACGCGCCGAGCTGGCCCTCGAGGCTGCCGACCCGTGCCTCGAGCGCCGCGACGTTCAGCTCCAGCGCGACCACCCGATCGGAACGGGAGCCGGCGGGGTTCCGCTCCTCGTCGTACCCGTCGGCCGCACCGTCAGGTTGCGGATCCCGCACCGCGTCGACGTCGCCGCCGAGACGGTGCGCGATGCGCAGCTCCTTCTGCCCGGGTCGCCGTGGCAGTCGCACGACATATGGCTCCTCGCCGGCGGCGAGACGGTCGATCGCCTGCTCGACGTCGTCGAGGCTCGCGAAGCCGTGCATCCGCTCGGTTCGGAGCTTGAGCTCGCCGACGGTCTGCGGGCCCCGGAGCATCAGCACCGAGAGGATGGCGGACCCGGCGGGGTCGATGCCCAGCGTCTCCTCGATCACGTGACGATGCTTGGGCACCCGGCTGCCGGCGTAGACCCCGCGCCGGGCCAGGCCGTGGTCCCGCAATCCGCTCAGTGCGGTCTCCACCGTCGCCTCGCTGTAGTCGACGACCGGGTCGCGGTTGGTGCGTTGGTTGCACGCGAGCAACAGGGAGTTCAGCGACAGCGGATAGCTGTCGGGAACGGTCCGCTCCTTCTCGACCAGGCTGCCCAGCACCCGCACCTCTTCGGCCGTCAACTCGATCACGGGAGCGACATTACGCGCGCCCGCGCACCGCGTCGCGGAGGCGGGTGAGGTACTCGGATCGCGGCACGTCGACCGCTCCGAGCGACTCCAGATGGTCCGTGGTCCACTGCACGTCGAAGAGCGTGGCTCCGGTGTGCCGGAGCAGCTCCACCGTCGCGACGAGCGCGACCTTCGACGCGTCGGTCGCCCGGTGGAACATCGACTCGCCCGCGAACAGACCACCGATCTGCACGCCGTAGAGGCCACCGACGAGCGCGCCGGTGGCGTCGCGGGTCTCGATGGAATGGGCCCAACCGAGACCGTGCAGCTCCACGTACGCGGCGATGAAGCCCTCGTCGATCCACCCGTGCGGGCGACGGGGATCGGCGCACGCACGCATGACGCCCTCGAAGTCGGTGTCGAAGGTGACGTCGAAGCGCGCCGTCGCCCGCCGGAGCGAGCGCGACACGCGCAGCCCGTCGAGCGGGATGATGCCGCGCGGATCGGGCGACCACCACGCGATCGGGCCGTCGGGGAAGGCGCGCATCGGGAACAGCCCGGTCCGATAGGCGGCGAGGAGGGTCCCGGGGGCGAGGTCCGCACCGATGCCGCACACGCCGTGCTCGTCGCCGAGCTCGGGCGACGGCAGCAGCCACTCGCACGGGGGCGGCTCGACCGGCATCCGGGCAGGATCGCACGCGGTCGTAGGCTGCGCCGCATGCGGTGGACGGTGCACGGCGAACGTCCCATCTACGAGAGCGAGTGGGTCGGGCTCCACCTCGTCGACATCGAGCTGCCGGGCGGCGAGCGCTTCGAGCACCACGTCGTGCGGACGCCGTCCGACGCCAGCGGCACGGTCGTCGTGGACGACGACCTCGGCGTGCTGATGTTGTGGCGCCACCGCTTCATCACCGACACATGGGGCTGGGAGATCCCGGCCGGGCGGGTCGACCCCGGCGAGGAGCCGGCCGCGGCCGCGAGCCGCGAGGTCCTCGAGGAGACGGGCTGGCGGCCGCTGGCGATCGAGCCGATGGGCCACTACTTCCCGAGCAACGGCCTCTCCGACCAGACGTTCCACTTCTTCCTGGCCCGGGGCGCGATCCGGGTCGGCGAACCGGTCGATGCCTTCGAGGCCGAGCGGGTCGAGTGGCTCCCGATCGACGAGGTGCACCGGCTCGTCCTCGACCACGCCGTGCTCGACGGCCTCTCCCTCACTGCTCTGAGCTGGTCGTTCACCGCCGGGAAGCTGCCGATCCCCCAAACTCCTTAAACCCGATCGACAAGCTCGGGTTTTGCGCTACATTCGTCGGGCCACCCGTCCGCCGGGGAGCGAGCTGCGGCGGCTGTCCCCCCGGCCGACGCCGGCTCGCTCCCCGGTCGCACCCTCCCGGAGCCCCCGATGACGAGCGCCACCCTCGGATCCGCCCTGAGCCCGGTCGAGCTGCCGACCGCCGACCGGCCGCCCCTCGGGCCGGACGCGTGTGCGTCGATCGCAGCGACGCTCGCGGCGTCGCCTCAGCGCTGGCTCCGGTTCACCGGGCCGGGAACCCTCGAGAGCCGATGGTTCCAGCGGGTCGTGCGCGAAGCGCGGTACGAGGCCTGGATCCTCGGTTGGGCGCCGGGCCACGAGCTCGACTTCCACGACCACGGGCCGTCGTCCGGCGCGATCCACGTGCTCCGCGGTGCGCTGCTCGAGCAGCACACGTCGCGGGGCTCGGCCGACGCGCCGCACGACCGTTACCTCCTCGCCCGGTCGACCGTCTCGTTCGGACCCGACCACGTGCACTCGGTCACCGCGGCGGGCCCCACCGCCGCGCTCAGCATCCACGTCTACTCGCCGCCGCTCGACACGATGACCCACTACGACGTCGCGCCCGGCTCGGTCCCGGTCGCCACGAGCACGGAGGTGTGCTGATGTCCGCATCCATCGAAGAGCTCCTCGACGACGCGCGCACCCGTTTGCACCGGGTCGACCCGTTCGAGGCCGCAGCCGCGATGGCCGACGGCGCGCTCGTCGTCGACACCCGGCCGCTCGAGCGTCGCAGCGCGGAGGGCGAGATCCCCGGCTCGGTCGTCATCGGCCGCAACGTGCCGGAGTGGCGTCTCGACCCGCGCAGCCCGCACCACATCCCCGAGGTCATGGGCTACGGACACCGGATCATCGTCGTGTGCAACGAGGGCTACGCGTCGACCCTTGCCGCGGTCAGCCTGCAGGACCTCGGCTTCCGCAACGCCACCGATCTCGTCGGCGGCTATCGCGCCTGGCGCGCCGCCGGGCTCCCCATCACCTTCGAGCTCTCCGTCCCGCGCGACGAGACCGAAGCCCCCGTCGCCCTGCATTCGTAGCGACCGCGGCTCCCCGCCCGAGCAGAGGGCGTCCGTCAGCCTTCGGGGTACATCCCGTTGATGAAGTTGTCGATCATGAGCTGATCGGGGTTGTTCCGCCAGTTCTCGATCATGGCGACGCTCATCGGGTCGCATCCCACGCGCAGCGGCGCCTTGTCGTCGAGGATCGCGTCGACGATGTCGTTGGCCGCGTCGGCGGTCGAGGTCTTCATGCCCGCCGCACCGGCACGCATGGCGTTGACCCGACGGCCGAGGTCGCCGTAGACGGGCGACTCCGAGGCCGCCACCGGGCCGCCACCTTCGGCGAGCATGTCGGTGTCGATCGGCCCGGGCATGATCTCGACGACGCGGATGCCGAACGGCTTCACCTCGGCCTGCAGCGACTCCCCGATGCAGCTCACCACGGCCTTGCTCCCGCGGTACGGGCCGTAGAACGGCATCGGGGCGAGGATCGACGACGACGTGACGTTGCAGATGACGCCGCCGCGGTTGGCCCGGAGCAGGGGGAGGGCGCGCTTCGTGGCCTCGATCAATCCGAAGACGTTGGTCTCGAACAAGTCGCGCCACAGCTCGAGCGGCGTGTCCTCGAACGAGGGGTGCTCGGCTTCGGTCGCCGCGTTGTTCACCAGCACCGTCAGCGAGTCTGGGTAGACGATCGAGTCGGGATCGGTGACGTCGAGCCGCTGCACCGTGAGCGTGCCCTTCGCGTCGGCGCCGACCTCGTCGGGGAGCGTCGCGCCGGCGTACGGGTTGCGCATCGTGGCGATGACGTCGAAGCCACGGCGTGCGAGCTCGATGGCCACCGCGCGACCGATGCCGCGGCTCGCTCCGGTGACGACGGCGGTTCCAGTGGCTTCCATCGGGTGCTCCTTCTCGGGTCCGGGCGGGTGCGACCGTACCCGTTCCCTGACACGTCCGTCAGGCCCGCGGCGCGCGGTTCACGGGCCTCTGACGCGCCGTCAGATCCGCTAGCGTGCCCCGCCATGACCATGCCCAAGGACGTCGGCGTCATCGATCTCATGATGGGGATCCCCACGAGCGATCCCAAGCAGCACTACGAGTTCCTGAAGAAGCAGTTCATGGACCGGGAGAGCAAGGAGGACTTCGCGTTCCCGGTCGAGTACATCTTCAAGGGCGTCCCGACGTTCGAAGACCTCCCCGACGATCCGATCGTGTTCCTGCTCGACCAGATGGACCACCACGGCATCGCGATGTCGATGCTCGGGACCAACTCCAAGCACAACCAGTCGCAGCGCGCCATCGAGCAGCACCCCGACCGGTTCTTCGGAAGCTACGAGGTCGACCCGAACCGCGGCATGGAAGGCGTGCGCGACCTCGAGCGGGCGGTGAAGGAGCTCGGCGTCAAGGCCGCGACCGCGTTCCCGTGCGGGCTGTCGCCGCAGGTCGCGATCAACGACAAGAAGTTCTACCCGATCTACGCGAAGTGCGTGGAGCTCGACATCCCGATCTGCGTGTGCGCCGGCATCCCCGGCCCGCGGGTCCCGTTCTGGCCCCAGGAAGTGGCCCACATCGACGAGGTGTGCTGGTTCTTCCCGGAGCTGAAGTTCGTCACCCGCCACGGCTGTGAGCCGTGGGCCGACCTCGCGGTGAAGCTCATGCTGAAGTGGCCGAACCTCTACTACTCGACGAGCGCGTTCGCCCCCAAGCACTACCCGAAGGACATCATCGACTACGCCAACACACGCGGCGCGAACAAGGTGATGTACGCCGGCTACTACCCGATGGGTCTGAGCCTGGACCGCATCTTCGACGAGCTCCCCGACGTGCCGTTCCGGGACAAGGTGTGGCCCGGCTTCCTGCACGACAACGCGGCGCGGGTCTTCAAGCTGGACGAATAGCGGCGAGCGGCGGAGCGGGAGCGCGAACTACCCCGCCGAAACTGACATAAACCCCCAATAACGTCGCTTCGCGGTCAAGGGGTGGACGCCCCGGTGCCGATGAGAGGCGATGCGACTCTCCCGGACCGTACTGATCGTCGCGCTCGCAGTCGCGAGCTCGGTAGGGACGGTCTTCGCGGGCTCTGCCTCGGCCGGCCCGGTTGTCACCACCGCTCCGGGCACCTCGGGCACCTCGGGCACCTCGGGCACCTCGGGCACCGACGTCCCGCAGGGCGACTTCGACGGCCTGGCCCGGACCGCGGCGCAGGACGGCACCGTCCGCGCCATCGTCCAGATGGACACGCCGCCCGCCGCGGCCGCTCCGGTGCTCGCCGATCAGCTCGCGGGCTACGACCACGAGATCGAGACCACGTACACGAACCTCCCGGTGGTCGCGGTCTCGCTCTCGGCCGACGCGGTGCGCCACCTCGAGGACTCGCCCGACGTCGCCTCCATCGCCCGGGACGAGATCCGCCACATCGACGACGCGCAGAGCGGCCCGGTGGTCGGTTCACCCGCCGCGATCGCAGCCGGCCACAACGGCGGCGGGTGGTCCGTCGCCATCCTCGACACCGGCGTGCAGAACAACCACCCGTTCCTGAACGGCCGGATCGTGCACGAGGAGTGCTTCGCCAGCGGGCCCAACACCCTCAACGTCGGCAGCACCGGGAGTTGCCCGAACGGCGGCCAGACGATGAGCGGCACCGGGGCCGCGGCGCCGTGCCCGGTCGCGAGCCAATGCGCGCACGGCACCCACGTCGCGGGCATCGCGGCGGGTCGCGACCCCGGAGGAGCCGGCGCGACCGGGTACGACGGCGTCGCGCCGCAGTCGACCATCGTCGCGATCCAGGTGTTCTCGGTGTTCACCGGATCCACTTGCCCCGTGACCGTGCCGCCGACGGTCTCGTGCATCGGCGCATACGACAGCGACATCCTCAAGGGACTCAACTGGGTCGACACCCACAAGTCCGCCGCCGGCGTGGGCGGCTGGAACATCGCCGCGGTGAACATGAGCCTCGGCGGCGCGACCAGGTACCCCACCACCGCGGCATGCGACGCGGCCGACCCGTCGACCGTCGCGGCGGTGCGGTCGCTACGGACCCACGGCATCGCGACGGTCGTCGCGTCGGGCAACGACGGCGACCACACCGGGCTCCCGTCGCCTGCGTGCCTGTCTCCCGTCGTATCCGTCGGGTCGACCAGCAACAGCGACACCGTCTCGTCGTTCAGTGACGTGGCGCCGTACCTCTCGCTCTTCGCGCCGGGCCAGTCGATCTCGTCCTCGGTCCCCGGCAGCACGTACGCGGTGATGTCGGGCACCTCGATGGCGACGCCGGTGGTGACCGGAGCCTGGGCCGTGCTCCGCCAGCAGTTCCCCGCCGACACCGTCGACCAGACCCTTGCCCGCATCCGCAGCACCGGGCGTCCGATCCCGACCACGGTGACCGACCCCGCGACGCACGTCGTCAGCAATCTGACCGTGCCCCGCGTCGCCGTCGGTGCCGCGCTCGACGGCAGCGCACCCGCCATCGCAGCCAATGGATCCGGCGCCACCACCGGCTACACGGTCGTCAGCGCGTCGGGCCAGGTGTTCCCGTTCGGTAGCGCACCCAACCTGGGCTCCCTTCCCGTCACGCCCGCGCATCCCGTCATCGGCGTCACCGGGACCACCACCGGCAACGGCATCTGGATGGTCGCCACCGACGGCGGCATCTTCACGCTGGGCGACGCCGCGTTCTACGGGTCGACCGGCGCGATGCGGCTCAACGCCCCCGTCGTCGGGCTCGGGACGACCACGACCGGCAACGGCTACTGGCTCGTCGCCAGCGACGGCGGCATCTTCACCTTCGGCGACGCCGCGTTCTACGGCTCGACCGGCGCGCTCAGGCTCAAGGCGCCGATCGTCGGGATGACGGCTACTCCCAGCGGCCATGGGTACTGGCTCGTCGCCAGCGACGGCGGCATCTTCAGCTTCGGCGACGCCGCGTTCTACGGCTCGACCGGCGCGCTGAAGCTCGACCAGCCCGTCGTGGGGATCGCCCGCACGCCGACCGGCCACGGCTACTGGATGGTCGCGGCCGACGGCGGGATCTTCTCCTTCGGCGACGCGACGTTCCGGGGCTCGACCGGTGGCATGCACCTCGCCAAACCCATCGTCGGCATGACCGCCACCGCCACGGGCGCGGGCTACCGCTTCGTCGCCACCGACGGCGGCGTGTTCACGTTCGGCGACGCACCCTTCTACGGCAGCGCCGCCGGCCGCACCGCCTCCCCGATCGCCGGCATGACCAGCTAGGTCGAGGTCGGTGCGTGCACAGACAACCGTATGGGTTGTCTGTGCACGCACGGAGCGCCCGGTCGGTAGCCTCGGCGGGTGGGCAGTGCGGGACCGTTGCGGGGGATCCGGGTCGTCGAGCTGCCGAGCATCGGGCCCATCCAGTTCGCGGGGATGATGCTGTCGGATCTCGGCGCCGAGGTGTTGCGGGTCGACCGCGCGGCGGACGTCACCGGAGGCTCCGCGTTCGTGTCGCCATACTCGGTCGTCGACCGGGGGCGGCGCAGCATCGGCGTCGACCTGAAGCATCCGGACGGCGTCGGCGTGGTCTTGGATCTCGCCGCCCGAGCCGACGTGCTCATCGAAGGCATGCGGCCGGGCGTGGCCGAACGGCTCGGGGTGGGTCCCGACGGGTGCCGGGCCCGGAACGAGCGGCTGGTCTACGGCCGCATGACGGGCTGGGGCCGGCACGGCCCGCTCGCGCAGGATCCGGGTCACGACGTCAACTACCTCTCGATCGCCGGCGTGCTGCATCACATCGGCAACGCGGGTGCGCCGCCGACGATCCCGCTGAACCTGGTCGCCGACTTCGGAGCCGGCGGGATGCTGCTCGTGACCGGCATCCTCGCGGCGTTGGTCGAGCGGGCGACGTCGAACGAGGGTCAGGTCGTCGACGCGGCCATGGTCGACGGCAGTGCGCTCGTCATGGGCATCTTCTTCGGACTCGACGCCATGGGCTACTGGCATCCGGAGCGCGGCACCAACCTGCTCGACGGCGGCGCGCACTTCTACAACGTGTACGAGACCGCGGACTGCCGGCACGTCTCCATCGCGAGCTACGAGCCCAAGTTCTACGCCGAGCTGCTCCGGGTCCTCGAGCTGCACGACCTCGATCCCGCCGACCAGATGGACGAGTCGCAGTGGCCGGCCCTGAAGCTCCGCCTCGCCGAGCTGTTCCGCACCCGGACGCAGGCCGCATGGGTCGAAGCGCTCGCGGGTCACGAGATCTGCTTCGCTCCCGTGCTCACCATGGGCGAGGCCCGCGCCCATCCGCACAACGTCGCGCGCGGGGTCTTCGCCGACGTCGACGGGGCGCCGCACCCGAGCCCCGCTCCCCGCTTCGACCGGACGCCCGGAGCGATCGCGCGTGCACCGGTGGCGCCCGGCACCGACACCGACGACGCACTGGCCGACTGGGGCTTCGACGCCGATCGGATCGGGACGCTGCGCGACCGCGGCGCGGTGGCCTAGGCGTGTCGGACCCGGTTCTGAACGACGGGCTGCGGCTCGAGCTCCTGCGCCTCGCGGCCGACGCCGATCCCGGGCGGCACGCCGACCGCCTCTGGGAGATCCTCGACGACCTCGAGGCGTGGCCCGGGCGCCGGCTCGTGGGTGACGACGGCGCCGAGGCCGCGTGGTTCATCGCGCAGCGCAGCGACGTCGACCTCCAACGCCGCGCGCTCGGGTACCTCGAGGTCGCGGTCGACTGGGACGACGCATCACCCGCCCACTACGCCTTCCTCGTCGACCGCATCCGGATGCGCGAGGGACGCGCGCAGATCTACGGGTCGCAGTTCGTGCGCAGCCCCGATGGCGACGGGCTCGTGCCGTGGCCCGTCGAGGACCTCGACCACGTCGACGAGCGCCGGGCCCGCGTGGGCCTCACCCCGCTCGCGGTTCAACTCGCCGGGATGCAGGCCCGCGACCACAAGCACACGTAGCAGGCGGCTACTCCTCGATGGTGATGGCCATCTCCGGGCACGAGAGCGCGCCGCGGCGGGCCTGCTCCTCGAGCTCGGGGGCGACCTCGCCCGCGGGCGTCACGTTGTAGCCGAGGTCGTCGAGGACGAAGACGTCGGGCGCATTGGCCAGGCACAGCGCGTGGCCGGTGCAGGCTTCGGTGTCGACCGTGATGCGCACGCTGCTCTCCTGCTCAGGAACGGGGACCGGGGGTGAACGTCACCGGGATGCTCCCCCAACCACCGATGACGGACCAGTTCGGGTATTCGACCACCGCATCCTGATCGAGCACGAAGTCGGGGAGGCGGCGCAGCACCTCGCGGATCGACGTCTTGAACTCGAGCCGGGCGAGGTGCGAACCCGGACAGCGGTGGATGCCGACGCCGAACGAGATGTGGCGATTCGGGAACCGGTCGATGTCGAAGGTGTCGGGATCGGGGAAGGCGCTCTCGTCGCGGTTCGCCGAGATCTCGCTCACCAGCACGCGGTCGCCCGCGTGCATCGGGCAGCCGGCGAACTCGACGTCGGTGGTGACGGTCCGGGCGTGGGTGCGCGCCGGTGGATAGAAGCGGAGGAACTCCTCGGTGGCGGAGTCGATGAGGCTTGGGTCGTCGATCAGCCGCTGCCGGTCCTCGGGATGCGTGCCGAGGTGGACGAGCGCGGCCGACGTCAGCGCGGTCGTGGTGTCGACGCCCCCGCCGATGGTCATGAAGACGATCGCCTCCGCGACCTCCTGCGGGAGCTGCTCGCCGTCGACCTCGTACAGCGCGATCGCGGTCAGGGCGTCGTCGCGGGGGCTCTCGCGCCGAGCCACGAGCTCCTTCGACACCTGCTCCATCAACCACTGGAACCGGGCTGCGCCCGCGGCGTACTCCGGCGTCCCGTGCTGGAACTTGGCCATGTCGTGGAAGACGCTCGCCGCGCCGGCCGCTTCTTCGGCGGGCCAACCGAGCCACTCCATCGTGACGAGCGACGGCACCGGGACCGAGAGGTCGTGCGCGAGCTCCGCCTCGCCCCGCTCGATGAACTGGTCGATCGTGTGCGTGACCCAGTGCTCGACGCGCGGCCGCAGACGCTCGACCGCGTTCGGCGACAGGAGCTCGGCGAGGATGCGGCGCAGCGGCTTCCACCGCGGCGGGTCGATCTCCTCGGGGATCAGCAGCGGGATGTTGGCCGCGCCGATGCTCACCGAGGAACGCTCGGGATCGGTGCGTTCCGACGAGAAGGTCTCCCAGTCGCGGAACACCGCGGCGACGTCCTCGTACCCGGCGATGGTCCAGTGGCCGCCGTTGCGTGGCGACCACATGACCGGGCACTCCTCGCGCACCGCGGCCCAGGCCGCGTTGGAGCCGGCCATCGAGTCGTGCTGGTACACGTCGAACTCGACCACCGGCGAACGGTCGCGGGCCGGGGATCCGTCGACCGGGGTCATCGGGCCCCCCGCACCACTCGTCCCGGCCGTTGGTCGGTCAGCTCCCCGCCGACCAGCACCGACTCCCCCGCGACGATGGTCTCGACGTAGCCCTCTGACCGCTGGGTCAACCGTCCCGCGCCCGCGGGCAGGTCCTCGACCCGCGTCGGGTACCCCAACGCGAGGCCTTCGAAGTCGATGAGATTGAGATCCGCCCGCCGGCCCGGCGCGATGACGCCCCGATCACCCAGCCCGTAGAGGTCGGACGGGTCCTTGGTCAGGCGCTTGACCGCGATCTCCAGCGGGAGCTTCGGACCCCGGCTCCGGTCGCGGGCCCAGTGCGTGAGCATGTAGGTGGTCATGCTGGCGTCGCAGACGAGCGAGCTGTGGGCACCGCCGTCGCCCAGCCCCTGCACCGTCATCGGGTCGGACATCATCTCGTAGACCGCGTCGTACGAGCCCCGCCCGAAGTTGAGCAACGGGAACAGCAGGAAGCGGGTGCCGCCGGCCTCGACGAACCGGTCGTATCCGAGCTCCCACGGGCTCATGCCGCGGGCCCGGGCGATCGCGCCGACGCTCGCTTCGGGGGCGGGCTCGTAGTCGAGCGTGTCGTCGAGCGGGAACACTCGGTCCCAGGACTCGCGGGTGAAGCGGTCGAGGCTGAGCGGCCCTTCACTGCCCGCTTCGCTCTCGGCGATCAGGCGCTCCCGGACGCCGGGATCGCGCATCGCCCGGGCCCTCTCCGCCATGGGCAGCTCGCCGATCGGGGCCCACGACGGCGCCCAACGGAACGGGTTCATCCGCGACTGCACACCGAGCAGGACACCGAAGCAGCGGTCCGCCACCTGCGGGCGGATCGAGGCGCCGGCGCGGTTCGCCTCGCGCACGGCCTCGAAGGCCCCGAGCCAGTGGTCGGGCTCGAACATCCGCTGCATGATCAGGAACGTGAGGGGGCGGTTGCTGCGCTTCCCGTAGGCGAGGATCCACTCGAGCTCCGTCTCGAGCGCACCCGGCTTGTCGCGCCCTTCGACGCCGCCGACGCCCGCGGGCACCACCTCGAGCACGCCCATGTCCTTGCGGGTCATCACGTCGAGCAGCACACCGAGCTCTTCGGCGGGCGCGTAGGTGCCGGGAACCGGGCGGCCGCGCGAGTCCCAGTGTCCGGCGGTCCGGCCGGTGGAGAACCCGAGCGCTCCGGCGTCGAGCGAGGCCTCCAGGATCTTCACCATCGCGGCGAGGTCGTCCTCGGTGGCGAGGTCGTGGGCCCGCTCCCCCATCACGTAGGCGCGCACGGCGGCGTGCGGGACGTGGGTCCCGATGTCCATCACCCGGGGCATGCGCTCGAGCGCGTCGAGATACTCCGGGAAGGTCTCCCACTCCCACTTGATCCCCTCGGCGAGGGCCGCGCCGGGGATGTCCTCGACGCCCTCCATCAGCTCGATGAGCCACTCGTGGCCGCCGGGCCGAGCGGGTGCGAAGCCGATGCCGCAGTTGCCCAGGATGGCGGTCGTCACCCCGTGGAAGCAGGACGGGCTGAGCGTCGGGTCCCAGGTGGCCTGACCGTCGAAGTGGGTGTGGATGTCGACGAAGCCGGGGGTCAGGAGCAGGCCGTCGGCGTCGATGGTCCGGTGGGCCCGCCCGTCGACCCGGCCGACCTCGACCACGGTCCCGTCCTGGACCGCGACGTCGGCGGTGAAGGCCGGTTCGCCGGTTCCGTCGGCCACGGTGGCGCCTTTGACGATGATGTCGAACATGGGCGCCATCGTGACCGGGGTCACGTGGCGGCGCAACCACCGGCAGCGCCGCGTCCGGATGGGGCCGGACGCTGATTATGTTGTGTCGGCGGGCCGGATCCAGGGAACAACTGCCTGTCAGGGCGTTCCGCCGACTCGCTGGCGCCTCAAGTCATCTCCCCGATTGCCGACATGTAAAGGGAAGAGCTTGCAGCCCCTCTCCACCCGAACTGCGTCCCCGGTCCAATGATCTCCATCGAACCGGGGCACCAGCAGATGGAGCCGAGTCAGGTGACGACCCACTCGACCATGTCCGATGTGCAGCGGTCTCCACTGGACGAGAAGTCCGACGTCTCGGTCGTGTTGCCGTACTTCAAGTCGGAAGCCTTCGTGCGCGAGACGATCGACAGCATCCTGGCGCAGGACTGCAAGGTCCGCGAGATCGTCGTCATCGACGACGGCACGCCGTACGACAGCGCGGACGAGGCACTTGCGCCGTACCCCTTCCTCACCCGCGCGCGGCAGGAGAACCAGGGTCCCGGTGCCGCGCGTCAGGCCGGCTTCCTCCTCACGACCGCGCCGTACGTCTGCTTCCTCGACTGCGACGACCGCATCGCGCCCGGTGGGCTCACCCTGCTCCGCGACGCCCTCGTCGAGCATCCCGAGTGGGGCATGGTCTCCGGACGCGCGATGGTCATCGACGAGGAGGGGGTACCGACCGGCGCAATGATGCTGCCGCAGCCCGAGACCGACGACCTCTACGGCGAACTGCTCGAGCGCACGTACATCTGCCCGCCCGGCAGCGTGCTGTTCCGCAGCACGGTGCTCGAGAAGGTCGGTGGTTGGCGCAACGTGGCCAACCACTGGGGCGTCGAGGACTACGACGTCTACCTCCGCATCGCCCGCAACGGGCCGATCGGCTGCGTGCAGGACGTCGTCAACGAGTATCGGCGTCATCCCGGTTCACAGGGCCAGGACTCGGAGCGGCTGCTCGAGTCGATCGTCAACGTGCTCGAGGACGAACGCCAGTACACGACGCTCGACTGGCAGCGGGAGCAGTCCCGCCTGGCGGGCCTCGCGTACTGGAAGACCGAGTTCAGCGTGCGTCACCGCGAGCACGCCATGCGCAAAGCCTGGCAGTCGAAGCAACGCCTCCGCGCCGTCGGCCTCGCGATCGCGCTCGTGGTCCGGTTCCCCTTGCGCCTCACGACATCGGTGGCCCATCGCGTGAAGGCGAAGGTCGCCAAGCGCAACGGTCCCGACCCCGAGCCCGAGATCAACCCCGCGATCAAGTAGGCGCGATCAAGTAGGCGCGACGGGGAGCACCGTGTCTGCCGCCGCCCAGCAGTACCAGGCGACGATCGAGCGGTACGGGCGGAACTGCTCCCCGAGCGGTGCGAGCTCCTTGGGAGTCGGGCTGAGGGGCAGGCCGAAGATGTGGCCGTAGCCCTTGCGCACGCCGAGGTCGTCGACCGGCCAGACGTCGAGGCGACCGAGCTGGAACATGAGGAACATCTCCGCGGTCCAACGACCGATGCCGCGCACCGCGACGAGCTCCTCGATCAGCTTCTCGTCGGGAAGGCGCGAGACCCGGTCGAGCTCGAGGGTGCCGTCGATGACCTTGGCCGCGAGGTCGCGGATCGCACGCTCCTTGTTGCCCGAGAGACCCGCGGCGCGCATCGGGCCGTCGCCGATGGCGAGCACGGCCTCGGGCGTCGGCTCGCCGTCGAAGAGGTCGAGGAAGCGGCCGTGGATCGTGCGGGCGGCCTTGCCCGCGAGCTGTTGGTAGAGGATCGAACGGCACAGCTCCCCGAAGTGATCGTGACGCGGCTTGAACTTCCGCAGCGTCGCGGGGCCCGCCTCCGCGACGATCGGCCGGAGCTCCGGAATCCGCTCGGCCAGCTCGTCACAGGCGTCGAGCACGACGCGTCGGCGGGAGGGAGCCATCGCCGGGAGCCTACGCGCGCGGCCGAACGCGCCGATCCCCGGGCGCCGATTGAGCACCGTCGCGGTGCCCAATCGGCGCCTTGGGGGGAAATCAGACCGTGGCGGCCAGGACGGTCTGCTTTGCGGTCGGGTAGTCGGGCTTGCCGCTCGCGTGACGCGGCATCTGCTCGACGATCACCAGTTGACGCGGCACCTTGTAGCCCGCGACATAGGCGCGGCAGTGCTCGACGAGCTCTTCGAGCGTGGGCTCGGTGCCCTCGCGTGGTTGCACCAGCGCGGTGACCCGTTCGCCCCAGCGTTCGTCGGGCACGCCGACGACCAGCGCATCGAACACCTGCGGGTGGCGCTTGAGCGCACCCTCCACCTCTTCCGGGAAGACCTTCTCGCCCCCCGTGTTGATCGATTGCGACCCGCGCCCGAGGAGCGTGATCGAGCCGTCGGCCTCGATCGTGGCGGCGTCACCCGGGATCGAGTAGCGCACGCCGTGGTAGGTGGGGAACGTGGCCGCGGTCTTCTCGGGGTCCTTGTAGTAGCCGAGCGGAACGTCGCCGGAGCGGGCGAGCTTGCCGATCTTCCCCGAGCCCGGCTCGAGCGGCTCGAACGTGTCTTCGTCGAGCACGGTGGTGCCGGGGCTCGGCGTGGTGTTCGGTCCCCCGCCCTTCACCTCGTCGCCCGACTGCACGACCCGGATGCCGTTCATCCCGCTCTCGGTCGCGCCGATCGAGTCGGTGAGCACCGCATTGGGCAGCAGCCGCGCGATCTGGTCCTTCACCGACGGCGACCAGATCGCGGCACTGCTGCCGAAGCTGTAGACGGTCGACACGTCGATGTCGTCGACCATGCGCTCGAGCGCATCGGCGAGCGGACGGGCCATCGCGTCGCCGGTGCAGCTGATGACGTTGACGCCCTCGCGCGCGACGGTCCGCCACACCTCCTCGGCGTCGAACTTCGGGATGAGCACCGTGGTGTCGCCGCTCGTGAGGCCGCGCAGCGTGGCGAACTGACCGGCACCGTGCATGAGCGGCGGGAGCGCGAACAGGCGCAGGCCGGTGCTGCCGAGCGCGGCCGCGTCGCGGGCCCGGTTGCTCAGGTCCTCGGGGCTCGTCAAGCGGTCGCCGGTGAACGCGTCGATGCCACCGCACAACGCGAAGAACACGTCCTCCTGCCGCCACATCACACCCTTGGGCCAGCCGGTCGTCCCGCCGGTGTAGAGGAGGTAGAGGTCGTCGTCGGAACGGGGCTCGAACTCGCGGGCCGGCGACGCCGCCGCGATGGCGGTCTCGTAATCGACCGCGTCGAGGCCTTCGAGTGAGGCGCCGCTCTCGTCGCTCGAGACGATCACGTGGCGCAGCGCGTCGACCTTCGGGACGACGCTCGTGAGGCGGGGCCCGTACTCCTGCAGCGCGATCACGGCGACGATGTCGGCGTTGTCGAAGAGGTAGATCAGCTCGTCCTCGACGTAGCGGAAGTTGACGTTCACGGGGACGGCCCGGATCTTGTAGGCCGCGAGCATCCCCTCGACCCACTCCTTGCCGTTGGTGGCGTAGATGCCCACGTGGTCGCCGGGCCCGCAGCCGGCCTCGAGCAGGTGGTGGCCGAGGGCGTTGGCCCGGGCGTCGAGCTCGGCGAACGTGCGCCGGGTGTCGCCGACGATCAGCGCGGGCCGCTCCGGGACCACGTCGACGATCAGCTCGAACAGGTCCGCGAAGTTGTACGTCGCCATGCGCGAAGTAGAACACGTTCTCGTACCGGCGGACAAGGAATCCGACAGGTTGGCCGTGGTCTGCCGATACAGGCCCGATGCCCGCCGACGAGCTGCCCGAGGACCTCGCCGCCACCGCCGCCGCGATGCGGGAGCAGTGGCGGGAGGACGAGGAGGACCTGGGCCGCGACGCGGCCGAGGCGTGGGGCCACGGCCGGACGCTGGTCGAGGAGCTCGTCGGGCACATGCACCGCGGCGACACGCTCGCCTTCGACGTCGCCGGGCACACGTTCACCGGGCCGCTCGCGTACGTCGGATCCGACTACGCGACGGTCACCACCGTCGGCGGGTCCGTCGACGTGCGGACGATGATCTCGATCCCGTTCGGCCCGGGCGCGCGGCGGCGGCTCGGCATTCCCGCGCCGCTGGTCGTGCGCACCGTGGAGCGGGCCCGGGCCGGCGGCCTGCGTCCCGAACCGGCGAGCCCGTCGTTGCGGGCCCGGTTGTACGAGCTCGAGATGGATGCGGAGTCCGTCGCGATCGGTTCGATGCTGCTCGCCGACGAGGTGCGCGGCCGGCTCCGGTGCGCCGCCGACCACGTGACCGTGACCGGCGACGGCATCGAGACGACGGTGCCGATCGCGTGGATCGCCTACTTGCGCCGCGTCTCCGACTGAGCTGCCTGCGCCGCCTCGGGCGCATTCGCGCCGGGTGACCGGTCCGCGCCGCTCTGGGCCTTGAGCCAATCGAGCAGCTCGTCGCGGAGGAACCGCATCTCCCGGCCGCCCGGGAACCGATGGCACGGGACCCGTCCCTCACGCACCATCTGACGCAGGTACTCGACGTGCACCTGCAGGAGCTCGGCCGCCATGGCCGTGGTCAGAACCGGGGGGAAGTCGGACGAGCCTGAGGTCGTATCGGAAGCCACGTCCGGCACCGTAGACCACATCCCTGGTGCCCTCTGGACCCGGGACGGACCGTGTCGAACAGTCTGACGTCGTCCAGCGGCGACCCTCGTCGTCTGACGCGTCTTGTCGGTCACACGACACGCATGCTACGAATATGGCGCATCAGCCGCACCCGGCGATGTACTCCCCCGACGCGCAATCGGATGTCGGCCTGGTCAGGAGGACCGCTCATGACCACCCCGATCCGCTCCCGCGCGGACGCCACCGATCCGCCGGTCGTGCGGATCCCCCGCCCGTCCCGCCTCCGGCGCCGTCCCTCGAGCGGGCACCTGGTGATGATCGCGGCCGGTCTCCTGGGCGCCGTCCTCACGCTCGTGGCCTTCGCAGCCGCCGATCACCGGGTCGACATCGCGGTCGCCGCTCACGACCTGCATCCCGGTGAGGTGGTCGACCGTGCCTCCTTCCGCTTCGAGCGCGTGCAGATGGGCTCCCAGCTCCTCGACCGGATGGTCAGTCCTGAGGCCGCCCGGTCACTACGCGGCTCGATCACCCGCGACGCGCTCACCGCGGGCGACCCGGTACCCCGCAGCTCGCTCCTGCACGCGGCGGCGCGCCGCGGCCGGCGGTCGCTCAGCATCGCCGTGCCGAAGGCCCGTGCCGTCGGCGGCAATCTGACCGCGGGCGACCGCATCGACGTCTTCGACCAGACCGGCATCATCGCCACCGACGTCGAGGTGCTCGACGTCCGCCAGCCCGGCGGCTCCGCCGGCCTGACCGGTGACGACGCCGTTTCGATCATCGTCGCGGTCGATGCGACACAGGCCGCGCAGCTGGCCCGCGAGGCCAAGGACGACTCCCTCGTCGTGGTCCTGGCCACGGGCGCCGCCCCGCTCCCCGTCGCCCCGCTCCCCGTCACCTCGACGACGGCGCCCGCACCGTGACCGAGCCCGAGATCGCCCTCGTCTTCAGCCCGGAACCATGGGTCGAGAACCTTCACCGCCACTTCGCCGACCACGGCGGCGCGCGCATCCGCCAGGTCGTCATGGACCAGCGCCTGGCCCTCGACGAGGACTACGGCGTCCTCGTGGTCAGCCATCGCTGGCCCGCGCTCACCCGGGGCTTCGTCGACGCCATCCACGAGCGGAACCGCACGATCCTCGGGGTCTTCGACCCGGAGGAACCGACGGCCCGCGCGTTCCTCGCCGACCTCGGCCTCGACGGCGTGATCGCCAACGACGCGGCTCCGGCCGAGTTCCTCGCCACGATCCTCACGTTGCTGCCCACGTCGCGACCCCGGCCGGAGGACGCGCTCGATCCGCTCGACGCGACGTACGAGCCGGACCGCGCACCCGCACGTGGGCGCCTGCTGGTCGTCGGCGGACCCGCGGGCGGCGGCAACACCGAGATCGCGATCGAGCTGGGCCGGCGGTCGGCGTCGATGTCCGACCGGGTCGTCCTCGTCGACGCGGACGACGTCGCGCCGGCGATCGCCCAACGGCTGAGCCTTCCGATCGAGCCCAACCTCCGCACCGCCATCGACGCAGTCGAGTTCGGGATGGGCGAGCTCGAGAGCTCCCTGCTCGTCGAGAGCTCCTCGGGCTGCACGATCCTGGCCGGTCTGCCGAACGTCGGCGCGTGGGCCCAACTCCGGCCCGCCGAGCTCACCGACGTCCTCGCCGCGCTGGCCCGGCACCACGCCGGCGTCGTCGTCAACATCGCGAGCCGCATCGAGAACGTGCCCGGCCCCGGTCGGGCCCGCTACGCGATCGGTCGGACCCTGCTGGCCGAGGCCGACGCCATCGTCGCGGTGACCACGGGAACTCCCGTGGGTGTCACCCGGCTCCTGGCCTGGGTTGCGGAGGTCCGGGTGTTGGCGCCCGTCGCGCCGGTGCACATCGTCGTCAACCGCGCTCCCACCGACCGCTTCACCCGGTCCGAGATCGCGGCCGAGATCGTCCGCACCTATCCGCCCGCATCGTTGAGCTTCGTTCCCGACGACGACCGGGTCGCGGCGGCGTCGTGGCTGGGCACGGTCGTCGCCGCCGGCCCCTTCACCCGCGCGGTCGCGGAGGTCCTCGCCCAGCTCCAACCCTCGGCCTCACGGACGGGGCAGCGGCCGTCGGGCTCGCGCTTCGTGCGGCGTCTCGTCGGCTCGAGAACGGGGCTCACATGAGCCTGCGGGTCGATGCCTACGACGCCATCCGTCGCGACGTGCTCGGGCGCATCGAGCGCCGACGGCTCCGGGCCGAAGGCGACCTCGACGAGGTCCGCGTCGAGGTGCAACGCGCGGTCGACGAGTACCAGCGCCGCGCCCACCTGGGCGACGAGGTACCGCTGAGCGATCCGACCCAGATGATCGAGCGGGTCCTCCGCTCGGTCACCGACTTCGGGCCGCTCACCGAGCTGCTCGCCCGGCGTGACGTCGAGGAGATCTTCATCGAGGGACCACGCGTGTCGTACCTCGACAGCTTCGGCCGGCTCCGCGGGCTCACGACGCCGACCAGCGAGGAGGAGAACAGCCAGATCATCGACCGGCTCCTGGCCACCACCGAACGCCAGGTCAACGCCAAGCATCCGATCGTGCAGGCCCGGGTCCTGCAGGGCACCGCCCGCCTGACGGTCGCGATCCCACCGGTCGCCGACCAGATCTCGGCCACCTTGCGCCGCTACACCGTGCGCTACGTCACGCTCGACGACCTGGTGCGCCGCGACTCGCTCAGTCGACCGGCGGCCGGGTTCCTGTGGGCCGCGATGCAGCTGCGGTCGCGCATGACGGTCTCCGGTGAGCCGGGTGCGGGGAAGACGACCCTGCTCGCCGCGCTGCTCGCGGCCGGACCGAGCAGCCACTGCGTCCGTTGCTGCGAGGAGATTCGCGAGCTCGCGGTGCCGATCACCCACGGCGGCTACTACGAGGTGCGCCCCGCCACCCTCGACGGCACCGGCGAGATCAGTCTCCGCGACCTGATCAAGTTCGTGCTCGCGATGCGGCCCGACCGCATCGTCTGCGGGGAAGTGCGTGGCGCGGAGGCATTCGAGCTCACGCGGGCGGTCAACGCGGGCTGCGGCTTCTTGTGCACGGTGCACGCCAACAGTGCGCCGGAAGCCCTCAACGCGTTGGTCAACGCCGCGCTGATGGCCGGCGAGAACGTGGCCGAGCGGGTGGTCCGCAAGGTGTTCTCCGAGTCGCTCGACCTCGTCGTGCACGTCGACCGCGACGACCAGCCCACCGAAGGACGCCCCGGAATCCGCCGTCAGGTCATGGAGATCACTGCGGTCGTCCCCGCGCTCACCGACGACTTCACCGTGGAACCCATCTTCCGGCGTCAGGCGCTCGGTGCACCGCTCGAATGGACGGGTACCTGTCCCGAAGGACTCGCGGACCGCATCGACCGCACCCTCCCGGAGGGCATGACCGTGCGCGGCATCCTCGAAGGCCGGTGCGATCCCCTGTGATGCTCCTCGCGTCCGTCTGCATCGGCGTTGCGTGTGCGTGCGCCGCGGGGTTCGCCACCGGGCATCCACCGGTGATCCGGTTCCCGGTCCGGCGTTCGCGCGCTGCGATCTCCTCCCGGCAGCTGTGGCTCCAGCAAGCCGGCGTCGCCCTCACGCCGCGGCAGTTCTGGGCCGGGTCCTTCGGGGTCGGCTTGTTCGCGTTCACCGTCCTCGTCGTGGCGACGGGCACTCCGACGGTGGCCGTGGTGCCCGCCATCGCGATCGCCGGCATGCCACGCGCCTTCTTCGCCCGACGGCGCTCGAGCCGGCTCGCGGCGGTGCAGGAGGCCTGGCCCGACGGCCTACGCGACATCCTCGCATCGGTTTCCGCGGGCCGACCGGTCACGCACGCGCTCAACTCGCTGGTCGACTCGGGACCGGAGCCGCTCCGCGTCGCCTTCGCCCGCTTTCCGCTCCTTGCCCGCATGCTCGGGACCGTCCCTGCGCTCGAGATCATCAAGGAAGAGCTCGCCAACCCGAGCAGCGACCGCGTGATCGAGGTCCTGATCCTCGCCCACGAACGGGGCGGGCGGATCGTGAAGGACATCCTCGAGGACCTCGTCGCCTCCACCACACGTGACCTGAAGGTGCAGCAGGAGATCGCGACCGACGGGCTCGAGATGCAGATCAACGCGCGGGCGGTGGTCTGCCTGCCGTGGCTCGTGCTCCTCGCGCTCACGTTCAGCGACGGACCCTTCCGCGACTTCTACCGCTCGCAGGCCGGGTTGCTGGTGGTCCTCGTCGGCGGCGCGATGAGCGCGTTCGGCTACACGCTCATCAGCCGCCTGGGCCGCAACCTCACGGAGGACCGGGTCTTCGGCTCGGCCGCGGCCCTCGGGCCGGCGGACGCCCGGTGATCGGCGGGCTGGCGATTCTGGCTGCGCTCACGATCGGCCTCGCCTGCGCGGCCTTCGCGTCGCTCGTGGTGCGACCGCTTCCGCGCCTGGCCGCCCGTGTGCGCCCGTACACGATCGTCACCCGCGCGCGGCTCGGGCACAGCGCCGACGTCCTCGCGGTGGCGTCACCCACGGTGACCCCCAGCAGCAGCATCGTCGGCCGCCTCTTCGGTCCTCCGCTCGTCGCGCTGGTGCAGCAGGTCGGCCGGCGGATCGAATCACGCGGCGACGACCAACTCCGGCGCAAACTCCGTCAGGGTGGTCTCGACGCCATGAGCCCCGAGGCGTTCCGCACCGGTCAAGTGACACGTGCCGCGCTCTTCGGTGGTGTGGCGCTCGTCGTCGGTCTCGTCGTCGCCACGCCTGCGGTCGCGTTCGTGATGGCCCTCGTCGGGCTGGTGGCCGGTGGGCTCCGGTCCCGCGGCCGCCTGGAGCAAGCGATCGAAGCCCGCAACGAGCGCATCCGCCTCGAGCTCTACACCGTCAACCAGTTGCTCGCACTCCACGTCCGTACCGGCGCCGGTCCCGTGCAAGCCGTCCAACGTCTCGTCGACCGCGGGCACGGAGCGGTGATCGAGGATCTCGGGGACGTCCTGCAGTCGATCCGCAACGGTGCCTCCGAGCCCGAGGCGTTCCACCACGCAGCCGACGCCACCGCCGAGCCGGCTGCCGCTCGCACCTACAAGCTCTTCGCCACCGGCGCGGAGCGCGGTGTGGACCTCGCGGGAGCGCTGCTCGACCTCAGCCGGGACATCCGCGACTCGCGTCGCGATGAGTTGCGCAAGACCGCCACGAAGCGGCGCGCCGCGATGCTCGTCCCGACCATTGCGATCCTCGCCCCGACGATGCTCCTGTTCATCGCCGCGCCGATCCCGTCCATCGTCTTCGGCTTCCACTGACCGCACGTCCCTGATCACGGATCACATCCACGGAATGGAGCACCACCATGTACGAGCGCATCCTCCGATGCTGGCTGCACGTCGTCGCCGGCGTTGCCGCACCCCACGACGAGCAGGGCATGACCACCGCGGAGCTCCTCGGCAACGCTGCCCTGGCGATCCTCGCCCTCGTGGGCATCTGGGCCGCGATCCGCGGGGTCGGCACCCAGGTGACCGACTTCATCAAGAGCTCGCTCCCGGGATCCTGATCGCCAGGTCCCGCGACGACACCCAATCCGGCTTCGCGACGATCGAGTTCATCTTCGCGGCCGCGTTGTCGTTGTTGCTCCTCGTGTACGGGGCACAGTTCGTCGTGTTCACGTACGGCCGCGGCGCGGTCCGGGCCGCGCTGGACGAAGGAGCACGCGCGGGCATCGTCGGCCGTGGGCGGTCGGACGAGGTCGCCCGCTGCGAGTCCCACGCCCGCGCCGCGATCGCGCAGATGCTGGGCCCGCGGATGCGCTCGGGCGTGGACATCCGTTGCGAGGCCAACGGCGTCGACGTCACCGCGACCGCCCAGGTGCGCTTCCGCGGCTGGGTCGCCCCGGCCATGGGCGGATGGAAGGTCGACAACTGGTCCTTCACGACGAGTGCCTCCGTCCAACTCGATCCGGACCCGACCCGACCGTGAGACACCGCCGACGCGTCCACGCCGCCGACTCGGGGTTCGGAACGCTGGAGTTCGTCGTGGGCGTGGCGATCCTGTTGATCCCGGTGATGCTGCTGGTGCTCCAGATCCCCCGCTGGCTCGAGTACCAGGACTTCGCCCGCAGTGCCGTCGCCGAAGCGTCACGCGTGTGCGCCGGCGCCGACACCGCGGCCGAAGGCCAACTGCGGGCGGTCGCGCTCGTCGCCGCCATGGCACCGAACTACGGCATCCGCGACGCCGGGGCGAGCGGCGTCCTCTCCGTGACGTGCGCCGGCGCACCCGAACCCGGAGCGACCGTCGTCGCCACCGTGCGGGTCGATGCGCCCGCGCTCGTCTTCCCCGGCTTCGGACGCGGGACCTATCACGCGACGTGGAGCGTGTCCCACGCCGAGATCGTCGACCCGTACCGGAGCTACGACCGGTGACCGCCCGTCGACGCGACGGCGAGCACGGGTTCGTGACCGTTTGGATCCTCGGGCTGTGCGTGACGATGCTCGTGCTCGGCGGCATCAGCATCGACCTGTGGCGCGCGTTCGGGGAACGTCGCTCGCTCGTCGCCGCCGCCGACAGCGCGGCCCGAGCCGGCGCGTCGGGCATCGACCCCGACGTTCGTCGATCCAGCGGGCGGCTCCAGATCGACCCGTCCCTCGCCGACGCACGCGCCCGGGCCTCGCTCCGGAGCGTCAACGGCCTCGAGATCACCGGCACTCCCGACGTCACCATCGCCGGCAATCGGGTCACGGTCGTCGTGCGCGGCCGCTTCGATCTCGGCTTCCTGGACCTCCTCGACCCGCAAGGTCCGGTGACCATCACGGTCACCGCGACCGCAGAACCGCATGAGGGGTAGTCACATGACCAGCGGTCGCTCCAGCCGACCGGACCCAACGGTCCGGCTCGGAGTGGCCACCGGTGCTACAGGGCTAATACGTGGTCAAACGTATATACGTTTGACCACGTATTGCGCCCGCAAGTCGACCGGCGCGCGAAGGAACCCGCATCGGGCGGCTCGGCACCGCCCGTGAGCCCGCGGATGCCCGATCCGAGGTCGACACCCCTTTCGGAGCTGCGCTTCGATCGGAGCCTGACGCAACTGGAGCTCGCGATCCGCCTCCGGATGCCTCAGTCGAGTGTCTCCCGCATCGAAGGGCAGGACGACATTCTCGTCTCGACGCTCGCGCGCTACATCGACGCGTTGGACGGTCAGCTACGACTCTCGGCCCGGTTCGGCGACGACGAGTTCCGGATCTACATACCGTCGATGGACCGACCTCGGAACTTCGGTATCGAGGCTCATCGTCGTCGGGCCCGCCACCGGGTGTCCAGCATGGATCCACTCGAACCGAGCGGCTTCTCGAGGTCCGTACCGCCGCCGGGGCCCGCGCCTACTGATCCCGACGAGGGGTGACGGTCTGCCCGCTCTCGTTGACGTTGCCCGACCACACGACGTTGCCTCCGACGGTCGCGTAGTCGAAGAGGTGGTCACCGCCGAACGTGTTGTTGCGCACGGTCACGTTGGTGGGTACGCCGAACTGCGGCGCGCTGCGGCTCTGGATCGAATAGAAGGTGAACCCGCCGCCGCTCAGGTAGTTGTTCTCGATGAGCACGTTGTTGATCGGGCCCTGGTCGGCGTCGATGAAGATCGCCGAGTTGAGGCCCGTGCGTTCGAAGCGGGAGTTGCGCACGGTGATGTTGGAGCCGGCCGATACCTGCAGCCCGTCGTTGTGGCTGTAGCCGCCCGCCCCGAACTGCGCCCCACGGAACACGTTCATGTCGTGGATCCAGGAGTTCTCGATGAGCACGTTGCCGTGACCCTTGAGCCCGTCGAACGTGTTGTGCACGTTCATCCGGCGCATCGTGTACTGCGCCCACTCGAGCCCGTCACCGGTGAAGGCCGGCCCGCCGTAGATCTCGCCGTCCTCGAGCACCATGCCGCTGTTACCGGCGACCTGCAGGATTGCCTGGGCGCGGAAGTTGCGGATGGTCACGTTGCTCGCGGTCACGGTGATCGACCCGGTCACGTTCACGTTCTCGATGACCGCGCCCGCCGTGCTGATCGTCATCGGCCCCGAGGCCCGCAGGATCGACGCGTTCGACGGCCCGGTCGGGCCAGGCACCGGACCTCCCGGCGAGGACGGGGGTACGACCGGAGGCGCCGTGATCGGCGACGACGGAACCGACGTCGTGACGCTGCTCGGAGCGGTCGTGGTCGCGGGAGCGGCCGTGGTGGGCGGCGGCGTCGGCGTCGTCGGCATGGGCGAGACCCGGCACGTGACGGCGGTGTTCGCGCCCACGGTCCGGGCCGGCAGGTCGAGGAAGCCGGCGCTCAGGATGCTGGTGTCGTTCCCGCCCGCGCACAGCTTGCTCTTCGACGAGCTGAACGGGTCGAAGCCCACCAGCGAACGGGCAACCGAATAGCTCGGCGACGCGCTGTCGATCACGTTGTAGAGGTAGCCGACCCCGGGAAAGATGCGGGTCTCGGTCGGGTCGGACACGTTGGGGTTCGACTCGCCGGCGATGGTGCCGGTGATGGTCAGCGCGACCGCTCCCCCCGACCCGCCCGCGGGAACCGAGAGCTGGACCGAGGTCGCGCCATCGACCGCTGCGATCGTCGCACCCGCGGGGATGCCGTCACCCGCGATGCCGAGGCCGACGTCAGCGGCCTTGAAGGCCGCGGAGGCGGAGACCACGGTCCTCGAACCCGCGCTCACCACCGCATCCTTGGCGATGACCGCGTGCGCGCTGCCGCGGTTGTTCAGGTAGAAGCGGCTCCCGCTCCAGCGAACCCCGTACGAGATGCTGGCCGAGTCGCCCGGAACCGTCGTGATCGCACCGACCCGCACGCCGTTGCGGATGTCGAGCGTGGGGTTCGCGGCGTTGACCGACTGGTAGACCCAGGCCCCGTTCGAGTACGGCATGATCATCTGCTGGAACGTCGCCGGGTTGCCTCCCTGCGCGACGTCGGTCAGGTAGTCGCCCCGGTTCTCGTCGACCTGGATGGGCGCGGGACACACGGAGCCCGGCGCCGGGTCCTGATTGGTGGCGCCGAGGACCGCGTCCTCGCTCGTTCCGAGCACGCGGGTGAGGAAGCTCGCCTCGGTGTCGGAGTTGCTGGGCGCGAGCACCCGCTGGATCTGGCCCGGGCTGCCGCCCGAGACCTCGTTCCACTGCGTGATCTTGCAGGAGTAGATGTCCTTCAGCTCCTGCAGGGAGAGCGAGGCCGGCGAGTTGAGGCTGGGCGACGCCCACGTGACCACGTCGACCGCGTACGCGTAGTACTGCGCGGTCGGGTTGTCGGTCGCGCCGGGAACGCTCGCATCGGTCGACGACCGGGCGATGTCGATGCAGCCTCGCTTCGAGCCTTCGGCGCTCGTGGGGAAGATGCCGTTGGCGCTGTCCCGCAGGGCTCGACGCCCGGCGGCCGAGTCGGCCGACGCGTTGTAGCTGCCCGAGGCGGTCGCGACGGTCAGGGCCCGGGTGCCCGACCCGCCGGCCGCGCCGGTGATGGTCACGTGGCTCGCATCCACGAACGTGGCGATCTTCGCCCCGAACGGGATGTCGGCGCTGGTGCCGTCGGTCACCGCGTTGCCCACGTCGGACGGCAGGAAGCGGTTCGAGACGCTGAGCTTGCCCGTCGCGATCGAAGCCGAGGTCGAACCGCTCGTGAGGGTGACGTTGGTGACGGTGTGCGGATCGCTATAGGTGATCGACGGGCAGTTGGCGTCGGCCGGGACCGTGACGGTCGGCGCCTGGGACGTGTCGACGTCGTAGTGCCCGTTGGTGGCCGCGTTCGGGGTGTCGAGGACGGAGTCCATCACCCCGTTGGTCAGGTCCGAGCCGACCGACGTGATGATGACCGACGGGCCACCCGCGGCGGTCGCCGCGGGAGCTGTCGCCAACATCGCCGGGACAGTTCCGACGAGCATGAGCGACCCCGCGAGGACGGCCGTCGAGAGTCGGTTGAGAGGGCGATTCCGCATCGCCCACGTTCATAATCGGCGACCCCGAAACTGCACGCGAACAACGCACGACCAACCGGAAACAACCGATGAAGACCGCACGGTCCGGCTCAAGGAACGGCGAGTTGCCTCGCGCAGTAGCGGTTCGTCTCAGACCGTGGGAACCACGTCGACCTCCAGGACCACCACTTCCGGCCGCGCGCGCACCAGCACGATCGAGACCGCGAGCACCCAGAGCAGGAACAGCAGGAACGGGAAGAAGAGCCCGGCCGCGATCTGCAGCACGCCGACGATGAACCCGGCGATGATGAGCCAGTTCGGGAGTGCTCCGGTCACGCGGGCGAGGTACGAAGCCGTGATCACGAAGGCCCCCGCCGCCAGCGCGCCCGCAATCAGGAGGATCGCGAAGCCCGCGTTGTCGAACTGCCGCGCGAGATCGGCACCCGCCGGTACCGGCGTGTCACCGAAGAGCTTCCCGCCCGGAATCGCGGCCCGCAGCATGGTGGACACCCCGGCGGCCGCGACGAACAAGGTGGCGAACGTGACGAGCATCGTTCCGGCGACGTGGCCGGCTCCGCCGAGCCAACGCTGCAGGCTGGCCGCGAACCACACGAATGCGAGCAGGCCGAGGATGATGAGGAAGGTGCCGATCACGGCAGCGACCCGGTGGCCGCTGTCGGTCCACCACCTCGCCCACTTCGCGGTGTTCTTCGCATCGTCCGGCGTGGTGAAGGTCAGGAACCCGGCCACGAACAGCACGAAGAACCCGATCCCCATCCAACCGCCGGACCGACTCGACTCAGTCTTCGGTTCCAGCACTGCAACCATCGTTCCCCCCAAAGCGTCGGTTGATTTGTGCACGGATCGTCCCCCCACGGGGCATTCCGGTCAAGGATGGAGGCACCCCCGCACATCGGACCGCTGGCGGTCCCTGACTAACGTGTCAGGCCATGGCCAGCCACGGGACCGACCCCTTTGCGGAGAACGAAGACCAGCAGGCGTTGCGCGAGCTCGCACGCGACGTCGCGACCAGGGAGCTCGCGCCCCGGGCGCGGCACTGGGACGAGACCGAGGAGTTCCCCCAGGACTCGTGGGACGCGATGAAGAAGGCCGAGCTCTTCGGCATCACCATCGGGGAGAAATGGGGCGGTGCCGGGATGGGCGACATCGAGGCCGCGATCGTCCTCGAGGAGCTCGCCCGGGCCGACGTGTCGAGCGCGATCCTCGCCCAGCTGATCTTCAACGGTCCGCCCCGGGCGATCGAGCACCTCGGCAACGACGCGATGAAGGACAAATGGCTCCCGCTCGCCGCGAGCGGTGACGGCCTGTTCTCCATCGGGATCAGCGAGACCGAGGCGGGCAGCTCGGTCAACCACATGCGCGCCCGCCTCACCCCCGACGGCGACGGCTTCCGGCTCAATGCCTACAAGAACTACGTCACCGGCGGTCACAAGGCCGTCGCCTGCCTGGTCTGGTGCCGCTTCCCTGGGAGCGAAGGCACGAAGGGCATCGGCGCGGTGCTCGTCGACCTCACCTCGGAGGGAGTGAGTCTCGCCGGCACCCACGAGAAGATGGGGCTCCGGGGTACCAGCGAAGCCGAGCTCGCGTTCGACGACGTGCGGATCGGACCCGGCGACGTGCTCCTCGCCGGCGATCCCGCCAACTCCGACTCGTTCAAGACCCTGATCGGCCACATCA
Source organism: Actinomycetes bacterium (assembly GCA_025463865.1). Taxonomy (GTDB): domain Bacteria; phylum Actinomycetota; class Acidimicrobiia; order IMCC26256; family Chersky-534; genus Chersky-534. The sequence continues at coordinate 11,336 of JAODBH010000046.1, read as the reverse complement.
ACCACGAGCGCTGCGGCAACGCGGCGATGTGCCTCGGCGCCGCACAGGGCGCGCTCGAGTACGCGGTGCAATACATGAACGACCGCGTCGTCGGCGGCAAGCCCCTCACCACCCACCAGGGTCTGCAGTGGAAGATCGCCGACATGACGATGCGCATCGAAGGTGCCCGCCTGCTCATGCAGCGGGCGCTGCACCTCGCCGGGCCGCACGGCACTCCCCCGCCGCTCGAGACCGCCATCGCCAAGGCGGCTGCCAACGAGGCCGCGAAGTTCGTGTGCGACGAGGCGATCCAGCTCCTCGGTGGCTACGGCTACTCGCGTGAGTACCCGGTCGAGCGCGCCTACCGCGACATCCGCGGCCTCTGCATCGGGGCCGGGACCGTGGAGATCCAGAAGAACTTCATCGGCACCAACGTGCTCAAGGGCGCGACCACGTCGAGCGCGGCCTGGAAACCCGGGCCCGTCGCGTAGCCACCGCAGTCCGGTTGACGGCCGAGCCGAACCGATGACGCTGCGCCCGACGTACGAGCACCCGCGCGCGAAGGAGTACCGAGCCCCCGGCGGGGCCTGGGACGTGCCGTCGTTCGACGAGCTGCTCACCACGCGCGCGATCCCCGACGCGGTGGCCGTCGTGCAGGGCGACGTCCGGCTCACCGGAGCCGAGCTCGAGGCGCGCGTCGGCGCGCTCGCCGGCGGGCTCCGCAAGCTCGGTGTGCGCCGACGCGACGTCGTCGCCTGGCAGCTGCCCAACTGGTGGGAGACCGTCGTCCTCTACCGCGCGTGTTGGCGCCTCGGGGCGATCGGCGCCGCGGTGCACCACCTCGCAGGCCCGGCCGAAGCCGCGATCATGCTCGACGCCGTGCAGCCCAAGGTCGTGCTCGGCGCGACGGGCGGTGCGGTTGCCGAGCGTCCGGGATCCATCACGGTCCGGGGCGACCACGACGGCTTCAGCGCAATGCTCGACGCCGAGCCGGTCACGGAGTCCGCAGCCAAGCCGAGCGATCTCGCGGTGGCGCTGTTCACGTCGGGATCGACCGGCGTGCCCAAGGCGGCGCTCCACACGCAGCGCGGGCTGTCGTACAAGACCATCGTCATGACCGAAGCCCACTCGCTCACCCCGGCGGACTCGGTGCTGATGCCCGCGCCGCTCGCCCACATCTCCGGGATGCTCAACGCAGTGCAGATCCCGGGGTACGTGCCGATGAAGTCGGTGCTCATGGAGCGCTTCGACCCCGAGCTCGCGATCGACCTCGTCGAGCAGGAGGCGATCACCTTCATGATCGGGCCGCCGACGTTCTTCGTGCGGCTCATGGCGTCGCCGAGCTTCTCCACCGAGCGCATGATGACCCTGCGGCTCGTGTCGAGCGGGGGCGCGGGCGTGACGCCGGCGTTCGTGGCGTCGGCCAGCGAGCGGCTCGGGGCCCGGGTCAAGCGCACGTACGGAAGCACCGAGGCGCCGACCGTCACCACGAGCGTGGCCAGCGACTCCGACGAGCAGGCCCGCGAGCACGACGGGCGGGCGACAGGCGTGGCCGAGTTGCGGGTCGCCGACCCGGTGACGTTGCGAGAAGTAGCGAGCGGCGACACCGGTGAGCTCTGGCTCCGGGGCCCCGAGCTGTTCGCGGGCTACGCCGAGGCGGAGGCGACGAAGGCGTCGACCCACCGCGGCTGGTTCCGCACCGGCGACCTCGCGACCGTCGACGCCGAGGGCTGGCTCACGATCGTCGGCCGGATGAAGGACGTGATCATCCGCGGCGGCGAGAACATCGCCGCCGCCGAGGTCGAGAACGCGCTCGAGGCGCATCCCGATGTTCGTCAGGCCGTGGCCGTCGGCTTCCCCGACCCGGTCATGGGCGAACGGGTCTGCGCCTACGTCGTCGCCGAGCCGACGTTCGATCTCGAGGTGTGCCGGGCCTGGTTCGCCGAACGCGGCGTCGCCCGGTTCAAGACTCCCGAGCGCGTCGTCGTCCTCGACGATCTCCCGGTCCTCGCCGCCGGGAAGCCCGACCGCGCCGCCCTGCGCCTCCGGGCGGCCGAGGCCGCCAAGCCGTCTCGTACGATGCGGCCCATGCCCGATCCCGCGACCGTCCTGACCGAACGCCTCGAAGCCGCCATCACCGAGGCCTTCGGGTCGGACCTGGCGGGGACCGACCCGGTGCTGCGCCGCTCCGACCACGCCGACTTCCAGGCCAACGTGGCGATGGCGCTCGGGAAGCGGCTCGGCCACAAGCCCCGCGACATCGCCGATCAGATCGTCGAGCACCTCGACGCCTCCGACATCGTCGAAGCGCCGGTGATCGCCGGGCCGGGCTTCATCAACCTTCAGTTCCGCACCGATTTCCTGGGCCACGCGCTCGAGGAAGAGGCCGCCGACCCGCGCCTCGGGGTGCCGCTGGTGACGAACGGCGACCCGACGATGGTCGAGTACTCGGCGCCGAACGTGGCCAAGGAGATGCACGTCGGCCACCTGCGCAGCAGCGTGATCGGCGACGCGCTCGCCCGCACCTTGAGCTTTGCCGGCTACCCGGTCGTGCGGCAGAACCACCTCGGCGACTGGGGCACGCAGTTCGGCATGCTCATCGAGCACCTCGTCGACCTCGGGTGGGCCGAGCCCGGCCACGACCACACCATCGCCGACCTCAACGCGCTCTACCAGGCCGCGCAGACCAAGTTCGCCGCCGACGACGACTTCAAGACCCGGGCCCGCGAGCGTGTCGTCCGGTTGCAGTCCGGCGACGACACCACGCTCGCGCTGTGGCAGGAGCTCACCGACGAGTCCAAGCGCCACTTCGAACGGGTCTACGCCAAGCTCGGGGTGCTGCTGCGCGCCGAGGACATCCGGGGCGAGAGCTTCTACAACGACGAGCTCGCGGCCACGGTCACCGAGCTCGAGGCCAAGGGCCTGGTCACCGTCAACGAGGGCGCATTGTGCGCGTTCCCGCCCGGCTTCACCAACCGCGACGGCGACCCGCTGCCGCTGATCGTGCGGAAGAGCGACGGCGGCTACGGCTACGCGTCCACCGACCTCGCGGCCATCCGGTTCCGCACGCAGGCGCTCGGCCTCGTCCGGCTCGTCTACGTCGTCGACGCCCGCCAGAGCCAGCACTTCGCCATGGTGTTCGCGACCGCGCAGCAGGCCGGATGGCTGGTCGACGCCACCGCCGAGCACGTCGCGTTCGGCACCGTCCTCGGCAGCGACGGCAAGCCGTTCAAAACCCGAAGCGGTGAGAGCGTCAAGCTCATCGACCTGCTCGACGAGGGCATCGAGCGGGCCGCCGCGTTCGTGGCCGACAAGGGGCCCGACCTCGACGTCGAGACCCGCGCCGCCGTCGCCCGGGCCGTCGGCATCGGCGCGATCAAGTACGCGGATCTCGCCAGCGACCGGGTGAAGGACTACGTCTTCGACTGGGACCGGCTCCTCGCGATGGACGGCAACACGGCGCCGTACCTGCAGTACGCGCACGCCCGGATCCGCTCCATCCTGCGGCGAGCAACCGCCGAAGGCTTCGCTCCGGGCCCCATCCACATCGAGGCGCCCCAGGAACGCGCGCTCGCCCTCGCCCTCGTCGCGTTCCCCGAGACCGTCGCCCAGGTGGTCGACACGCTGCAGCCACACCGGCTGTGCACGTACCTGTTCGACCTCGCGAGCACGTTCAGCGGCTTCTACGAGCACTGCCCCGTGCTGCGGGCCGACACCGACCGCCAACGCGCGTCACGCATCGCCCTCGCGCAGCTCACCGCACGCGTCATCGCCCAGGGCCTCGACCTCCTCGGCATCCAAGCCCCCGAACAGATGTAGCCCGGATCTAGATCACGGACTCCCCGGCCTCGACCCGGGGGCGGAGGAGCGCGGCGAGCCGTTCCCGGTGGTACGTGGCGTCGCCGAACTGGAGCTGGTCGAGCTGGGCCCGCTTCATGAACAGGTGCAGGTCGTGCTCCCACGTGAAGCCGATCCCGCCGTGGACCTGGAGCGCGGAGGCCATGACCCGCTTCGACGCGTCGGCGCACCAGGTCTTGGCGGTCGACGCCGCGACCGACTGGTCGGGGTCGGAGGCCTCGAGGCACCACGCGGCCCAATACACCGTGGAGCGCATGCCCTCGACGTCGACGAGCATGTCGGCGCAACGGTGCTTGACGGCCTGGAAGCTGCCGATCGGGCGGTCGAACTGGATGCGGTCCTTGGCGTACTCGACGGCAAGGTCGAGCGCCCGCCCCGACGCGCCGAGCAGCTCGGCCGACGAATAGGTGGCGCCCCGGTCGAGGAGCGCCTCGACCGCGTCCGCCCCGCCGAGACGGGTGGCGGGCGTGGCGTCGAAGTGCAACCACCCGAGCTCGCGGGTCTGGTCCATCGCCGGCTCCGCCTTCGGGCGGCCCGCGGTCTCGACGTCGACCGAGAACAGCGCGGGGCCGTCGGCGGTGGCCGCGACGACGATCGCCACCGCGGCGCTCGGGGCGTAGGGCACCGGATCGGGCCGGCCGGTCAGCGTCCAGCCCCCTTCGGCGGCTCCCGACGAAGCGCCGGCTGCCGTGACCGCGTCCGCCTTGGCGCTCCAGGCGACGCAGCCGATGATCTCGCCGTTGACGAGCCGCTCGACCGCCGCCGCGTCCCCGGCCCGGGCCAACGCTCCGGCCGCGAGGACGCTCGACCCGAACGGCGCGGGCGCGGCGTGCCGACCGACCTCCTCCAGGAGAACGGCGACCTCGACGGGCCCGAGTCCGAGACCGCCTTGGTCCTCGGGCAGGTCGACGCCGAGCCAGCCCTGCTCGACCATGGCGCTCCAGAGGGCGTCGTCCCGGCCCCCGCCCCGCTCGACCACGACGCGCACCTTGGCCGAATCGGCCAGGCCGTCCAGGACGTCGCGCGCGCCGTCGCGCAGCGCGAGTTGATCCTCGCTGAGCTCGAAATCCACGGCGGGAGATTACATGACACTGTCGTCACCCCCTGAGAGGCTTCCCGACCTGCGGATCCGGTAGCGTCGGAGCCGTCGGGGGGAGCCCGAAGAGTTCACGACGAGGAGTTGCACCATGACCGTCTCCGACGACCCTGCGGTACTGATCCACGGTGACCAGGAGATCAAGCTCCCGGTCGTGCGCGGGACCGAGGACGAGCTCGGGGTCGACATCTCCAAGCTCCGGGCGCAGTCCGGGCTGATCACGCTCGACAACGGCTACATGAACACCGGGTCGGTCGAGTCGGCGATCACCTACATCGACGGCGACGCCGGGATCCTCCGCTACCGCGGCATCCCGATCGAGCAGCTGGTCGACCACGAGCACCCGAGCTTCCTCGAGACCGCGTGGCTGCTCATCTACGGCAACCTGCCGACCGCGGCCGAGCTCGACCACTTCCGCATGGAGATCCGCAAGCACACCCTGCTGCACGAGGACGCCAAGCGCTTCTTCGACGGCTTCCCGCGCGACGCGCACCCGATGGCGATCCTGTCGACGGTCACCGTCGCCCTGAGCGCCTTCTACCAGGACAGCGACGACCCCCACGACCCGGAGCAGGTCCAGCTCTCGATCATCCGGCTCATGGCGAAGCTGCCCACCATCGCGGCGTACTCGCACAAGAAGTCGATCGGCCAGCCGTTCCTCTACCCGGACAACTCGCTCGACCTCATCGAGAACTTCCTCACGATGATGTTCGCGGTGCCGTCCGAGCACTACGAGGTCAGTCCGACCGTCGTCCGCGCGCTGAAGCAGCTGCTGATCATCCACGCCGACCACGAGCAGAACTGCAGCACGTCCACCGTTCGCATGGTCGGATCGTCGGAGGCCAACATCTTCGCCTCCATCGCGTCGGGCATCAACGGACTGTGGGGCCCGCTGCACGGCGGCGCGAACCAGGCCGTCATCGAGATGCTCCAGGACATCCAGCGCGACGGTGGTGACCTCAACAAGTACGTCAACCTCGCCAAGGACCCGAACTCCGACTTCAAGCTCTCCGGCTTCGGACACCGCGTCTACAAGAACTACGACCCGCGGGCGCGCATCGTGAAGAACACCGCGGAGACCGTCCTCAAGGACCTCGACGTCCAGGACGAGCTGCTCGACCTCGCGCTGGGCCTCGAGGAGGTCGCGCTCAACGACCAGTACTTCATCGACCGGAAGCTCTACCCGAACGTCGACTTCTACTCCGGCCTGATCTACCGGGCGATGGGCTTCCCCACGGAGATGTTCACGGTGCTGTTCGCCCTCGGCCGGCTCCCCGGCTGGCTCGCACACTGGAAAGAGATGACCGAGTCGCCCAAGACGAAGATCAACCGGCCCCGTCAGATCTACACGGGTCCGACCGCACGCGACTACGTGCCGATCGCAGACCGGTAACCGAGAGCGTCACCGCCCGATGGATCTCACCGCCTCTCCCGAAGAGTCCGCGCTCCGCGCGGACGTGCGCACCTGGCTCCAGGACAACCTGCCGTGGGAGTACGGCAAGGGGCTCCCGCCCCGGTTCGACACCCTCGACGAAGAGGTCGCGTTCGGGCGTGAGTGGCAGGCGAAGCTGGCGAGCGGTGGTTGGGTCGGTGTCACCTGGCCCACCGAGTACGGCGGCCGGGGCCTCGGTCCGGTGGAGGCCTACATCGTCACCGAGGAGCTGGCCCGGGCCCGCGCCCCCGAGCTCGTCGGCCGCATCGGCATCAACCTCGTCGGCCCCACGATGCTCGCCCACGGCACCCCCGAGCAGAAGGCCCGCTGGCTCGGCAAGGTCCTCTCGGCCGAGGAGATCTGGTGCCAGCTCTTCAGCGAGCCCGGCGCCGGCTCCGACCTCGCGTCGGTCCGCACCCGGGCCGAGAAGGTCGACGGCGGCTGGCTGCTCAACGGGCAGAAGGTCTGGACGAGCTACGCCCAGTTCGCCGACTGGGGCGTCTGCCTGGCCCGCACCGACCCCGACGCGATCAAGCAGAAGGGGATCTCGTACCTCGTCGTCGACATGAGGTCCGACGGCGTCGAGGTGCGGCCGCTGCGGCAGATCACCGACGAGACCGAGTTCAACGAAGTCTTCTTCAACGACGTCTTCATCCCCGCGGACCGCATCCTCGGCCCCGAGAACGAGGGCTGGCGGGTGGCCAACTCCACGCTCTCACACGAGCGCGGCAGCAACCCGCGCCAGCTCGTCATCCACGCGCAGCTGATCGACGAGCTGCTCCGACTCGCACTGCAGGAGGGCGTCTACGACGACCACCGCATCCAGCAGCGGCTGGCGGAGGCGTTCGTCGAGGTGCGCCTGTTCCAGCTGCACAACTGGCGCACGATCTCGCGCCTCGCCAAGGGCCTCGAGCCCGGTCCGCAGGGCAGCATGAACAAGCTCTGGTGGAGCGAGATGAGCAAGCGCATGCACGACACCGTGATGGCGGTGCTCGGTTCGGCCGCACCGCTCTGGCGGGGCTCGTCCGAGAATCCCGGCGACGGCACCTGGCAGCGGTCCTGGCTCTACTACCAGGCGAGCTCGATCTGGGCCGGGACCAACGAGATCCAGCGCAACGTCATCGGCGAGAAGGTCCTCGGGCTCCCCCGCGAGCCCAAGCCCGTCGTTCGCAAGTGAGGAGCCGCAGCTGACGGTTCGCGCCCGCGCCTAGATTGCCGATCATGGCTTTCCACACGATCAGCTACGAGACCGCCGACCTCGTCGCGACGATCACGCTGCGCCGGCCGAAGGCGGCCAACTCGCAGAGCACCGAGCTGCTCGAGGAGCTCGACGCCGCGTTCACGCTCGCCGACGCCGACGACGACGTGCGGGTGGTCGTGCTCGCGGGTGAGGGCAAGCACTTCTCCGCGGGCCATGACCTGAAGGAGATCCTGGCCGGCGAAGATCCCTGGTCGGCGCTCCGGGAGACCGCGGAGGGCAAGTGGCGCCACGAGCAGGTCATGTACTTCGACAAGTGCGTGCGGATCCGCGACTTCCGCAAGCCGACGATCGCGGCGGTCCAGGGCGCGTGCGCGGCCGCGGGTCTGATGCTCGCCTGCATGTGCGACCTCATCATCGCGGCCGACGACGCCCGGTTCTCCAACCCGGTGCTGCGCATGAGCGGCGTCGGGGTCGAGCTCCTGATCGAGCCCTGGGAGCTGGGCCCACGCAAGGCCAAGGAGTTCCTCCTCCTCGCGCAGACCCTCGACGCGACCGCGGCCGAGCGCTACGGGCTCGTCAACCGGGTGGTGCCCCGGGCCGAGCTCGAGGACGCGGCCCACGAGATGGCGGTGCAGGTGGCGCTCGTGCCGCCGGTCACCGCGCAGGCGATCAAGGACACGATCAACAACATGGTCGACCTGCAGGGCCAACGCGAGTCGTGGAAGTACCACTTCATCATGCATCAGTTCGTCAGCAACTCGGCCACCGCGCTCGGCCTGATGGAGGCCCGCAAGGCCGGCGGGATGGACGCGGTGAAAGCCGAGCAGCGCGGCGACAGCTCCGAGAGCACCGCCACGTGAGCGGTCCCCTCGAAGGGCTCCGCGTCCTCGACCTCGGCACCCGCATCGCGGCGCCGTTCTGCGCCGGCCTGCTCGGTGAACTGGGCGCCGAGGTCATCAAGATCGAGCAGCCCGGCACCGGCGACTTCATGCGCGAGATCGGGCCGTTCACCGACGACGGCTACTCGCTGTTCTGGGCCGTCGAAGGACGCGGGCGCAAGAGCGTCACCCTCAACCTGCGCACGCCCGAGGGCCAGGACCTGTTCCGCCGCCTCGCCGAGACCGCCGACGTGGTGGTGGAGAACTTCCGGCCCGGCACGCTCGAGCAGTGGAACATCGATCCAGCGCAGCTCGACGAACGCATCGTGACCGTGCGCATCAGCAGCTTCGGCCAGGACGGGCCGTACACGAAGCGACCCGGCCTCGACCGCGTCGGCATCGGCTACGGAGGCCTGCTCCACCTCACCGGCTACCCCGACCGGCCCCCCGTGCGCGTGGGCGTCACCATCTCCGACTACCTCACCGGCGTCTTCTCGGCCCAGGCCGCGACCGCGGCCCTCTACCGGCGCGACGTGCGCGGCGGATCGGGCGCGGTGATCGACGCCGCGCTCTACGGCGCGGCGCTGCGCATCCTCGAGTGGACGATCGCGGGCTACGACAAGCTCGGGATCATCCGCAACCGCGAGGGCAATCGCCTCGCCAACAGCGCGCCGCTCGACAACTACGAGAGCGCCGACGGCAAGTACGTCTGCATCGTCGCCGGCTCCGACGCCAACTTCTCCCGGCTGTGCAAGGCCATGGAGCGCACCGACCTGCTCGAGGACCCGCGCTTCACCAAGCTCGTCGACCGCGCCGCGCACAACGACCTGATCAACGGCATCGTCGCCGACTGGGCGAAGACCCTCGACTCGAAGGAGATCGAGGCCCGGTGCGTCGCCGCCGACGTGCCCGTCGCCACCGCCTACACCGCGGCCGAGATCTTCCTCGATCCGCACTTCGCCGCGCGCGGCGACCTGGTCACCGTCGACGACCAGGTCGCCGGCCCGATGAAGCAGCAGGCGCCCTTCCCGCGCCGGGTCGGCGAGCCGGTGGAGACGCCCACGGGCGCGCCGACGCTCGGCGAGCACACCCGCGCGGTGCTGGGCAAGGAGCTCGGTCTCACCGACGCCGAGCTCGACGACCTGCTCGCCCGCAAGATCCTGTGACCCCCGTACGAAAGGTGCCGTGACATGACGTCCCGCGCCGTCCACGACGGACTCTTCGACACCCGGGCCGACGGCTCGATCGCCCTGATCGGCGGGTACTCCCCGTCGAGCCGGAAGTACCACTTCCCGCTGCTCACCACCTGCCCGTACACCGGTGCGGCCGACATCGAGCGGGTCGAGCTCTCCACCCACGGCACCCTCTGGGGCTGGACCGCGGTCACGGCTCCCCCGCCCGGCTACCTCGGCGCGATCCCCTACGGCTTCGGCGTGGTCGAGCTCCCGGCCGAGAAGCTCCGGGTGATCACCCGCCTCACCGAGTCGGACCCCACGGCGTTGCGCTACGGCCAGCCGATGCGGCTCGTACCCGACGTGCTGCACACCGACGATGACGGCGTCGACGTCGTCACGTGGGCCTTCAGCAGCGACACCGAGCCGGCCGCGAGGAGCACCCGATGAGCACGCGTGTGGGCATCGCGGGGATCGGGCTCCACCCGTTCGGCCGGTTCGAGGGCACGACGGTCACCGAGATGGGTGTGGTCGCGGTGCGCGCCGCGCTCGCCGACGCCGGGCTGCCCACCGAGGGCCGACCGCCGTTCCAGGCCGCGTTCTGCGGCACCGTGTACTCCGGGGTCGCCGCGGGCCACAAGGTCCTCGGCTCGCTCGGCATGACCGGCACGCCCATCGTCGACGTCGAGGCCGGCTGCGCGAGCGGCGGCGCCGCGCTCATGCTCGCCGCGGGCGCGATCCGCGCCGGGCAGTACGAGACCGTGCTGGTGTTCGGCATCGAGAAGATGCCGAAGGGCATCATCCGTTCGAGCTTCTTCGAGCCCTGGCGGGAGGAGGCGGGCCTCGCGGCCACGCCGTCGTACTTCGCGCTGCGGGCTCAACGGCTGATGCGGGACTCGGGCGTCACCAAGGACGACTTCGCCGCGGTGGTGGTCAAGAACCGCGGCAACGGGGTGGACAACCCCGACGCGATGTTCCAGAAGGCGGTCACCGCCGAGGCCGTCCTCGAGTCGCGTCTCGTGTGCGACCCCTTGCACCTCTGGATGCTCTGCTCGCCGAACGAAGGCGCGGCCGCGGTCGTGCTGCGGCGCGGCGATCACGGCATCGAGCTCGCGTCGGCGGTGCTGCGCTCGCACCTTCCCGGCTCCGTGCTCGGCGAGGCAACCCCGTTGAGCGGCCTGGTCGACGACGACTTCCCGTCGCCCACCACCCTCGCCGGTGACGCCGCGTACGAAGAGGCCGGCCTCGGCCCCGACGACATCGACGTCGTCGAGTGCCAGGACACCGACGCCGCGCGCGAGCTCCTCGCCTACCAGGAGCTCGACCTCTGCGTGCCGGGTGAACAGGCCAAGTTCCTCGACGAACCGAGCGTGGTCGTCAACCCGAGCGGCGGACTGTTGTCGAAGGGCGAACCCCTCGGCGCGTCGGCACTCGGCCAGGTCGTCGAGCTCGTGCACCAGGTACGCGGCGACGCGGGCGCTCGCCAGTTCGATGGCGCGCGGGTCGGTCTCGCGCACACGGTCGGGCGTGGCGCCAACGCCGCCTGCGTCATCGTCACTCGCTAACTCGAAGCTCAACGGGCGCGCAGGAACCAGCCGCGCGGATCCCATCGCCGCAAGGCTGCGACCTCGTCCGCCGTCGGCGCAGTGAGAACGGGGAGGTCGCCGCTCGGCGGTTCGAGCTCCCAGCCGCAGAGCTCACGCACCTCGTCGAAGGTCGC
>JAODBH010000031.1 GCA_025463865.1 Actinomycetes bacterium | reverse complement strand
GCCGCGTTGGTGGCGGCGACGGTGGCCGCACCTTGCGCGACCTCGGCTGCCTTCTCCAGCAGTGCCTCACCGCGCGTCCGGAGATCGGCCAGGCTGCGATCGGCCGTCTCCTTGGCCTTGGGCACGCCGAACGCGACCGCGAGTTGGCCCATGCCCTTCAGCTGCTTGATCTGTTCCTCGACCCGTTGCTGCCGGCTGTCGATCTCGTTCTTGCCCCGCATGATGAACAGGCGGAAGAACGGCGGCAATGCGTCGCGCGCGTAGAGGGCCGCGCCCACCGGGCCGTAGACGGCCACCTCGATCGCCTTGTCCAGGTGCGTCTTGTCGCGGGCCATGGAATCACTCCTCGCGATCGCCGCTGGTTGGACCCTACAAGTTTAGGAAGCCCTCCGACGACGGGCGAGCCCGTAGCCGAGAGCTCCGAGGACGGTCAGCGCGCTCCCCCACATCACCCAGTCGCCGAACCGCAGGTACCAGGTGCGCCCGGCCGTCGTGGACACCGAGCCCGTCACGGTCGCGTCATGGAACAGTGACGTCTGCTGGTGGGCCGCGCCGTGGTCGTCGATCACCGCGGTGATGCCCGAGATGGAGGCGTGCAGCACCGGCCGGCCGAGCTCGGCGGCGCGCATCTGACTCAGCGCCACGTGTTGCGCCGCGTTGGCCGAGCGCCGGTACGAGCGGTTGTTGGTGTTGACGACGATCATCTCCGCACCAGAGCGCACGAACGGCCGGACCTGCTCGCCGAACGCGTTCTCGAAGCAGATGATGTTGGCGACCCGGTGCCCGGCAACGGTGAACAGCCGGCGGCTCGAGCCGGGGAGGAAGTCGAGCTTGAGCTGGTCGGTCTGCGGGATCCAGCTGAGCGCGCTGCGGAACGGTAGGTACTCGCCGAACGGGACGAGGTGACGCTTCGCGTAGGTTCCCTGCAGTGTGCCGTCCGCGTCGTACCAGCGGTCGGCGTTGTAGAAGCGGCCGGGGTGGCCGGGGGCGGGGATCACCGCGTTGACGAGCACCGCGCTGTGGTGCTTCGCGGCGAGCGCGACGATCCGCGCCCGCAGCGCGGGGTCGTGCTCGGGATCGGTCTCGAGCGCCGACTCCGGGAACACGATGAGGTCGTAGCGGCCGCGCAGCTTGTCGGCGAGCGCGAAGTGCTTGCGGGTGAGATAGCCGGCGTCGATCTCGGCCTGCGTCAGATAGCGGTCCTGATCGTTGCCTTGGAGGAGCGCGAAGCGCAGTGACCCGGTGGCGTGGATGTCGGACCGGCTGAGTGGGGCGACCGCGACGAGGGCCACCACCAACACGAGCCCCCCGGCCGTGAGCAGCAGCTGGTGACGCCGGCGACGGGTGAGCTCGAGGCCGGCGTCGAGCAGGAGGCCGTTGACGAGCACGACCACGAACGAGACCAGCGCCACGCCGCCGACGCCCGCGACGGTCCGCACGAGGCCGAGGTCGTGCATGGCGTCGCCGATGTCGCCCCAGGCGAACCCGCCGAGCGGCCAGCGACCGCGGACCGCCTCGAGCAGCGTCCAGGCCGCGGCCGTGACCCAGACCGAGCGGACGCCGAGGCGGGCGAGCCCGCCGACGATCGCTCCGGCTGCCGCGAAGTAGAGCGCCTGCAGGATCAGAAACGGTACGAACGCGATCGCGCCGAAGTACCAGACCCACGAGCACAGGGTGCCCATGAAGACGAAGCCCGTGAGGAACCCGAGCGCGGCCGCCCGGCCCGGGCCCGCGTCCCGCCACGCCCAGAGCAGCGGGATCAGTGCGACGAACGCGACGACGCCGACGTCGACCGGCGGGAACGCGAGGAACAGCAGGAGACCGGAGAGCACCGCGGCCGCCATCCGGACGGTGAGGTCGCGGTCCGGCCGTCGCCGTCCCCGGCCGGTGCCGCCGTCCCGGTGCCCAGAGGCGCGGGGCGGCGGGGTCACCGGCGGCGTCGGGGTCTGCACACTCACCCGGAGATCATCGGCCATGGGACAGGGCTCTGCCGGTCAGGCGCCGACGGGCGGATGTCCGGCGGTCGGTGGCCGGCTCAGGCGCAGTCGCGGCAGAGCATCTTCACCGGGTCGGCCAGCTGGTTCTTCGGCAGCACGAGGAAGCACGACTGGCAGAGGAACTCGCCCGGGCGGCGGGGAACGATCTTGGTGGTGCCGTCGCCCCGCTCGTCGGGAACCTCGTCGTAGTCGTCGACCTCGTCCTCGTCCTCGTCGAGCGTGGCCTTGGCCGTGCGCTCCTGGAGGAGCGTGTCGAGCGGGACCTCGATGTCGTCGGGGTGGAGCTCCTCGTCGAGGTCGAGGACGTCTTCCTCGTCCTCTTCGGCCGGGGCGTCCGGATCGACGGCCTTCGTGCCGGTGGGGATCTCCACGACGGCGGGGTCCGTCGAGTCCACCACTGCGAGCGCGTCGTCGTCGATCTCGTCGACGATCACGTCGTCGACCAGGTCGTCGACGTCGTCCTCGGTCACGAGGTCGTCGTCGTCGACGTCGTCCAGCTCTTCTTCCTCGAAGTCGTCGTCGTCACTCATACAGATGCCTTCCCAGGCGGAGGGGTGCGGAGTATAACGCCGGCCGTCTTCCGTGCCGGCCTTGATGCCGCGCCGTGAACCACCGGGGCCTGGGATGCATTCCCTTCCCTCGGGAAACCTCTGCTGAGTGGAGTCGGGAGACCGTTGGGGCCGCTGTTTGGCCCGGTCCGCGAACCGCAGACGGGTTATTCCAGCGTTTGCTACTTGGTCTCCCGACCCCTACTCGAGTGCCCCTTCGACTCCCCTTCCGATGGAGGTTGCTTTCCACCGGAAGGCCCACGACCGGCCGTTAGGGGCGCAGGGACGCTGAGTAGTACGCCCGACAAATGGGGTCCCTGTCAAGCGCCTCGGGCGAGCGCCCGCGCGTGCTGACCAGCACCGGCTTCGCGTCGATCCTGGTCAGGACCAACCCGGAATATTTGCGGACGCCGCACGCGCGAACACGCACCGCGTCGCGATGTGCGCAGGAGGTTCGACGCTTCGCGCGCACGCGTGCGGGCGGCGACGCGCCCACTGTCCGGGGCTTCGCGTTCACCAATGCGTCAGCCCGAGGTTGCGGTGCGGTCAGCGCGTGGGCGCGGCACGGCGGGCGTCGGCCGCGCGCTCGGCTTCGAGGCGTTCGAGCTCGTACGTCCCGTGGTCGACGTACCGCATCGCTGCCGCGAGCGCGTGGTGACCGGCCTGCTGCGCGATGAGCCGGTGCATCTCCTGGCCGACCACGCGGTACGACGGGTGACCGGCGGGCGACGTGCGCAGCTCGAGCATGTGCATCGCTTCACGTGCGTTCAGCTGCATCACGAAGCGGATGCGATACGCGAGCGACACCGCATACGCCGCTTCTTCCGGAAACCGCGGCACGAGGTCGTCGTGCAGCATCGCGGAGCGGACCATCGCGGCCTCGTACTCGCGGGCGACGCCCGCTTCGGCCACGGCCTCGGGGATGTCGTAACCGTGACGGGGCGACAGCGGTTGCCACTCGATGGTGAGCATGCGGTGGCGCTGGAGGTCGCGGAACGCTCCGTAATCGGCGAGAACGTCGAACCGGTAACCGGTGCGCTCGAACGCCCGTCCGGGCTTGTGGCGCCGATTGGTGCGCTCTCCGACGTAGGCCTGCAGCAGCTCGTCCCGTTCACGATCCGACAGCTTGCGCACCCGCTCGATCACCTGGTCCTCGCCGAGCGAGGTGTGCGGGTAGCAGATCGCCGCGAGCACCTTGTCCTCGCCCTCGGGATCCCAGTCGAGGAGCTTCACCGTGGGACGGGGCTCGGCCACGTCCCGCGAGAACATGTCCTCGACGAGGTCGCGGGTGGCGCTGCGCGTCTCCTCGAGGTAGTTGCTCCACGCGATGCCGCGGTCGGGTCGGTCGACGCGCGAGAGGAAGCTCGGGATGACCTTCCGGAGCTCGGTGAGCATGAGGTCCGCGTAGGCGCGTGCCTCCGGGAGCGGGTGCGCGCGCATGCGCAGCAACAGCTGCTCGTATCCCTGGCCGGTGCCGTAGATGCCGACGTTCGAGAGCGTGGCCGCGGGCAGGATGCCGCGCACGGCGTCGCAGGCCTTCGCCTTGATGGTCTGCTTGTAGACGAAATCGGAGTCGCCCGACTCTTTCGGGTACCGCTCCCGCGCCCAGTCGAGCATGCGCGGCAGCAGGCCGGCGTACGCGTCGAACAGACCGTCCATCTCGGACACGTAGCGGGCACCGAGCGGTGAGTCGAGGATGGCGGGCGGCCGGAGGTAGCGGTACCGTCCGCCCAGGCGCGTGTCGTACGGGATGTAGCGCGTGCTCTGCTCGAGGTACGCCATGAGCCGGCCCCACTCGAGGATCTTCGTGAGGAGGTTGGACGACTGCTCGCACGCGAGGTGCACCCCGCCCAACTGCGCGACGGAGTCGTCGCCGTACTCGAGGAACACCCGGTCGTAGAGCTGCTCGGCCCGGGCGAGGCCGATCGTGGCGTCGATCCCGAGATCGCCCGTGGTGTCGAGGTCGGGGATGAACTCGTCGAGGAAGAGACGGCGGAGGCTCTTGTCGGAACGCGAGTAGCGGGCGAAGAGCGCGCCCTTCACCACCTC
The DNA here is from genome assembly GCA_025463865.1 of Actinomycetes bacterium. Taxonomy (GTDB): domain Bacteria; phylum Actinomycetota; class Acidimicrobiia; order IMCC26256; family Chersky-534; genus Chersky-534. The sequence continues at coordinate 17,523 of JAODBH010000031.1, read as the reverse complement.
GGGCAGGTTCACCAATCCGAAGACGGGCCCGTCGAGGTTGGTGAAGTAACGCCGGAGGATGTGCTCCTCGTCGTCACTGAAGTGTTCCGCCACGTAGAGCATGGAGGTCAGAGGTTACCGGCGGACGCCGGGTCCGGCGGTGACTCCGCTCCGTGGGCGGACGGCCTCGGCGGGGTTTCCGTCACGGGGCGTGGCCGGGGTCAGACCAGGAGGTAGAAGGCGGTCGGCCGGACGGTGACATCGAGCTTCGACACCTCGCCCCGCACCGCCCCGTCAGACACCAGCGGGAGGCTCTCCGAGACGTGGACCTCCACGTGGCGACCGCTCGCCTGGGTGATGTCGGGATGGGGGACATGGGTGCCCCGACCGAGCCGCACGCGCATTCCCCGGCGGCCGCCCCGGTCCAGCGCATAGACCTGTATCTCCAGTCGGCCGTCGCCCGGATGTCCCCGCGGCACCGCGTCGGCGCCGTTGACGAACTCACCGTTGGCGATCAAGACCGTGGTGGCCTTGCCGGAGAACACGGTCCGGCCGTCGACCACCACCTCCACCGGAGCGGTGCGGCTTCGCCAGGCGAGCCGGTCGGGCGGGGTGCCGACCACGACGGCGTTCACGGCCAGGTTGCCGTCGGCCATCTCCAGCGCGTCGACCGGCACCCGGGTCGGCTGGGCGTGCTGGCTGCCGGGGTCGGTGGTCACGGTCTCACCGCGGTCGCCGCCGGTGTCGCTGCGGAGCCCGACCGCACGGGCCAGGTCGCTCCCCGAATCGGGGTGGAAGCGGATGGTGGCGCCGGGGTTGTCGCGGACGTGGATCGCGACGTCGCGGTCGGCACCCCACACCTCGACGTCGGGCGGCCGGTCCCACGGTTCCCCCCACGGCTGACCCTTCGCGATGGTCATCGCGTTCCCGAACCGCTCACCGGGTGCTGACGACGCTCGAGGCCGCGATCACGCCGCGGAAGCACGAGTCGGCCGCCCGCCGCGCGACCTCGCGGGTGTCGGGATCGGGTGCCACCTCGGCCACCTGCCGGAGCAGGTCGATGATCTGCTTGATGTTCCGGACGAAGTCGCCGCCGGTCATCTCCTCGTCCTCGAGGAGATCGGCGAGGTCGTCGCCGTCGGCCCAGTCGTGGGCGAAGGCGGCGAAGCCGGGGTCGGGCGCGCGCGTCTCCGGCAGGCCCGCGTCGTCCTCGTTGCGGCTCAGGTCGCGCCAGATGCGCTCGAGCCGCTTGTACCGGTCCTGCACGGCATGGCTGGGCCAGCGGCCCGGGGCCGTCGGACCGTCGGAACCCCGGCTCTCGAACGTCGCGCAGCTCACCAGGCCCGCGAGCTCCGCGGGCGTGAGCCCGTCGAGCAGTCCCGTGCGCATCGCCTCGGCCAGCACGAGGTCGGCCTCGGTGTAGATGCGCGACAGGACCGCGCCCGCGTCGGTGACGTTCCACTCGTCGACGTAGCCCCACCGCTCGAGCACGCGCAGCACGCGGTCGAACTGCCGGGCGAGGCTCTCGGTGCGGCCCTGCACCCGACGCTCCATCTTGGAGATGTCGCGTTCCAACCGCTCCACCGACGCCGCCGCGCGCAGCTGCGGCTGCAGACCGGTGGCCCCGTGGACGGGATGGGTCTCGAGCCGCCGGGTGAGGTCGTCGAGCCGCGTCTGCGCGCTCTCGACCGGCTCCCCCACCGACTGCACCCGCGCCTTGCGCAACGATTCGGCGACCGTCCGGCGGAAGGCCTGGCTCCGGGGCGCGTACCGGGCCGGGAGGTGCAAGCGGCCGATGACGCGCGGCGGGCCGTTGAAGTCGGAGGCCGAGAGCCGCACGAGATCGCGTCCCGGCGTGAGCACGAGCGCCTTGGTCCCGCCGCGCCCGTACTCCACCTTCAGCACCACGACGCGGCCGGCCTTGCGTCCTCCGAGCAGGATGTCGCCGGGGTCGAGGGTGGCGAGAGCCTCGTTGACGTGCTTGCCCGCCTTCACCTCGCGGCGCTCCGTCTCCAGCTGCGCCGCGATGCGCCGGTACTCGTAGACGTCGCCGACGTCGGTGCGCGCGGCCTCACGCTGCTTCGCGAGCTGCTGCCGACTCAGCTCGAGGCGGCGTTCCATCGCGACGACGGCCCGGTCGGCCTGGAACTGCGCGAACGACAGGTTGAGGAGGTGGTGCGCCTCTTCGGCGCCGTAGCGCGACACCAGGTTCACGGCCATGTTGTAGTTGGGCCGGAAGCTCGACGTGAGCGCGTAGGTGCGGCGCGACGCGAGGCCGGCCACCTGTTCGAAGGGCACGAACGGGCTCCAACAGACGACGACGAAGCCGACGTCGTCGATGCCGCGGCGCCCGGCGCGTCCGGCGAGCTGCGTGTACTCGCCGGGGGTCAGGAACTCGTGGGTCTCGCCGGTGAACTTCGACAGCTTCTCGATGACGACGGTCCGGGCCGGCATGTTGATGCCGAGCGAGAGCGTCTCGGTGGCGAAGACCACCTTGACCAGGCCGCGGGTGAACGCCTCCTCGACGGCCTCCTTCATCGGCGGCACCATCCCGGCGTGGTGGGCTGCGTAGCCGGCTTCGAGGCCTGCCATCCAGCTGCCGAAGCCGAGCACGTCGAGGTCGTCGTCGGCGAGGTGCGCGGTCTTCGCCGCGACGATGTCGCGGATCTGCGCCCGCTCCGCCCCGCTCGTGAGGCGGGGGCCGCCGGCGAGGCACTGCTGCACCGCCTGGTCACAGCCGTTGCGGCTGAAGATGAAGAAGATGGCCGGGAGCATGTTCTCGGCCCGGAGGCGCTCGACGAGCTCGACGCGCCCCGGCGTGAACAGCCGCGTGCGGGGCCGGCCGCGCGGGCCGACGGGAGCGCCGCGGAGCGCGGCCCGTCCGTCGAGGCGCGCGGCCTCGGGATTCGGCCGCAGGTTGTCGAGGTCGTCGGTGGGGCCGACGAACGTGGGTAACAGGTGGAGCGCCTCGGTGTCGCGCTCCCCCGCCGCGTACAGGTGGTTGAGCTCGACCGGCCGGCGCTCCTCGATGATCGCCCGGGTCTCGCCCCGTACGGTCTGGATCCACGCCGCGAAGTCCTCGGCGTTCGAGACCGTCGCCGACAGGCACACGAGGTCGACCGTCGCGGGGAGATGGATGATGACCTCCTCCCACACCGCGCCGCGGTAGCGGTTCTGGAGGTAGTGCACCTCGTCGAGGATCACGTACCGGAGGCCCTCGAGTGTGGGCGACTGCGCGTAGATCATGTTGCGCAGCACCTCGGTCGTCATCACGACGACGGGCGCCTCGCCGTTGACCGAGTTGTCGCCGGTGAGCAGGCCGACATTCTCGGCCCCGAGCTCGCGGCTGAAGTCGGTGTACTTCTGGTTCGACAGCGCCTTGAGTGGCGTCGTGTAGAACGCCTTCTCACCCCGGGCGAGGGCGTGCGCGATGGCGTACTCGGCGACGAGGGTCTTGCCTGCGCCGGTCGGCGCGGCGACGAGGACCGACTGGCCGGAGTCGAGCGCGTCGAGGGCGTCGGACTGGAACGGGTCGAGCGGGAAGTCGAGGTTCGACTCGAAGCGGGCCCGGACCTCGGCGACCTGGTCGGCCTCGCCGGCTGCGGTCATCCCGTCGTCGACGCGCCGGCCGTGGTCGTGCTGACGGGGGGCGCGGTGGTCGTCGCGCCGCCGGTCGTGGCGCCGCTTCCTGGCGCGGTCGTCGTGGGCGTGACGACGGGCGTCGACGGCACCGAGGCGATCGTGCGCACGATGCCGCCCGGCACCGCGAACCACACGACGACGGCGAGCACGAGGGTGAGACCGGCGGACCAGCCCGCGACGACGGCGTCGGGCGGGTCGTCGGGGATGCGTCGCCGCAGCACGACGAGGGCCTCGACCAGCGCCCACAACATGACGAAGCCGGCCGCGGCGGTGAACGACCCGCGTACCCAGTTGCTGTCGGTGTCGTTGTCGTTCAACGCGTAGGCGAGTGCAGCGACCGCCAGCGCGGCGAGCGGCAGGCCGGCGAGGAAGCGGCGCGCGGTGTACGGGGTGCGGCGCCGGTGGAGGAAGTAGGTGCAGCCGACGAACACGAGGGCCACGCCGTGCCAGAACATGTAGGCGCGCGGCTGGCGGCGAGCCAGCCCATTGGGCTCGAGCAGCCAGACCTCGAGGACGGTGAACACGAGCACCGCCGCGACCGCACCCGCGGCCAGGGCGATCTCCGCGCGCGGCCTCGGGGGCGCGTATCCCTGCACCTTCACCACTCGACGCGGGCTCACCGCTTGAGGACCCTTCCGATGATGATCGACGCCTCGTAGAAGATGTACATGGGCAGCGCCATCAGGAACAAAGAGTAGGGGTCCTGGCTCGGGGTGATGACCGCCGCGAACACCAGGATGCCCACGAAGGCGATCCGCCGGCGCCTCCGGAGCTGCCGGGTGTTGATGACCCGGGCCAGCAGCAGGAACACGAGGAGGATCGGGAACTCGAACGAGAGACCGAAGGCGACGATGATCAGCGCCACGAGCTTCACGTAGCTCGAGGCGGTGATCGCGGAGACCACCTGGTTCCCGCCCGCTCCCAGCAGGAAGCCGAGCGCCGGTCGCAGCGTCAGCCAGCCGACGACCCCACCGAGCACGAACAGCACGATCGAGCTCAGGACGAACGGGACCGCGTACTTCTTCTCCTTGGGGTTGAGCCCCGGGGTCACGAAGCGCCAGACCTGCCACAGCACGACCGGGAACGCGAGGACGAAGCCGCCGTACCCGGCCACCTGGATGCGGACGAGGAACTGGTCGGCGACCCCGGTGGCGATGAGCTTGCGGTGCTTGAGCTGCTGGTAGGGCTCGGACATCACGTGCAGCAGCGGCACGAAGAAGATGTAGACGATGATCGCCCCGATCACGATGGCCACGACCGAGATCATCAGGCGCTTCCGGAGCTCACCGAGGTGCTCGAAGATGGTCATCCGCACCTCTTGGGGCGGGACGACCTCCTTCTCCTTCTTCTTGATGAACGGCAATGTGGGCAGCGAGGGCATGGGCGATCGGACGACCTACGAGAAGCTGCCGGGTTGGGGGAACCCGCCGTCGTCGATGTCGACGATCTCGGGGGTCTGGTCGATCGGGCCGGTCCGGGGCTTCGGGACGGAATGCCCGTTGCTGGTCGCCGAGGTCGGCGAGGCAGGTGAGGTGGGCGCGGTCGGTGAGGTGGGCGACGGCGCGTCGGTGTCGATCGGGAAGCCGGCCTGGTGCCCGTCGCCGTTCCCGGAGCCGTCGGCGGCGGGCGCGTCGGGGTCGGCGGGGAACGGTCCGGATCCGTTGGACGACGCTTCGTGGTCGAGGTCGTCGTCGGCCGCCCGGGTTCCGTAGCTGGGCGCGTCCTCCCGCAGCCCGGCTTCGTGCATGACCGAGTCGAGGTCGGCCTTGACCGAGTCCTGGAGCTTGCGCAGCTCCCGCATGCCTTTGGCGACGGTCCGCCCCATCTCGGGGAGCCGGTCGGGCCCGAACAGCAACAGGGCGACGACGAGGATGACCATCACCTCGAGTGGTCCGAGGCTCATCGCGCTCCCTTCATCACCGGCTGGTTCGCACCCGGAAGGCCGTGCGGATGGTCTCCGCAGCCTGTCGGGCCGCCGCGACGGCGACGGGTGCCCGGATGGATGCTACCGCTGGGAGGGATCCGGACCGGTCGGGTGCAACACGACCGAGGGCCGGTCGTCGACCCGGAGCGGCGCGATCGCGGGGCGCAGGGCGCTGCGGAACGCGGCGAACTCGGCGACGTCGGAGGCCATTCCCCGGTCGTCGTGACGCGGGCCGTGGTGCGTCCGGCCGAGGTGCAGGCCGCCGGCGACGGTGGCCGCGATCGTGAGGATCGTGAAGACCGCGATCGGGAGCCACCCGCCGAGGACCGTGACTGCAAGGTACGAGGTGGTCGGCATGGGACCCGCTATCCGTGCAGCTCGCGGCGGACCATCTCGCTCAGCGCCGCGAACCAGTCGTCGTCGCGCAGGAGGAGATGGAAGTCGAGGAGATCGTCGGGAGTGAGGGTCGGCCCGACCCGGGGCTCGAGGAGCTCGGCCGGTCGGCGCCAGACCTGCAGCCGCACGCCGGACGAGACGAGCAGATCGACGATGCGCCGGCTCGCCTCCTTGGCGACGGCCCGTTCGCACGAGGGGCAACGGAAGCAGTAGGACCCGGTGTCGTCGTCCGAGCAGACGCGGACCGTCAGGTCGGCGGCCTTGAGCTGCACGTCACCACAGCCTGGACAGTTCGCTCGGATGGTGGTCACGCTGCGGTACCCCTTCGCTCCGTCATGGCGTACCCATCGGCAGCGCGCGAGGGGTGCTTGAGAAAAGGGGCCCGCAGGTCACGGAGAGCGTCGGAGGGCCCGCCGGAGCCCCGCGACCGGTTCGACGGACGGCCGTTCGCCTGGTTGGATCGCGGGCCGTGCCGCCCATCACCTTCGCCCACCGCGGCGCCCGCATCGAGGAACCCGAGAACACCCTGCGCGCCTTCCGGCTCGCCCTGTCCCTGGGCGCCTCCGGGCTCGAGACCGACGCCTGGTTGAGCGCCGACGGCGAGGCCGTGCTCGTCCACGACAACCCGGTCCGGCGGGGCTTCCGGCGTCGTCACGTCGGGCAGCACCCCGCCGACGAGCTGGCCTCGTGGGAGATCCCGCGGCTCGGCGACCTCTACCGCGAGCTCGGCACCGACTTCGAGCTCTCCGTCGACGCCGAGGAGCCGGGAGTCGTGGGCCCGATCATCGACGCGGCCCGGGCCGCGGGCGCAGCCGACCGGCTGTGGCTCTGCTCGGGCGACCTCGGGCTGCTGACCCGGCTGCGCCCCGACGCCCCCGACGTCCACCTGGTCCACTCCCGGCGCCGGCGTTCCTTGGGCCCGTCGCTCGAGCGGCACGCGTCCGACCTGGCCGAGGCCGGCATCGAGGTGATGAACATGCACCACACCGAGTGGACGAAGGGGATCGTCTCGCTCTTCCACCGCTTCGACCTGCGCGCGTTCGCGTGGGACGCGCAGGAGGTCCGCTACCTCCGGTCGATGATCGGCATGGGCGTCGACGCGGTCTACAGCGACCACGTCGAGCGCATGGTCGCGACCGTCGCGGAGTTTTCGCCGGACGCGTAGCTCTCGCCGGACGTGGAGCTCTCCCCGGACGCGCAACTCTCGATGTGCAGCTACAGCGTGCCGATTCGATTCAGTGGCCATATGCGAAGGAAGACGCGCCCCACGATGAGGTTGCCGTTGATCGCGTGGAAGTACGTGCTGTCCTTCGAGTTCTGCCGGTTGTCGCCCAGGACGTAGTAGTGCCCGGGCGGGATCTTCTCCGCCGGGAACACGCGTGACTGGACGCCCTTCGGCAGGTACGGCTCCGCGAGCTGCTTGTTGTCGATGTAGATGTGTCCGCCGCGGCCCTCGATGGTCTCGCCCGGGAGCCCGACGACCCGCTTCACGAGGTCCTTGATCTGCGCGGTCTCCTCCCCCGGCGGTGCCTTGAAGACGACGATGTCGCCGCGGTGCACGTCGTGCAGGTCGTAGCTCAGCTTGTTGACCAGCACCCGGTCGCCGATGAGCAACGTCGGGGTCATCGACTCCGACGGGATGTAGAACGCCTCGACCAGGTACGTCTTGATGACGAACGCGATGAGCAGCGCGGCGATGATGAGGCCGCCCCACTCCAGCAGCGTGCGCGCGGTGGACCGCTTGCGCGGGGCGGGCTTGCCGCGGGGAACGATCGTGCCGCCGTCCGACGGAGGGGGACCGCCCGCGGACCCGACGCTTCCGTTCGTGACCGCGGTGGGCTCACCGGTCGCGGGAAGCAGGTCGGCCGCGGGCTTGGCCGGGGTGGCGCCCATCGGGGGGAGGGAGCTCACGGTGGCGTCGTCGGCGTCGGTCATGCGTTGCTCACGGGCAACATCCTCGCACGGGGCTCACCCGTACCGTGCGCGTACCCTGCGGGCCGCCTCGGCACCCACCGAGGTCCATTCGGGCGGCGCCGTGACCTCGGCTTCCGGGCCCAGGCGGAGGAGGATCCGTTCCAGGAAGGCCCGCTCGCTCACCACGAGCACGACGTCCCAGCCGCCGTCGGCACGGTCCGTGACTGATTCGGTCGGGTAGGACTCGGCGACCCAACCGGCGTCGGGGCCCAGGCGCAGCGTGACCCGGGCGTCATCGGCGCGCGGATGGAACACGCTGCCTGCTTCGCTGTCCTCGCCGCTCTCGCCGTCTTCTGCGTCCGACGGCGCGGGCGGGTCGAAGTGCTCACCGGTCGGCCGCACGCCGCGCACGCGGTCGACCCGGAACATCCGGCGGGCCGCCGCGTCGTGGCAGTACGCGTCGACGTACCACTGGCCGAACGCGTGGAACACCGACTCGGGGTCGATCTCGCGGGTCGACGTCACGTCGCGCCCGAACGAGTAGTAGTCGATCTCGACCCGCTCGCGGCGATCGGCCGCGCCGCGCAGCTCGTCGAGGAAGGTGCCCCCGCCCACCTGTACGGAGACGCCACGCTCGGTGCCGATCGCGGCCGCCAGCTTGTCGAGCGCCGTCGCGAGCGAACCTGCCTGGTCGGAGCCCGGCACCGCGAGCAGGGCCTCCCCCGCCGCGAGCAGACCGAGCCCTTCGTCGGCCGTGAGCCGCAGGGGGCGGGCGAAGTACTCGGCGAAGCGGATCCACACGCGGCCTTCGACGATCTCCACGTCGATGAGCCGGTCGGGCGAGTACGGCGGCAGGCCGCAGAACGGGAGCAGCTCGAGGTCGCGCTCGAGCTCGTCGGGCGTGACGTCGAATCGCACCGCGAGCTCGTCGAGCGGGCTGCCCGGGTGCTCCGCGATCCAGGGCACCAGCGCGAGCACCCGTTCGAGGCGCGGGCCGATCTGCGGGCGCGGGCTCACGCCGCGTCCCCGGAGATCCGGTCGAGCCAGGCGACGGTCTCGGCCCGGAGGTCGGGCGGCCCGAGCACCTCGGCCCGGTCGAGCAGGCCGAGCACGAACGACCGGAACGCGGCCCGGTTGGTGACCGTGGTCGTGACGACGACCGAGCCGTCGGCGTGACGGGTCTCGACCGCGGCCTCGCCGAGCTCCTCGACGACGAACGCGGCCTGCTCGGCGTCGACCAGGATGCGCGCCTCCACGCTCGCGTCCTCGGAACCGAAGCGCATCGGGTCATCGCGCACCAGCGTCGCCGGATCGAGACCTTCGGGCACCGTGAACGCGCCGGCGTTCCCCACGGTGATCTCACCGTCGATGCGGTCGGCGCGGAAGGCGCGGGGGTCCTCGCGGTCGTGGTCGCGCCCGACGACGTACCAGTGGCCGCGTCGGAACACGAGACCGTAGGGATCGAGGCGCCGCTTCGCGCCGCGGTGGGTGAAGGTGACGGTGGCCCGCTTGCGGTACGCGTCGAACAGCTCCGCGAGCGCCGGCGTGGTGGGCAGCGACGCGAGCGCGGGCACCGCCTCACCCTCCTGGCCGCCGATCTTCCACAACGCGGTGTCGGTGCCCACCCCGGGCAACCGCACCGCGGTGACCGCGACGTGGATCGCCGCCTGCTCCTCAGGGGTGAGGTCGAGCGCCGGCAGGTAGTACTCGTCGGGACGGATCCGGTACATCGTCTCGTTGCCGACCGTCTCGACCGAGATCGGCACCCCGATTCCCCGCAACGTGTCCTTGTCGCGCTCGAACTGGCGCCGGTACGACGCCTTCTCCTCGGGATAGCCGGGCACGTTCTGCACGATCTGCTCGAGGGTGAGCGGCGTGCGCGTGTCGAGCAGGTTGGCCACGAGGGTGGTGAGACGCTCCAGTCGATCGGCCATCAGCCGACCGGGATCTGGTTGACCGCGACCACTCCGGCCGCCGCGGCGCACTCGAACAGGACCGGGTCGTCGGCCGCGGGCCGGCCCATGGAGATGATGTGCAGGCGGTGGTCCTCGAACCGCTCGATGATCCCGACGGGCGGCACCTCGACGACGTCGTGGAGCCGGGCCAGGCCGGAGGTGACGAGGTCGCGGCGGAGGATCTCCTCGTGCTCGCCACCCACGAGCGGCAACGGGATGTCGACCCGCTCGCGGCACGCGATCCGCAACGCGGTCTGCGTGTGGTGCGAGATGCCGAGGTGACGGGCGCGCGGATCGGCGAAGCTCGCCCGCAACACCGCGACCGGCGCCCCGCCGAGGGCGGCGGCGGCGTCGAGGATCGGCCCGACTTCCATGCCGGAGAACCCGAGCCGCGTGTTGGTGCCGACGATGCCGGGACCCATGGCGACGATCGCGACGTCGGCGTGTGCGATGTGGCGGGCGACCGCGAGCGCGCTGAAGATCGACACCGCCTCGAAGTCGCCGCCGAACGCGTGGCCGAGCGTGACGGTCGAGTCGATGAGGCCGCGGTCGCGCATGTCCCAGACCAGGTCGGAGAGCGCGATCGGCAAGCCGGCGCCGTCGGTCATGAGGTAGCAGATGTGGGCGCCCGGCATCAGGTCGCGCACCGCCACCGCCGCGGCCGGCACCTGGCTGTGGAGCGCGGCGGCGATGACCGGCATGCCGTCGATGGAGTCGACCTCGGCGAGCAGCTCCTCGTGCTCCTCGGTGCTGCCGACGTCGGTCTGCAGGCTCGTGTAGCGGGCCTTGATGATGTGGCCCGGCCCCTTCTCGCTCCACTCGTCGCGCGCGAGGTTCCAGTGGACGACGTGCCAGCCGCCGGTGCCGAGGCCGAGCTCGACCGCGGTGGTGTTCACCACGACCCGGTCGCCGTCGGCGACCGGTCCGGTGAGCAGTGGCAGCACGTAGGCGCGCTCGGGGCCGTCACCGCTCGCGAGATCCACCTCGACCCGTTGGAGGCCGGGACGCTCCTGGAGGATGCGAACGACCTTGCCGGTCCGGTACGAGGGCACGGCGTGAGGATACGGGGAATCAGAGCGAGGCGATGAGCCGTTCGACCCGCTCGTCGCGGGACTTGAACGGGTCCTTGCAGAGCACGGTGCGCTGGGCCTGGTCGTTGAGCTTGAGGTGCACCCAGTCGACGGTGTAGTCGCGCTTGCGCTCCTTGGCCTTCTTGATGAACGCGCCGCGCAGCCGGGCCCGCGTCGTCTGCGGTGGGGTCGTGACCGCGAGGTCGATGTCCTCGTCCTTGGCGGTGCGCTCGACCAGCCCCTTGCGTTGGAGCAGGTAGTAGAGCGAGCGCTCGCGGCTGACGTCGTGGTAGGCGAGGTCCATCAGGGCGATGCGCGGGCTCGTGAGCGGGAGCTCGTGCTTCGCTCGGTACGCCTCGATCAGGTGGTACTTGATGACCCAGTCGATCTCGGTCTTCAGGTCGAGCGGGTCCTTCTCGATCTTGGTCATCACGTGCTCCCACATGTCGAGCGCGGTGCGCTCGAGCTCGGAGAGCGTGCGCCGCTTGGCGAAGCGCTGGGCCCGGACGAGGTACTCGCTCTGGATGTCGAACGCGGACAGCTCGCGGCCGTTGGCCAGGCGGACGCGCCGCCGGCACGTCATGTCGTGGCTGATCTCGCGAATGGCCCGGATCGGGTTCTCGAGGCTGAGGTCTCGCCAGGGCGACGGGTCCTCCTCGAGCATCCGCAAGACGATCGACATCGTGCCGACCTTGAGGAACGTCGTGTACTCGCTCATGTTCGAGTCGCCGACGATGACGTGGAGCCGTCGGAAGCGCTCGGCGTCGGCGTGGGGCTCGTCGCGGGTGTTGATGATCGGGCGGGACCGCGTGGTCGCCGACGACACGCCCTCCCAGATGTGCTCGGCCCGCTGGGCCATGCAGTACATCGCACCCCGGGCGGTCTGGAGCACCTTGCCCGCACCGGCGTAGATCTGGCGGGTGACGAGGAACGGGATCAACACGTCGGTGAACTTGGCGAAGTCGCCGTCGCGCTCGACGAGGTAGTTCTCGTGGCAGCCGTAGGAGTTGCCGGCGGAGTCGGTGTTGTTCTTGAAGAGGTAGACCTCGCCCCGGATGCCCTCTTCGCGCAGGCGCTGCTCGGCGCTCTGCACGAGGCTCTCGAGGATCCGCTCCCCGGCCTTGTCGTGCACCACCAGGTCGGCGATCGAGTCGCACTCCGGCGTGGCGTACTCGGGGTGGCTGCCGACGTCGAGGTAGAGCCGGGCGCCGTTCTCGAGGAAGACGTTCGACGAGCGGCCCCACGACACGACCCGGCGGAACAGGTACCGGGCCACCTCGTCCGGGCTCAGTCGCCGCTGGCCCCGCAGCGTGCAGGTGACGCCGTACTCGTTCTCGAGGCCGAAGATGCGCCGCTCCATCGCCTTCCACCGTAGTGGGAGGTGCCCGGCTCGCGAGACCGGGACGGCACCCAGGGGTGCCGTCCCGGTCGTCTGCGATCGTGTTGTCAGCCCCGGAACGCGACCGGTGCCGGTCAGCCCGTCGTGGTCGTGGTACCGCTGGTGCTGGAGCTGCTGCAGGCCTTGTTGGTGTTGAGGACCTTGGTGAGCGCCTTGTCGGAGTTCTTCTTGCCGTAGTTGCTGAACTTCGTGAGGGCCTTGCCGATGTTGGTATCGAGGGTGCTCAGCGCCGCGCTGGCCTGGGTGTCGTACTCGGCCTTGGTGGAATCGAGGGCGGCGATCTTCTGCTTCGCCGACGCGATGTTCTTCTGGATGGTCGTGAACGCGGTCACCAGCGACGCGGCGATCTTCGAGCCGTTCTTCGCATTGGGTGCACCGGCCTTCTTCAGCGCGGTGACGGCCTGCTTGGTGGCGGTGGTCCCGGTTGCGAGAAACGAGTCCACGGCCTTCTTGGCGTCGGCCGGAGCCACGTTCGTGCCGGACAGCGTCGTCATGACCTGCTGCTCCCCCGACGCGTAGCCCGCGACCCAGTCGTTCGTCACGTTGCAGATCGACGTCGCCCAGGTGTTCGAGGGAACCGTCTTGGCCGGGCTCGCGGAGGCCGGCCCGGCGAGGACGATGGTGCCGAGGCTCGCGACGAGCAGGAGCACGGAGGCGCGGTAGCGGAACGTCATGAGCCCATCCTGTGTGTGGGAGATGCGGATCGGGGTGGCCGTGACCCGGAGGGGTTCGGCACGCGGGAGCCCGACACTGTGGCAGACGGGCAGGATCGACCCACGGGCGGCCGGGCTTGAAGTCGCGCCGTCGGGCGGGCCGCGGCCCTTGTCGGAGAAGGGGCTGGGGGATGTTCGCCCGATGTTCGGGCTCCGTACACTGTGGCGATGATTCCGGTCACGCTGCTGACCTCGGTCGGAGGGTCGTTCACCGCCAAGGTGATCGTGGCCCGTCTGGCGTCGGAGGGCATCGAATGCGAGGTTCGCGGCGCGATGGATTCGCCCTACGCCCTCACGATGGGCGACATGGCCCGGGTCGACATCTACGTGCCCGACGAGCAGCTCGAAGACGCCCGGATGGTGCTGCTCGTCGACGAGGTCGATTCCTCGGTGATCGCACCGACCCGTCCCGATCCCGACGATGCACCGCCCGGAACCCGCCGGGTGCCCTGGCGGGTCGTGGCCATCGTGGTCCTGCTGGTGGCGGTGCTGACGCCGGTGATCCGCGCCTTCTTCGAGTGATCCGCGGCTACGCCGCCGGGCCGGGCTGGGCGGGATCGGGCTCGGCCGGGTCGCCCGCGAGCAGGGCCTCGAGCTCGGTGCCCTTGATGCGGTGGAACGCCCGGCGCTGGCGCGACCGCTGGAGCGCGGCGACCTCGAGCTGACCGCTCGGCAGGGGCGGCGCGTCGGGCGGGCTCAGGACCCGCGCGCCGAGGCGGATCGCTGCGCTCAAGGTGAGCCCGGGTGTGTAGTCCCGCTTGAGCAGGTCGACGATCGCGTCGGACTGGCCGCCGAGCACCGTGTAGCCCTGCTCGTCGAACACGGTGCCGTCGTAGAGGATGTGGAAGAGCTCGTTGGGATCGCCGTCCTCGACGCCGACCGACGCGACGAGGATCTCGACCTCGTAGGGCTTCATCTCGTGGGTGAACACCTGGCCCAGCGTCTGTGCGTAGGCGTTGGCGAGCGAGTTCGCGGTGACGTCCTCGCGTGAGTACGAGTAGCCCTTCATGTCGGCGAGTCTCACGCCGGCGATCTTGAGCATCTGGAACTCGTTGTACTTGCCGACGCCCGCGAACGCGATGCGGTCGTAGATCTCGCTGACCTTGAACAACGTGCGGCTCGGGTTCTCCGCCACCAGGACGATGCCGTCCTCGTACTCGAGGGCGACCAGGCTGCGACCGCGCGCGATGCCTTTGCGCGCGTAGTCGGCGCGGTCCTTCATGACCTGTTCGGGGCTGACGTAGAAGGGCTGGCTCACGACGTGGCTCCTCCGCGCTCGGGGCCTTCGAGCAGGGCCTCGGCGCGGCGGGCGACCTCCTCGTCGGTGAGGGCGATGTAGCCGTCCTCGTTGATGATCGCGATCGTCGGGAAGATCCGGCGCACGAGGTCGGGTCCACCGGTGGCGACGTCCTCGTCGGCCGCGGCGAACAACGCACGGATGGCGAGGTCGACCGTGGCCTCACGGGTGATCGACGGGGTCCAGCCGGCCTTGATCCAGTTGCGCGCGTGGACGCCGCCGGATCCGTTGGCCTGGTACTCGATCTCCTCGTACTTGCCGCCGGTGACGTCGTAGCTGAACACGCGGCCCCGGTGCCGGCGGAGGTCGAAGCCGGCGAAGAGCGGGACGACCGCGAAGCCCTGCATCGCCGCGGGCAGGTTGCCCCGGACGAGCAGGCCGAGCTGGTTGGCCTTGCCCTCGAGGGAGAGCTGCTCGCCTTCGACCTTCTCGTAGTGCTCGAGCTGCACCTGGAAGAGCTTCACCATCTCGACCGCAGGGCCGGCCGCGCCCGCGATGGAGACGCCGGAGTACTCGTCGGCCGGCATGACCTTCTCCATGCGCCGGTTGGCGATGGTGTAACCGGCGGTCGCCCGGCGGTCGCCCGCCATCACCACTCCCCCGTCGAACCGGATCGCGACGACGGTCGTGCCGTGCGTGACGTCGAACGGTGGCGTCGCGGGGCCGGTCAAGCCGGCACCTGGGAGCGCGTGGGGCGCGGTGCGACGCAGCACGTCGACGAAAGAAGGGCCCGGATCGAACCCCGAACCGAACAGTGGGAGCGCGGTGTCATCCATCGATCGGCGAGCCTACATGCGGGCCTCGAAGGCCAGGCATGGGTTCGCGACGCGGCACGACCGAGGACCGGCGCGGTCACTGCAGGCCGCGGGCCCGGCTACTGGCCGCCCTTCTGGACGTAGTTGCGCACGAACTCCTCCGCGTTGGATTCGAGCACCGAGTCGATCTCGTCGAGGAGCTCGTCGAGCTCCTCCTTGATCGCCTCGCCCTGCTTCGCGGGAGCGGCGACGTCGACCGTCTCCTCCACCCGCTTGTCGGGGGCGGGCTTCTGCTTGCGTTCCCTCTCCGGCATTGCTTCCTCCTGGAACTGCGTCCTGAGACCTCTGCGTCCTGAAACCTCTGCGTACCGGACCTACTGCGCGAGCCGGTCTACCAATTGCGCCGGTGTCGAGCATTCGGCGAACAACGCCTCGACGTGCGCCTTCGTTCCCCGGAGCGGCTCCATCATCGGAACCCGCCGGAGGGGATCGGATCCCACGTCGAGGATCAGACTGTCCCAATTCGCGGCCACCACCGCGTCAGGCCACTTGGCCAGGCACGTTCCCCGGAAGTACGCCCTCGTGGTCTCCGGCGGTTCCGAGATGGCGATGCGAACGTCGTTCTCGTCGAGCAGCCGCTCGACCTTGCCGGCCCGCACCAGGTGCTCGTACAGGGATTTCTCGGGCCGCACGTCGTGGTACTGCAGGTCGAGCAGCGACAGCTTGGCGTCGTCCCACGAGAGGTCGTCGCGGTCGACGTAGGCCTGGATCAGGTTGAGCTTGGTGACCCAGTCGATCTTGCCGTCGAGACTGGGGATGTCGGTCTCGAGGCCGGTGAGGACCTCTTCCCAGCGGCGGAGGACGTCGCCGCCGATCTCCTCGCCGCCGCAGTGCTCGAGCCCGGTCTCGTCGGCGTACTTCTTCGCGAGCCGCAGGAACTCCCACTGCAGCTCGACCGCGGTGATCCGGCCGCCCTCGACCAGCTCGACCGTTGCCCGGCACGTGGGGTCGTGGGAGACGGTCTTGATCGCCGACACCGGCGCGACGATCGAGAGGTCCTTGTCGAAGAACTCGTCCTCGATCATGGCGAGCACGATCGCGGTCGCACCGACCTTGAGGAAGGTGGAGAGCTCACAGAGGTTGGCGTCGCCGACGATGACGTGCAGGCGCCGGTACTGCTGCGGGTCGGCGTGGGGCTCGTCGCGCGTGTTGACGATGGGCCGCTTGAGCGTGGTCTCGAGGCCGACCTCCTCCTCGAAGAAGTCGGCGCGCTGCGAGATCTGGAAGCCGTGGTGGCCGGAGCCGTTCTCGCCGCCGACCTTCCCCGCGCCGACCACGACCTGGCGGGTGACGAACCACGGCAGCAGGTAGCGCACGAGGGTCGAGAACGGCAGCTGCCGGTCCATCGTGTAGTTCTCGTGACAGCCGTAGCTGTTGCCCTTGCCGTCGGAGTTGTTCTTGTAGACGACGACCTCCTGCCCGTTCGCGAGGATGCGGCGCGCGGCTTGCATCGAGCGGGCGAGGATCCGCTCACCGGCCTTGTCGGCGACGAGCAGCTCGTGCGCGTTGGAGCACTCGGGGGTCGAGTACTCGGGGTGCGCGTGGTCGACGTAGTAGCGCGCTCCGTTGGTGAGCACCGTGTTGACCAGGTGGGTCTCGATGTCGGGCGGCTGCGCGCCATCGCGGGAGTAGCCGCGGGCGTCGCGGCCGGGCGACTCGTCCTCGAAGTCCCATCCCACGCGGCGGTGCTCGACGTAGCCGTTGATCAGCATCGACGACGCCAGCACGGGGTTGGGATCGGACGCGCCGCGCAGCACGACGCCGTATTCAGTCTCGATCCCGCAGACCTTGGGCACGGCCATCCGCCGAGCCTAATCCCTGCCCCACTTGCCGGAAGCCGT
Organism: Actinomycetes bacterium; assembly: GCA_025463865.1. Classification (GTDB taxonomy): domain Bacteria; phylum Actinomycetota; class Acidimicrobiia; order IMCC26256; family Chersky-534; genus Chersky-534. The sequence goes on along the minus strand of JAODBH010000031.1, from coordinate 578 downwards.
CATATGCGGCCCTTCACGGTGCGTTCGCACGATCGGTAAGGATGACCGGATGAGCACCGAAGTGTGGATGATCCGCCACGGCGAGACCGAATGGTCGGCCAACGGGCGCCACACCGGCACCACCGATCTGCCGCTCACGGAGCGAGGCCGGGCCGAGGCCCGCGCCCTGTTCGAGCGCATCGCGAGCACGTCATTCGCGGCCGTGCTCGTGAGCCCGCGCGCCCGGGCGCTCCAAACCGCGGAGGTCGCCGGCATCCCGAGGTCCGCGATCGAGATCGAGCCCGATCTGGCCGAGTGGGACTACGGCGACTACGAGGGCCTGACCAGCGACGAGATCCGTGCCGAGCGACCCGGCTGGACCATCTGGAACGGCGATCCCGTCGGTGGCGAGACCGCGGCACAGGTACGGGCCCGCGCGCAGCGCGTGATCGACCGCGTGCTTGCGATCGAAGGACGCGTGCTGCTCGTCGGCCATGGACACATGCTCCGCGTCGTGGCGCTCACGTGGCTCGACCTGCCGACCGAGGACGGCGGCCGCTTCGCGCTCGCCACCGCGACGATCAGCGTGCTCGGCTTCG
>JAODBH010000008.1 GCA_025463865.1 Actinomycetes bacterium | reverse complement strand
CGTCGCTGGCCACCTGGGCGTTCTCGATCCGTGACCCCAAGCTCGTGCGCGAAGGCGTGAAGGTGCTCAACGACTGGGCCATCGAGTTCCAGCGCACCTCACCGCGTTACGTGTGCGCGGCCACGCTGCCGCTCCTCGACGTGGACGACACCGTCGCCGAGATGCACCGGGCCGCCGATCTCGGATTCAAGGTGGTCTTCCTCACGACCGGGCAGCCCTTCGACATGCCGCCCTACCACCACGACGCGTGGCACCCGGTGTGGGCCGCCGCCGAGGAGACCGGGATGGTGCTCGGGTTCCACATCGGTACCGAGCCGCACACGCCCGACGAGCAGACCGGCGTCTACTTCCGCGGTCCCGGCGGCGCGGTCCTCAACTACGTCGAGACCACCTACGGCGGCCAGCGTTGCGTCACGCAGCTGATCTCGTCCGGCGCGCTCGACCGGCATCCCGACCTCAAGGTGCTCGTGTCCGAGGGCGGCGCGACGTGGGGACCGTTCCTCGCCGACCGAATGGACGAGGCGTACCGCCAACACGGATTCGCCACCCGCCCCAAGCTCTCGCGACTGCCGAGCGAATACCTCTACGAGCAGGTGTACGCGTCGTTCCAGCACGACCGCTCGGCGGTGCAGGCGAACACCGCCATGGGCTGGCAGAACGTGATGTGGGGCAGCGACTATCCGCACCTGGAGGGCACGTTCGGGCACAGCCAGAAGGTGCTGCACGAGCTGTTCGACGACGTCGACGACGCGGCCCGGACCCGCATCACGCTCGGCGCCTTCGCCGAATTGTTCCCCCACGTGCCGCCCGTGCCGGCAAGTGCCTGAGCCGGCCGACCCGCGGCAGGGCACGGCCGACCCGTCCGCGGGCACACCGGCGCGCCGGCCCGGATCGATCCGGCGGACGTCGACCATCGACTCGACGCGGCCCGAGGGGTTCGCCGGCCCGGTGCACCAGCTCGGTCTCGCCCGCGACCTGGTGACCGCCTCCGACGGCACCGCGAGCGTCGTGGCCGAAGCCGAGCTGCGGATCGTCACCGACTACACGACGGGCATGGTCGTGCGGGACCTCGCGGTCACCCCCGAGGTCCCCGGCGTCGACGCCTTCGTCGGCAAGCGAGCCGGCGGCGGGTTCCGCAAGGTCCTCGATCTCGAAACCGGCGCGGCGCGGGGCTCGCTCCCCTACCTGCTCCTCGACGATGTCCCGGGCGCGACCTTGGTCTCGGGGTTCGCGGTGAGCGTCGCGGCTGACCGCGGTGACACCGAGCTCGCCGAGTTCCGGACCCAGATGCGGACCGAGGCACGGCTGCCGATCGCCGACCTGTGCGCGGGTTGGCAGGCCGGGGGGACGTTGCTCGCGAACCTGGCCGACGGCCGTCCGCCGGCATTGCTGGGACCGGTCGCACTCGAGGTGCTCGAGGACGACGACCCCGACGCGTGGCACTCCCGTCCGGTGCTGCCCGCCGACTCCACCCGCCGCGCCCGCCGGATCGACGTGTGGCGCGACGATCTCGTGCGCGTCGACGTGTTCTTCCGCGACACCACGATGGGGCGCGACGGCGACGAGACGGTCATCCACGAGTACACGCTCGAGGCGGCCGTCGACCCCGAGACCATGACGGTCGTCGCGTGCAGCGCGCGGCCGCGCGTGCTGCCCTGGCGCGAGTGCCCGGAGGCGATCGGGAGCGCCGGGCGCATCGTCGGCCTGCCGGTGCTCGGGCTCCGGCCGGAGGTCCGGACCCAGCTCGTCGGTCCGAGCACGTGCACGCACCTCAACGACGTGCTGCGCGGCCTCGAAGACGTCGACTGGCTGACCCGATCACTGCCCTGAACCGCGAGCGGGTCAGGTGAGCTTGGCGATGACCTCCTCGCCGAAGCGGTTGATGCCGTCGATGGCTTCCTTCGACGTGTTGAACGGGCGCACGATCACGCGGTCGACGCCCGCCTCGACGTAGCGGTCGACGTCGGCGGGCCCGTCGATCCCCCCACCGATGGTGAGCGTGGTGGTGCCTTCGCGGCCGGCCGCGGCGCGCATCTCGTTGACCTCGCGCAGCGCGGCGGGCAGCTGCTCGAGCGAGTGGTTCATCGGGAGCCACGCGTCGCCGACCCGCGCGGCGCGCCGCTTGGCCGCGGCGCCGTCGCCACCGATCAGGAGGCTCGGCTGTGGCTGTTGGACCGGCTTCGGGTTGAACATGACCGGGTCGAAGTCGAAGAACTCGCCGTGGAACTCGATCACCTCGTCGGACCAGAGCTTGCGGCAGATGTCGATCGTCTCGTCGACGCGCCGGCCGCGGGTCGAGAAGTCGAGACCGGTGGCGTCCCACTCCTCCTCGAGCCAGCTCGACCCGATGCCGAACTCCACCCGACCCCGCGAGAGCACGTCGAGGGTGGTGATGGCACGCGCGGTCACGAACGGGTGGCGCAGCCCGATGTTGTAGACGTTGGTCCCGAGGCGGATGTCCTTGGTCGTCGCCGCGATCGCCGCCAAGGAGAGCAGGGCGTCGAACGCCGGTGTGCTCGCCTGGACCGGCGGCTCGGCGTGCCCGGTGTGGGGGCTGCCGCTGATCTTCATCGGGAACACGAGGTGTTCGGGCAGCCACACCGATTCGAACCCGGCTTCGTCGGCCGCGGTCGCGCCTGCGGTCCAGAACTTCGGGTTCATACCTGCGAGTTGCACACCGATCTTCATGCGTCGCTCCCTCGGTCGTCGCCTGAAGCTACGGGTAATGTCACGACTCTTCCAGTCGAGACCAGGGGGTCCCATGAGCATCGAGCGCTTCTCGTTGGACGGCAAGGTTGCCATCGTCACCGGGGGCGCCGGTGGGTGCGGCCAGGAGTACGGGCGGGGTCTCACCGGCGCCGGCGCCCAGGTCGTGCTCGCCGACCTCGACGGCCAGAAGGCGAAGGAGGCCGCGGCCGAGCTGACCGCGCAGGGACGCGAGGCCATCGGCGTGCAGGTCGACATCACCGACCCCGACGCGGCCGCGGCGATGGCACAGGCCGCGGTCGACGCCTTCGGCGGCATCGACATCCTGATCAACAACGCGGCGTTGATGGCCGAGATCCCCC
>JAODBH010000268.1 GCA_025463865.1 Actinomycetes bacterium | reverse complement strand
ACCGAGCGGGCCGGACGCGGGTCACGCGCGCGTCAGCCGATCGGCAACCGCCCGAAGCCCGACGCGGACGCCGCCGCGGTCGCAGCCGAGGAGGTCGGCACCGCACCGGGCGGCACGATGCGCATCGGTTCGGGGCCCGCGAGTGGGGGAGCCGGTCTCGCCGGAGCCGCCGCCGACCCGCTCCTCTTCGACGACGAGCTCCACAACCCGACGTCGCGCGGCGGGATGCCGACGATGCCCGACAGCCCGCTCGTGCGGGTCGTCACCGGCGTTCTCCTGCTCGTCATCGCGCTCGTCTGCTTCACCGTGGGCCCCGCGGTCACCGCGGGCCTCGTCACCGTCATCGTCGGCCTGGCCGCGTTCGAGTGCTTCGACGCGCTGCGCCACCAGGGATCCAAGCCGGCGACGCTGCTCGGCGTCTTGGGCTCGGTCGCGATGGTGGTCATCGCCTACAACGAGGGTGAGCGCGCGTTCCCGCTCGTCATCGGGATGATGGTCGTCTTCACCCTGCTCTGGTACCTGATCGAGGTCGTCCGGACCCGTCCCGTGATCTCGGTCGCGATGACCTTCCTCGGCTTCATGTACGTGGGAGTCCTGGGCGGCTACGCGGGCCTCATCCTCGGCCTGCCGAGGAACGCGCTGGGCGCGATCATCGGCGTCGCCCTGTGCGCGTTCGCCTACGACATCTTCGGCTACGTCGTCGGGTCCCAGTTCGGCAAGCACCCGCTCCTCCCGGCGATCTCGCCCAACAAGACGATCGAGGGACTGGTCGGCGGGATGCTGGCCTCGGTGGTCGTCGGCGTCATCGTCGGTGCGATCCACAAGCCCGCGCCGTGGGTCACGGTCAAGCAGGGCCTCGCCCTCGGCCTTGTCGTCGCGGTGCTGGCTCCCCTCGGCGACCTCTGCGAGTCGATGCTGAAGCGCGACCTCGGCATCAAGGACTTCGGCGCGCTGCTCCCCGGCCACGGCGGCGTGCTCGATCGGTTCGACGGCGTGCTGTTCACGTTGCCGGGCGCCTACTACCTGATCCTGTACCTCTTCTTCTAGGCGGCACCGGCACGGGGTGAGTCGTCGGAAGGGGACGGGTGGGGGATGATGGTGCTCCCATGACCGACACCCGAGCGACCCCGGAGAGCACGAATTCCCGGGAGAGCCCTGTGGCCCCGGAGACCGCACGCGCAGGGCCCCGGCGCCTGGCCATCCTCGGCAGCACGGGCTCGATCGGCACCCAGGCGCTCGACGTCGTGCGGGACCGTCCGGGGGAGTACGAGGTCGTCGCGCTCGCGGCCGGGAGCAACGCGGAGATGCTCGAGGCGCAACGGCTCGAGTTCGGTGTACCCGAGGACCGCGCCCTGCTCTGCGCCGACCGCCCCGAGCTGCTCGCCGAGCTCGCGTCGCTCGCCGAGGTCGAGGTCGTGCTCAACGGCGTGGTCGGCTTCGCGGGCCTTCCGGTCACGCTCGCCGCGCTCGAGCACGGCAAGCGACTCGGCCTGGCCAACAAGGAGAGCCTCATCGCCGCGGGTCCCGTGGTCGCCAAGGCGCGGGCCGCGGGCGGTGGGGAGATCGTCCCGGTCGACTCGGAGCACAGCGCGATCTACCAGGCACTGCGCGCCGGCCGCATGAGCGAGGTGCGCACGATCCTGCTCACCGCGAGCGGCGGCCCGTTCCGCGGCCGCACCCGGGCCGAGCTCGAGCACGTGACCATCGCCGACGCGCTGCAGCACCCGACGTGGAGCATGGGCGCCAAGATCACCATCGACTCGTCCACGCTCATGAACAAGGGCCTCGAGGTCATCGAGGCCCACGAGCTGTTCGACGTGCCGATCGACACCGTCGACGTGGTCGTGCACCCGCAATCCGTCGTGCACGGCATGGTCGAGTTCTGCGACGGCGCGGTGATCGCCCAGCTCTCGATGCCCGACATGAAGCTGCCCATCGGCCTCGCGCTCGGCGCGCCGGCCCGTCATCCCGTCGCGTATGGCCCCATCGACTGGCGGACGCTCGGCACCCTCACCTTCGAGCCCCCCGACCGCGAGGTGTTCCCCTGCCTCGACCTGGCCTACGGCGCCGGCCGCGCCGGGGGTTCGGCCCCGGCCACCTTGAGCGCGGCGAACGAGGTCGCGGTGGAGGCGTTCCTCGCCGGCGCACTCCCGTGGGTCGCGATCGCCGAGATCGTGAGCGAGGTGCTCCAGGCCGGGACCGGGAACGTCGATGATCTCGGAGACGTTCTCGAGGCGGACCGGGTCGCGAGAGCACGCGCCCGAACCGCACTCGAGCGAAGGAACGCCGCGTGAAGGACTTTCTCGAAGAATCCGACGAGCGCATGGACCGCCGCCAGGTGGTCATGTGGGTCGGGATCGTCGTCGCCGTCCTCGCGGTGGTCGGCGTGGTCAACCCGTCGGCCCTGGACCTCGTCCTGATCATCGTCGGCATCCTGCTCGCGGTGATGCTGCACGAGTTCGGCCACTACCTCGCCGCGAAGCGCGCGGGCATGAAGGTCACCGAGTTCTTCGTCGGCTTCGGACCCCGGCTCTGGTCGTTCCGCAGGGGCGAGACCGAGTACGGCATCAAGGCCATCCCCCTCGGTGGCTACGTGCGCATCATCGGCATGAACAACCTCGAAGAGGTCGCGCCCGAGGACGAGCCCCGGGCGTTCCGCCAAGGCTCGTACAAGCACAAGATGATGGTGGTGCTGGCCGGCATCACCGTGAACCTGCTCCTCGCGTTCGTTCTCCTCGGCGCCACGCTCGTCGGCCAGGGACGCGCCACCGCCGTGGCGCCCGTCATCGGCAGCGTGTCGACGTCCAGCGCCGCGAGCGCGGCCGGACTCGAGAGCGGCGACCGGATCGTCTCGATCAACGGCCGTGCCATCGACACGTTCGATCAGATCCCCGCCGCCATCAAGGGCAAGGTCGGCGTCCCGCTCCAGGTCACGGTCTCCCGGGGTGGCCGGCTGCAGACGCTCACGGTCACCCCGCGTGAGTCAGCGCAGACCCACGGGCCGCTCATCGGCGTCACCAGCGACGCGAACCACATCATCTACACGCACTACAACCCCGTCACCGCGGTGCCCGAGACCTTCGTGATGATGTACGACGGCGCCAAGGCGATGGGCGGCGGGTTCGTCCACCTGTTCTCGCCCGCGGGCATCAAGCAGTACAGCAACGACGTGAAGACGGGGAACGCCAACAGCGAGACGCGGCCCCGCTCGATCATCGGCATCGTCTACACCGCCGACCAGCTCGTCGGCGGCAACATCTTCCTCCTGTTCGCCATCCTCGGCTCGCTCAACCTCTTCCTGGCGCTCTTCAACGTCGTCCCGCTGCTGCCGTTCGACGGCGGCCACGCCGCGGTGGCCACGTACGAGGAGATCATGTCGAGGATCCGCCGCCGCAAGGTGGTGGTCGACTTCCGGAAGTTGATGCCGGTCACCGCAGTCGTGTTCGTCGTGCTCATGCTGCTCGCGATCCCGGCCATGTTCCTCGACGTCCTGCAACCCTTCTCGAAGTAGCCCGATACGATCCCGCTGCCCTCGAGCGAGGGCGCAGATGAGCGGAGGACGATCGGCATGGACATCCAGGGAACCGCGGCACTGGTCACCGGAGGGGCATCGGGGCTGGGGGAGGCCGCGGCCCGGATGCTGTCGGCCAACGGCGCGACGGTGACGATCGTCGACCGCGACGAGGAACGCGGCGCCGCGCTGGCCAAGGAGCTCGGCAACGCGCAGTTCGCGCCGGCTGACGTCACCGACGAGGCCGACGTGCAAGCGGCGGTCGAGCACGCCGCGGGCACGGGCGCGCCCCTTCGCATCGCGGTCAACTGCGCCGGCATCGCGTGGCTCGGCCGCACGCTCAACAAGGACAACTCGGCGCACGGGCTCCACGACTTCGTCCGCGTCGTCACCGTCAACCTCGTCGGAACGTTCAACGTGCTTCGCCTCGCGGCCGCGGGGATCGCGGAGACCGAGCCCGGTGAGGACGGCGAGCGGGGCCTGATCGTCAACACCGCGTCGGTCGCGGCGTACGAGGGGCAGATCGGCCAGATCGCGTACGCGGCGTCGAAAGGTGGCGTCGTCGGCCTCACCCTGCCCGCCGCACGTGATCTCTCCGTGCTCGGCATCCGGGTCTGCACCATCGCCCCGGGCACGTTCGAGACGCCGATGATGATGACCCTCCCCGAAGCGGCCCGTGCCTCCCTCGGCCAGTCGGTCCCATTCCCCAAGCGGCTCGGGCGGCCCGAGGAGTACGCCAAGACGGTGAAGTTCCTGGCCGAGAACGCCATGATGAACGGCGAGGTCATCCGGGTCGACGGTGCCATCCGGATGGCCCCGAAGTAAAGGGTCGGCAAACGGCCCGGGTCTGCACCGGATCCGCACGCGGCCGATCGGTCCGTCCGCCGGTCCAGGCCTATCGTGATGGCGATGTTCGAGCGCCGAAAGACCCGTCAGGTGCAGGTCGGATCGGTGGCGGTCGGGGGCGACGCCCCGATCTCCATCCAGTCGATGACCACCACCAAGACCGCCGACGTGGAGGGCACGCTCGCGCAGATCTACGCGCTCGCCGCTGCCGGTTGCGACATCGTGCGCTGCACCTGCAACGAGGAGGAGGCAGCCGAGGGGCTGGCCCAGATCATTCCCCGCTCGCCCGTACCGATCGTCGCCGACATCCACTTCCAGTACCGCCTGGCCCTGGCCGCCATGGCCGCGGGGGTGCAGGCGCTGCGGCTCAACCCGGGCAACATCCGCAAGGCCGAGCACATCAAGGCCGTCGCGCGTGAGGCGAAGGACCGCGGCATCCCGATCCGCATCGGCGTCAACGCCGGCAGCCTCGACCCCGACATCGCGGCGAAGTACGGCGTCAACACGCCCGAGGCGCTGGTTGCGTCGGCGCAGCGCGAGCTCGACCACTTCCGCGACGTCGACTTCGACGACGTGAAGATCTCGGTGAAGTCGTCCAACGTGCGGGTGATGATCGACGCCTACCGGTTGCTCGCCGACACCGTCGACTACCCGTTGCACCTCGGTGTGACCGAGGCCGGGCCCATCCCGCAGGGCATCGTCAAGGGAACCGCGGGCATCGGCACGCTCCTCGCCGAGGGGATCGGCGACACGATCCGCTTCTCGCTCACCGCGGACCCGGTCGAGGAGGCGAAGGCCGGTCGTGTCCTGCTCGAGTCGCTCGGGTTGCGCGAGCGCAAGGGCCTCGACCTGATCGCCTGCCCGAGCTGCGGGCGGGCCGAGGTCGACGTGATCCGCGTCGCGCGCGACGCCCAGGCGGCGCTGGAGGGACTCAACATCCCGCTGCAGGTGGCCGTCATGGGCTGCGTGGTCAACGGGCCCGGCGAGGCGCGCGAGGCCGACCTCGGCATCGCCGCCGGACGCGGGAAGGGCCACCTCTTCGTCAAGGGCCACGTCGTGCGGGTCGTCCCCGAGGCCGAGATGGTCGACGCGCTCATCGCGGAGGCCAAGGCGATCATCGAGGAGGGCGTCGAAGCCCGTATCGCGGCGGCGGACGAGAACGCGGAGGCGATCGCGGCCGCCACCCGCGAAGAGCTGATCCAGATCCAGGGCACCGACGCGAACCACTCGGCCGAGAAGATCGACCGCATCCACCAGATCGTCGACTGAAGCTTTCGGTTCGTGCGTCCCCTGAGCACGATATGTGTGCTCCAGGGACGCACGAAGCGCTCAGGCCCGGGCGGCGGGGACCTGGTGGGTCGCGGCTCTCCCGGTCACATCGGTCGGGTTTCGATCGTCACTCCACCGACGGACCGCGACGGAGGAATGTGACGTGGACGACGAAGGGCTTGCCGGGATGTTCGAGGCCAACCGGACGCATCTGCGCGCGGTCGCCTACCGGATGCTCGGCTCCGAGACCGAAGCCGAGGACGCGGTGCAGGAAGCGTGGATCCGCTTCAACCGCAGCGACACCGACGCGGTCGACAACCTCGGTGGCTGGTTGACGACCGTCGTCTCCCGGATCTGTCTCGACATGTTGCGATCGCGGCGCACGCGGCGCGAGGAATCGCTCGAGAGCACCGTCGTCGAGCTCTTCGAGAGCCGAGCAGCCGAGGCCGATCCCGAAGGCGAAGCGGTGTTGGCCGATTCGGTCGGCCCCGCGCTGCTGGTGGTGCTCGAGATGCTCACGCCGGGGGAACGGCTCGCATTCGTGCTCCACGACATGTTCGGGCTGCCATTCGAGGAGATCGCGCCGATCGTCGGCCGGTCGACGGCCGCGGCGCGCCAGCTCGCCAGCCGGGGCCGACGTCGGGTGCAGGGCGCGACGAACGCGCCCGAGGTCGATCTCACGAGACAGCGCGAGGTCGTCGAGGCATTCATCGCCGCGTCACGCACCGGCGACTTCGACGCGTTGCTCGCGTTGCTCGATCCCGACGTCGTGCTGCGGGTCGACGGCGCGGCCGCGGGGGGCCAGGGGTCGAAGGTCATTCGGGGTGCCGAGGCCGTCGGCGGTCAAGCCCGACTCTTCTCGGGCCGGGCGCGCTTCGCCCGGGTCGCGCTCATCGACGGCACCGTCGGCGTGGTCATCCTTCCGCGCGGTCGCGTGACGTTGGCCCTCGTCAACCGGGTCGCCGACGGCCGGATCGTCGAGCTCGAGGTCATCGGCGAACCCGACCGCCTCGCCGCCCTCGACGTCACCTACCTCGACACCTGACCCGCGCCGTGCGGCGGCTCAGCCGCGTTCGAGGCGGAGGTCGCGGGCGCGGGCGCGCCAGCCGGTGAGGCGCGCTTCGGCGAGGCGTTCGGCGCGCAGCGCCTCCTCGAGCACCGACGGCAGCGGTTCGAGTGGGCCGCCGGTGACCCACGTGAGCAGCAGGTCGGCCAGCGCGGGGTTGCGGGGGAGCACCGGGCCGTGGAGGTAGGTGGCGACGATGTTCGGCGCGAGGGCGCCGTCGACCGCGCCGATGCCGTTGCCGCCGCCGCGGGTCACCCGACCGAGCGGCCGCACGCCCGGCCCGAGCTTGGTGCGACCGCCGTGGTTCTCGAATCCGGTGATGGTCGGAAGCCCCGTCGACGGCTCGGGCTCCACGATCACCTCGCCGATGAGCCGGGGGGCGCCGGCGACGGTTCGCGCGTCGACGAGCCCGATGCCTTCGATGACCTCCCCGCCGGCGTCGACGTAACCGGTGCCGATGAGTTGGAAGCCCGCGCACACCGCGAGCACCACCGCACCGCCGTCGATCGCGCGCCGGACGGCGTTCGCCGACGCGCGCATGCCGCTCGCGGCCATGGTCTGCGGGTCGTCCTCGCCGCCGCCGAAGAGATACACGTCGAGCGAGTCGGGGATCGGATCGCCGGCCGCCACCTCCACCAGCTCCGCGTCGAAGCCGCGCCACCGCGCCCGCTCCACCAGCACCAGCGCGTTGCCGCGGTCGCCGTACGTGCCGAGCAGCTCCGGATAGACGAGCCCGACCCGGAGCGTGCTCTCGGTGCCGCGGCCGGTTCCGGTGCCGCGGCCGGTTCCGGTCACGCGGGCCGCTCCGGTTCCGACGCGGGTCGTGCCGCCCGCGACGCGCGCGCCAACCGACGGGAGAGCCCGTAGAACTGGGTGTACGAGGCGATCACCGTGACCGACGGTCCATCGATTCGGGCGACGGCGCGCATCACGTCCCGTTCGACCAGGCAGTCGATCCCGGCGTAGCGGAGTCGTACCGCGACGTCGAGCGCTCGCTCGCCCGCCGCCGCGACCGCGTGCCCCGCGAGCAGCTCGTAGGGAACGTCCCACAGCCACGACGGGTCCTTGCCGTCGGCGACGTGCGCGTTGACCGCGAGGACGACCGCGGTGTCGACGTCCTGCACGTAGCGCAGCACCTCGAGCCAGCCGGCGGGGTTCTTGGCGAGGAGGACGCGTACCGTGCGGCCGTCGGGGACGGTGTACGTGGCCATGCGGCCCGCGACCGACTCCACCGCGGCGACGGCGAGCGCGGCGTCGTCGGCGCGCACGCCGAGGCGGGTGGCGGCGACGATCGCGAGCGCGGCGTTGTCGACGTTCCAACGGCCGGGCAACGCGATGCGCAACGGGATGGTCGCGCCGTCGAGCTCGAGGTGGTTGCCGACGAGCCGGTGGGCGGTCTCGGGGGTGCAGAACCCGCAGTTCGGGCAGGCGAAGCCGCGGTCGTTCCAGCCGAGGAGCGCGCCGCACTGCGGGCACGTGGCCGAGTCGCCCGTCCAACCGGTGCCGAGCTCGAGCCAGGTGGTGCGCGCCGGAGCGGCCGCCCAGACCACCGGCGGGTCCGACGCGTTGGCCACCACGACCTGCTCGGGATTGGCCGCCAGCAGGGCGCGCCAGCGGTCGGAGAGCACGTGGACCTCGCCGAAGCGGTCGAGCTGGTCGCGGCTGAGGTTGCCGAGCACGAGCAGCTCGGGCCGGAGCGCGTCGTAGACGCGCGGGAGCACGCGCTCGTCGACCTCGAGCACCGCGAACCCCGGCCCGCGCGCCCGCGCGAGCGCGCTGACCACGCCCGACGTGAGGTTCGCGCCGGTGACGTTGCTCACCACCGGTTCGCCCTCGGCTTCGAGCGCGGCGGCGATGAGCCGGGTCGTGGTGGTCTTGCCGTTCGTCGCCGACACGAGCACGACCCGCTGGTCCCGCGCGAGCTTGGCGATGAGCTCCGGGTCGACGCCGAGCATGACCCGTCCGCTGATCTGGTCGCCGGCACCGCGGCCCGCGAGACGCGAGGCGTGCCCGGCGATGGTGCCCGCGCCGACGGCGAGGCGCGTGCGCACCCTCATCGTCGTTCCGACCAGTAGGCGTCGACGAGGTACGGGAACTCGAGCGTGTCGCGCCCACGGGTCTCGGGATGCTCGGCGAGCAGCGCGGCGATCTCGTCACGCACGCGTTGGTGCTCCTCGGGTGGGAGCGCGGCGATGTGGCTCACCGACGCGACCCGGTCGACGACTTCCGCGGGCTTCATGCGCTGGACGTGGCGGAAGGTCTTCTTGTGGAGCGGCCCGAACCAGGGTGAGTCGGTGAACGGCTCGTCGAGCCAGGCGCGGTCCCGGTTCTTGCGCCACGGCGCCGTCGCCTCCTCCCGGTCGAAGATGCCCCAGATCGTCGCGATCCAGCGCACCGACAGGTCGCGTCCGTTCCAGACGAGCGCGACGCGGCCCTCCGGCCGGAGCACCCGGTGCATCTCCGCCAGTGCCGCCTCGGGCTCGAACCAGTGGAACGCCTGCGCGACCGTGACGCCGTCGACGGTCGCGTCGCGGAGCGCGAGTGCCTCGGCGGTGGAGGCGAGCGCGTCGACTCCGGGGACCGCGGTGCGGAGCGCGCGCAGCATCCCGTCGACGGGTTCCGCGGCCACGACGCGCGCGCCCGTGGGCGTGAGGAGCCGGGTCAGCTTCCCGGTGCCGGCGGCGAGATCCAGCACGGTTCGACCGGGTCCGATCCGCAACCCGTCGACGATCCAGGCGACCGCGTCCGGCGGGTACGACGGGCGGGCCCGCTCGTACGCCTCGGCCTGGGCGTCGAACCCGGCTGCGGCGATCTCGTGGATGGGCACGCCCGCATTCTGGCATTCGACCGCCGATAGCCTGCCCACATGGCGCTTCCCGTTCAGCCTCCGATCCGCCCGATGCTCGCGAAGCTCACCCGCGACCTGCCCACCGGCCCCGGGTTCCTGTTCGAGCCGAAGTGGGACGGCTTCCGGGCGATCGTGTTCCGCGACGGCGACGACGTCGAGATCACCAGCCGCAACACGAAGCCGCTGACGCGCTACTTCCCCGAGCTCGTCGACGCGCTGCGCGCCAACCTGCCCGATCGCATCGTCCTCGACGGCGAGATCGTGGTCGTGACCGGCTCCGGTCTCGACTTCGACTCCCTCTCGCTGCGGGTGCATCCCGCCGCGAGCCGCATCAAGCTGCTGGCGGTCGAGATCCCGGCGAGCTTCGTGGCCTTCGACCTCCTCGCGTTGGGTGACGACGATCTGCGCGAGCGGCCCTTCGGGGAGCGGCGCGCCGCGCTCGAGGCGGCGCTCGCGTCGGTCAGCCCTCCGGTGCACCTCACGCCCGCGAGCCCCGACGTCGGGACCGCGCGCGACTGGTTCCAGCGCTTCGAGGGCGCCGGTTTCGACGGCGTGATCGCCAAGCCGACCGACCTTCCCTACGCCGAGGACAAGCGCGTGCTGTTCAAGGTGAAGCACGAGCGCACCGCCGACTGCGTGGTCGCCGGCTACCGGATGCACAAGGACGGCAAGGGTCTGGGCTCGCTGCTGCTCGGCCTCTACGACGAGCGCGGCGCGCTGCACCACGTCGGCGTGGCCAGCAGCTTCACCGCCGTGGCCCGCAAGGAGTTACTCGACTTCCTCGAGCCGTACCGGAGCACCGACCTGTCGGAGCACCCCTGGGCCGACTGGGCCCGCGCGAGCGTGGAGGCCATCGAGAACGGCTCCCGCATGCCCGGCGGTCAGAGCCGTTGGAGCGCTGGGAAGGACCTGAGCTGGGAGCCGTTGCGGCCCGAGCTCGTGGCCGAGGTCGCCTACGAGCACGTCCAGCGGACCGACGACGGCAACGTGAGCGGGGGCCGCTTCCGCCACACCGCCCGCTTCCAGCGCTGGCGCCCCGATCGCGATCCGGGCAGCTGCACCTACGAGCAGCTCGACGAAGCCCCACCCGCCGAGCTCCAGGCCATCTTCGCCGTCACCCCCGACAGCTGACGGCGCCCGAGACCCTCGACTTCAGGGGGTGGGGGGCTTCTTGGCCTTGCTGGGCTGGACCCGCTTGGGCTCGCCCTTCTGCTTGGGGAAGTTGGGCGGCCACGGCTCGTCGCCCAGGCCGTCGGCCTCGTCGCGTGCGTAGCGGTCGAGCAGCGGCTGGAGCGAGAAGGCCACGTCGTCGATCGACGCGCCCGGGTCGCCCACGGTTGCGTAGCGCTCGGGAACAGTCGCGATCGTGAGCGCGTCGGGTTCGACCGTCGGCACCTCGTCCCACGTCAGTGGGCAGCTCACCATGCCTTCGGCGTTCGCCCGCACCGAGTAGGCCGACGCGACCGTTCGGTCGCGCGTGTTCTGGTTGAAGTCGAGGAACACGCGGTCGCCCCGTTCCTCCTTCCACCACTTCGAGGTCGCGAGGTCGGGTGCGCGACGGGCCACCTCGCGCGCCAACGCGATCGCGGCATGCCGCACGTCGAAGAAGTCCCACTCGGTCCGGATGCGCACGTTGACGTGGATGCCGCGCGACCCCGACGTCTTCGGGAACCCGACCAGTCCGTGGTCCTCGAGGACATCGCGCACCACGAGCGCGACATCGCGCACCGCCGAGAACGGGACCCCGGGTTGGGGGTCGAGGTCGACCCGGAGCTCGTCGGGGTGGTCGACGTCAGCGCGCCGGACCGGCCAAGGGTTCAGGTCGAGACAGCCGAGGTTGGCGGCCCAGACGATGTGGGCGACGTCCACCGGGCAGAGCTCGTCGGCCTGGCGCCCGCTCGGGAACGTGACGGTCACGACCTCGAGCCAGTCGGGGCGCTTCTCGGGCACCCGCTTCTGGAAGAACGGCTCACCGGTGGCGCCATCGGGGAACCGCTTGAGCACGGTGGGCCGCTCCCGCACGCCGAGCAGCGCCCCGGCGCCGACGGCCACGTAGTACCTCGCCAGGTCGAGCTTCGTCTCGCCCCGGGCAGGGAAGTAGACCTTGCTCGGGTTGCTGATCCGGACCGCGCGCCCGTCGACCTCGATCTCCGTCTCCTCGGTCGCCATGGTCACCATCCGTCCGTCTCGGGAAAGCGCCGATCGTTCCACGTCCGGCGGTTCGACGGGTACGGGGCCCGAATGCTCCGAACCGGACGAAAGGGAGCGAAGGAAGCCGAGAAGCCGGGACCCCGATCCGGTACACTCTCTCGTTCGGTCCGATTGTT
>JAODBH010000004.1 GCA_025463865.1 Actinomycetes bacterium | reverse complement strand
GCTCTTCGGTGACACCACTATGTACGGACCGGAGGGCATCCACTTCTACACTCGGCCCAAGGTCGTCACGTCCCGATGGCCGGATCCCGCGACCAGCGTCATCGATCTCGGCTTCCCGTCGAGCACCTGACCCGACCACGAGGCATCGAGATGAGCGACACCGACATCGAGAGCGTCGAAGACTTCCGTCTGCGAGCCCGGACGTGGCTGGCGGAGAACTTCCCCCGCGCCGAAGGTGCCGACGCATTCCTGCGGCGCGGCGCGAGCGAGGAAGAGGAGCTCGCCGAGATCGATCGCGCCCGCGGTCTGCAGCGGAAGCTGTTCGACGGCGGGTTCGCGGGCGTGTGCTTCCCCCGGGAGTACGGGGGTCTCGGGCTCACACCCGACCATCAGCGCGCGCTCAACGAAGAGTGCGTCGGGTACGCCCTCCCGCGCATCCTCCAGGTACCGACGTTCGTGCCGTGTGCCGCGGTGCTGCTCGAGTTCGGCACCGAGGAGCAGAAGCAGCACCACATCCCCGCCATCCTGAAGGGCGAGGAGATCTGGATGCAGTTCCTCTCCGAGCCCAGCGGTGGCTCGGACGTCGCCGGGGCACTCACGACCGCCGTGCGCGACGGCGACGAATGGGTCGTGAACGGCTCGAAGATCTGGACGACCGGCGCCTGGTTCTCGGACTACGGCCTGTGCCTGCTGCGCACCAACTGGGACGTGCCCAAGCACCGCGGGCTCAGCGTGTTCATCATCAAGATCCACCAACCCGGCATCGAGCTGCACCGCATCGAGATGATCAACGGCTCGCGCGAGTTCTGCCAGGAATTCATCACCGACCTGCGCGTCCCCGACTCCGACCGCGTCGGCGACGTCGACCAGGGATGGACCGTCGGCACCCGCTGGATGTTCCACGAGAAGAACGCCATGGGTGGCGGCTCGCCGTACGTGACCGGTGCCCTGGGCGGCAACCGGAACCGGCAGGGCGCAGCGGACCCGATGGTCGAGCTCGCGCAGGCCACCGGTCACTTCGACGATCCGCGCGTGCGGGATCTGGTCGGCGAGTCCTACATGCTCAGGGCCGCGGGGTCGGCGCTGTCCGAGCGCATCGCCGCGGGCATGCGTGCGGGCGTGTTCCCGGACAACAGCGCGGCCATCGCCCGGCTCGTGAACGCGGTCGTGCAACAGCGCAACGTCACCATCGCGCTGGACCTCGCCGGATCCAACGCCGCCGCCACCCTGGCCGACGATCCGTGGGCGGAGCAGGGGTTCAACTTCCTCGAACGCCAGACCTCGGGGATCGGTGGTGGCACCACCGAGATGGCGCGCAACAACATCAGCGAACGCGTGCTCGGCATGCCGCGCGAGATGACCCACGACAAGAACATCCCGTTCCGCGACGTGCCGAAGGGCCCGTCGGGGAACTGAGCACACCGACGCGCGAAGAGGGGGAGCCGGCGCACCGGCTCCCCCTCTCGCATCTCTTCGCCGGTCAGTGCATCACGGCGCCGCGGTCGTCGGCGCCGCAGTGGGTGTGGCGACACCCCCGGCGCTGGTCTCGTACTGCGCGATGAGGGCAGGGTCGCCGACCAGCTTGCCGGTCTCCGGCTTGCCCTTGTTCAGCACGTTGAACTTGCCGTTCTTGACCGTGACGAACCAGGTGCAGCTCGTCTTGGTGACCTTGCCGAAGCTGGCGAGGCTCACGTCGATGGGCGCGCAGGTCAATCCGGCGCCGTCGTACTGGCCGAGGCCCCTGACGCCATCGACGAAGCCCTGGCGGGTCGGGGTCTTCCCCGCCGCCTGGAGCCCCTTGATCATCATGTCGCAGACGATGTAGCCGGTGTAGCCGCCGTAGTCGGGCACACCCGTGATCCCGGCGTACTTCTTGAGGTTCGCCTGGAACGTCTTGATCGCGGGGCCGCCGAGCTCGACCGGCCGGTAGGCCGAGAACATCACATCGGTCGGCTGGATGGTCTGGGCGATGGGCTGATTGAGCAGGTCCTGGCTGTAGCCGGTGGCGAGGATGTTGGCCTTCATCTTCACGCCGTTCTGCTGGAGGCCCTGCACGATGGCGAAGTTCGTGTCGGAGTCCAAGGGCAGGTACAGCCCGTCGGCACCCGAGTTCTTGATCCCGAGCACGACCGGGCCGACGTCGGTGCCACCGAACTGCAGCGTGTTGTTCAGGTACACGCCCTTGAGACCCTGCGCGTCGGCCCCGAACGTCTCGGTTGCCTTCGCCGACTCGCTCGATGACGGCGACGCGCCGTAGCCGACCGCCGCCACCTTGGTGGCGCCCATCTGCTTCATCACCCGCGTGACCGTGTCGTAGGTCAGGCCGGGCACCGGCGTGCCACTACCGAGGCCGGAGATGATGCTCTCGTTGCCCTTGTTGTAGTAGTAGGAGCCGTCGAACCCGCCGCCGATCATCGGCACGCTGTTGTCCTTGAGGAAGCGCCAGGCGAGGAACGCGAACGCCGAGTTGTCGATGACCGCGAACACCTTGCGGTTCTGCACCAGGTCCTGCGCCGCGGTGAGGTTGGCGGCCGACGACGTGTCGTCGATCGCGGTGATCTCGATCTTGCGGCCGTTGACGCCGCCCTTCGCGTTCTGGGCATCGACCCGCGCCTGACAGGACTTGTGCGCGTTCTTGTGCGTCGGGCTCGCCACCCCGGTCTGTGACGAGATGTAGCCGATCTTCACCGTCTTGGCGGTCACGCCGGGATCGGTGCTGGTCTGCGCACCGGCGCCCGTGGTCACGAGGCCGGCGGTGGCCACGCCGGCAATGACGAGCCCCGTCAACGCGCGTAGCCGGAACTTCCGTCCATGTGTCATTGCGTTCCCCCCGGAACTCGGGCCCGCAGAGCGGGCCGACCGCGGCGGGCGCCGTGGCAGCACGACGGTAACCCAATCCTGGTGTCTATGTCGCGCGCGGCCCAATTTCGGAGGGGGAGCCGGCGGACCGGCTCCCCCTCGGGTGTGGAAGCTCGCGGGTCGTAGCTCAGGGAGCCACGGTCGTCGTCGTGACGAGGTCCGGGTTGCCGGTGGCGTTGGCCTGGATCGCGGCCGGGGAGCCGACCAGCTTGCCAGTGACCGGCTTACCCTTGTTCATCACGACGAACTTGTCGTTCTTCACCTGCTCGAAGTAGGCACAGCCCGTCGTCGGGAACTTCCCATAGTTCGTGAGGCTGATGTCGATCGGCTGGCACGAGAGCCCGGCGGCGTCGTAGGTGCCGAGCTTGTGCAGACCGTCGATGAAGCCCCGCCGGGTCGGCGTGGCGCCTGCGTTCTGCACGCCGAGGATCGCCAACTCACACGTGATGTAGCCGAGGTACTGGCCGTAGTCGGGGACCCCGCTCAGGCCGGCGTACTTCTTGAGGTCGGCCTGGAACTGCTTGGTGGCCTTGTCCTTGAGCTCGACCGGCTTGTACGTCGAGAACAGGACGGTGTTGGGCTTCAACGTCGACGCGATCGGCGCGTCGAGCAGGTCCTGGCCGTAACCCGTGGCGAGGATATTGGCCTTCATGTCAACGCCGTTCTGGGCCAGGCCCTGCACGATGGCGAAGTTCGACGCCGCCACCAACGGCAGGTACACCGCGTCCGCCCCCGAGTTCTTGATACCGAGCACGAGCGGTCCGACAT
>JAODBH010000258.1 GCA_025463865.1 Actinomycetes bacterium | reverse complement strand
TGAGCAAGGGTCAGCAGCTGATCCCGATTCCGAACCTCGTCGGTATGACGGGCCAAGCCGCGCTGGCCGCCTTGACCGCCGCCGGGTTCACCGGAGCACCCACCGTGTACGGGAAGCCCGGAGGCGTGGTCATCAGCCAGGCCCCGGGGCCGGGCTCCGCGCCGTTACCGAAGACCGCACTCTTCACGCTCACCTTGGCGTAGCCACTGGAGCGTCGTCGTCCAGAGGCAAACGCAGGAACCGGTGGGCTACTCGGTGATGTCGCGGAGCTCGGCGGCGAGGTCCGCGGCCCCGCCGAGCATGGCCGCGCCACCGGCGGACGCTGCGATCAACTTCGTGACGTCGCCCTGCAGGATGAGCTTGCCGGTGAAGAACGCCTGCATCGGCGCCTGGGCATCGCCGGTGAGGAACAGATCCTTGGCGATGTCGTAGGCGGTCGTGACGGTGACGTCGGCGTGCTCGGCCGGGCCGTGGCCCCAGAGCGGCGCGCCGTCCTTCGACCCGACGTGGAACGTCCGGTCCTCACCGAACGGCGTGTCGGTGACGGTCACGTCCATCATGAGGTCGGGAGTCTCCCCGTCGGCGGGGGCACGGTCCGCGACCAGGGCCTCGACCGTCGTCAGCCAGTCGTCGGACAGGAACACGTGTTTCGCCACGGGGCCTCCACCTCATCGTCGACGCGGACTGTATCGACTCGGGCCGGCAGGCCCACGCCCGTAACGGCCGAAGGCCAGGCGGGGCTCGGCCGTAGACTCCGCCGTCATGGCGCACCGAATCACCCACGAAGACGTCCTGCACGTCGCGAACCTCGCCCGGCTCGCGCTCACGGAGCGCGAGGTCGACGAGTTCACCGTCCAGCTCGGCGCCATCCTCGAGCACGCGGCACAGGTCGAGGCCCTCGACACCGAAGGCGTCCCTCCCACGGCTCACCCCCTGCCACTGGTCAACGTGCTGCGCGCCGACGTGCTGCGACCCGGCGTCGACCGGGACGAGATCCTCGCCGCCGCGCCCGAGGCCGAGCAGCACCGCTTCCGTGTGCCCCGCATCCTCGCGGAGGACGAAGCGTGACCGCGCGCGAGATCGCGGCGCAGGTCCGGTCGGGTGAACGGTCGGCTCGCGAGATCGTCGACGAGCACCTCGTGTCGATCGAGCTCCTCGAGCCCGAGATCCACGCCTGCAACTTGATCCTGGTCGAGGAGGCACGCGCGCAGGCCGACGCGGTCGACGCGGCGCGCGCCCGCGGTGACGAGCTCGGGCCGCTCGCCGGCGTGCCGATCGCGCTCAAGGACAACCTGTGCACCCACCACGTGCCGACCACGTGCTCGTCCCGGATCCTCGCCGACTGGCGACCGCCGTACGACGCCACGGTGGTCACCAAGCTGCGTGAGGCCGGCGCGGTCTTCGTGGCCAAGACGAACCTCGACGAGTTCGCGATGGGCTCGTCCACCGAGAACTCCGCGTTCGGCCCGACCCACAACCCGTGGGACGTGACCCGGGTCCCTGGCGGCTCCAGCGGTGGCTCCGCCGCGGCCGTTGCGGCAGGGTACGCGCCACTCGCGCTGGGCTCCGACACCGGGGGCTCGATCCGCCAGCCCGCCGCGCTCTGCGGGGTGGTCGGCGTGAAGCCCACCTACGGCCGCGTCTCCCGGTACGGCCTGGTGGCGTTCGCCAGCTCCCTCGACCAGATCGGCCCGTTCGCGTCCGACGTGGAGGACGCCGCGCTCCTGCTCGAGACGATGTGGGGCCACGACCCGTGCGACTCCACCTCGATCGACAGCACGCCCGAGCCGATCCGGCCCGCACTGCTCGACGGCGTCGAGGGGCTCCGCGTCGGGATCATCGACGAGCTCGCGGGTCCCGACGGCTTCCAGCCCGAGGTGCTCGCCGCGCTCGACCGCGCGACAACGGTGCTCGAGGCTGCGGGCGCCAAAGTCGACCACGTCGGCGTGCCCAGCGCGGCCTACGGCCTCAGTGCCTATTACCTCATCGCACCGGCGGAGGCGTCGAGCAACCTCGCGCGCTACGACGGCGTGCGCTACGGCCTGCGGGTACCGGCCGACGGCGTCGCCGAGATGAACGCGGCAACCCGCGACGTGGGCTTCGGCGCCGAGGTGAAGCGGCGGATCATGCTCGGCACCTACGCGCTCTCGGCCGGCTACTACGACGCCTACTACGGGCAGGCGCAGCGGGTCCGTACGCTCATCATCCGCGACTTCGAACGGGCCTACGAGCAGTTCGACGTGCTGCTCTCGCCCACGTCGCCCACCACCGCGTTCCCGCTCGGCGCCAAGGCGGGCGACCCGCTGGCCATGTACCTGAGCGACGTGTGCACCATCCCGACCAACCTGGCCGGAGCGCCCGCGATGTCGATCCCGGCCGGACTCGACGCCGAGGGACTTCCGATCGGCATCCAGGTGTTGGCACCGGTGCTGGGCGAAGCGGTGATGTTCCGGGCCGCCGCGGCACTGGAACGGGGGCTCGAGTTCACCGCCCGGCCGAAGTTGCTGGAGGCACGATGACACGGAAGAACCGATGACACGGAAGAACCGATGACACGGGAGAACCGATGACCGCGACCGAATCGCGAGTGGAGTACGAGCCGGTCATCGGGCTCGAGGTCCACGTCGAGCTGGCCACGGCCACGAAGCTCTTCTGCGGCTGCGCCAACGAGTTCGGCGCCGAGCCCAACACCAACGTGTGCCCGGTGTGCCTCGGCCTTCCCGGGTCGCTTCCGGTGCTCAACGAGCGGGCGGTCGAGTTCGCGTTGCGCGTCGGCGAGGCGTTCCAGTTCACGGTGCCCGCGTCGAGCATCTTCCACCGCAAGAACTACTTCTACCCGGACATGCCGAAGAACTTCCAGACCAGCCAGTTCGACCAGCCCATCTGCGCCGACGGAACCCTCGTGGTCGACGGCACGCCCGTCGGCATCGAGCGCGCGCACCTCGAAGAAGACACCGGCAAGTCGATGCACGTCGGCGGTAGCGGCCGCATCCACGGTGCCGACCACTCGCTCGTCGACTACAACCGGGCCGGCGTTCCGCTCATGGAGATCGTGAGCCGCCCCGAGATCCACAGCGCCGAGCAGGCGCGTGCCTACGTCAGCGAGCTGCGGTCCGTCCTCGAGGCCATCGGCGTCTCCGACGTGAAGATGGAAGAGGGCTCGATGCGCGTCGACGCCAACGTGTCCATCCGTCCCGTCGGCCAGGAGAAGTTCGGGACGCGGGCCGAGATCAAGAACATGAACTCACTGCGGTCGTTGGGTCGCGCGGTCGCCTACGAGATCGAACGTCAGCGGGAGCTGCTCGAAGCCGGCGAGCGGGTCGTGCAGGAGACCCGACACTGGGACGAGAACGACGGCCGCACCCACTCGATGCGCTCGAAGGAGGAGGCATACGACTACCGCTTCTTCCCCGAGCCCGATCTCGTGCCCGTCGCTCCCACCGACGCGTTACGCGAGAAGGTGCACGCCGAGATGCCGGAGCTGCCCGCGGCCCGCCGCGCCCGGCTCGTCGAGGAGTGGGGCATCAACGAGCACGACGCCGACGTGCTCGTCGCCGACGCGGGCCTCGCCAACTACGCCGAGGCCGCCGTCGTGGCCGGCGCGCCGGGCAAGGACGTCGTCAACTGGGTCACGGGTGAGGTGCTCGGCTTCCTCAACGAGACGGGACTCGCGGTCGGAGCGCTGCCGCTCGCGCCCGACGGCTTGGCCGAGCTCGTCGGCCTGGTCGCCGACGGCACCATCTCCCGGTCGCAGGCCAAGGACGTGCTGCGGGAGTGCCTCGAGGAGCCGAAGCGCCCGAAGGCCGTCGTCGCCGAGCGGGGGCTCGCGCAAGTGAGCGACGAAGGGGCCCTGGGCGCCACCCTCGACGGGATCCTGGCCGCGAACGCCACCACCGTCGACGAGTACCGGGCGGGTGACGACAAGGTGAAGAAGAAGAAGCGCGGCTTCCTCATGGGTGAGGCGATGAAGGCCCTGAAGGGCCAGGGCAACCCTCAACTGCTCAACCGCCTCCTCGACGAGAAGCTCAGCGCCTGAGCAAAGCCCCACCCGCCCCCGCTCGCGGCTTTCGCCCCATACCTCCGAGCGTCGCTCAACTACCTATGAGGTAGTTGAGCGACGCACGGACGTTTTTGAGTAAGGCCTACTCATCTGGCGGTGCGGCGAAAGGCGGATGGTGAACCGGTCCCGGCGCAACCGCGTCGGGCCCGACACCAAGGAGACCGCCGTGGGCATTTTCGGAGACTTCAAGAACACCATGCAGGCCGCGGGCAACGCCGCCAACGCCGCCAGCGAGCTCGCCGCGGCGCAGACGGCCACGATCCAGGGCGCAGCCGCGCCGGACCCGGGCAACCCGATGTGGCTGCCGATCTCCGGCGTCACGCTCGACCAGTACGCCCGCATCAGCGCGCTGCTGGCCAAGAGCGGCGTCATGGGCATCGAAGCCGTGACCCAGTTCGTCGAGTCGCAGGGTGTCCCCACCGGTGCGTGGCAGGAAGTGCAGACCGGTTGGGTGCAGCGCATGGGCACCAACCCTGCCGTCGCGCAGCGCTACGGCCTCCTGTACTCGCAGGTCTGATCCCAGTAGTCGCCCCACGGCGGGCCGGGTCCGGGTGCGCGCGAGCGCGCCCGGACTCTGGGCCCGCCCGTCCCGAGAGGCAGCCCCGTGAGCGGAAAGATCTACAAGCCGATGGGAGTCCTGTTCATCCTCGGCGGCATCGCGTTCGCCGTCGTGGGTGTGATGGTTCCCCTCATCCTCATCCCCTTCGCCATCTGCGCCATCGCCTTCGTGGCGATGGGCGTTCTCTTCTGGTGGCTCGCCGGCGTCATGGCGGTGCTCCCGAAGCGCCCGAAGTTCGGCCCGTCGATGCGCAACGCGGCCGCAGCCATGAACAACGCGACCACGATGATGCACACGATGGCCGGCACCGACGACCGGGTGAATCAGCTCAAGGCGACCGGCGTCGACGCGGTCGCGACGATCCTCGCGGTGCGCGACACCGGAACGCTGGTGAACTTCGACCCGGTCCTCGACATCGACCTGCTCGTGCGAGTCGGTGACCAGCCGCCCTTCCCGGCCACGTCGCGCGAGTGCGTCGGCAAGGTCGTCGTCGGACGGTTGGCACCCGGCGCGGCGTTCGCGTGCAAGGTCGACCCCGCATCGAACACCAACCTGTTCGTCGACTGGGATCGACTGCAGCCCGTCGCCTGATGTCGGTGCGTTCACAGACAACCGCATGGGTTGTCTGTGAACGCACGGGACGTCACGTGGGCGCGGGGAGGCCGAGCGTCTTCGCGAGCAGCTGGGTGGCGGTGTTGTTCGTCTCCATGGCGGCGTCCTCCGGCATGAGCTCGTAGTCCATGAGCATCTGCGCGACGCGCATCATGATCACGGCGAACCGGTAGAGCGCGAAGACCTCGTAGAACTCGACGTTGCGCGGCGTGAAGCCGACGAGCTCGCCGTAGCGCGCGATCGTCTCCTCCCGCGTCGGGAAGCCTTCGGGAACCGGGCAGTCGACGCCCTCGGTGTGATGACGGTGCATGCCGAGGAACCAGCCGAGGTCGAGCTCGGGACTCGCGATCGACGCCATCTCCCAATCGAGGACGGCGAGACAGCGCCCGGTGCCTTCGTCGAAGATCATGTTGCCGAGACGGGCGTCGCCCCAGGAGAACGCCAGCGGCTCCTCGTCGGTCGGGCGGTGCTCGAAGATCCACGCCAGCGCCGCTTCGCAGACCGGCTGGGGCTTCCCGCGCGAGGCCCATTCCAGGTAGTGCCGTTGGTACGCGAGCTGCTGGTCGAGCCCGGGCGGACCGAACTCCTTGCGGTCGACGAAGTCGAGCCCGAGCCCCTGCCAGTCGACGCGGTGCAGCTTCGCCATCGACTCGACCGCGCTCCACCACATCGCCGCGATCTCCTCAGGGCCGGCTTCGAGGACCCAGCCGTCCATCGCGTAGGTCGGGTTGTCGGGTGGGATGCGGCCGACCACCTGCTCCATCAGATAGAAGGGCGTGCCGAGAAGGGAGCTGTCGGGCTCGAAGCCGCGGGTCGCCGGAACGGGTACGTCGGTGTGGGCGCCGAGCGTCTCGAGGATCCGGTACTGCATCTCGATGTCGTACTCCGGGAAGATCTCGTAGCCCGCGGGCGCGCCCCGCATGACGAGTCCCTCGGTGTGCTCCCCCGACTTGTCGCTCCAAACGAGGTCGAAGAGCACGGTCTCGCTGGAGAAGCCGGTGAGGCCGGGAGTGGTGAGGTTCTCGACCCGCAGATCCGTCGCGTCCGGCATCCGTTCGGCGAGCCAGCCGGCGAGGACCTTGCGGGTGACCTCCGGGTCGCGCTGCTCGGGTACGGGCATGACGCGAACGCTAACGGTTTGCGAGCGGAAGTGGAACACGTTCTATTCAGGAAGGTTCCGGAGTGCCGACAGGTATCCTCCGAGGCATGTCTGACCCGATGAAGCCCCGTAGCGGTGAAGTCACCGACGGCATGGAACGGGCTCCGGCCCGGGCGATGCTCCGAGCCGTCGGCATGACCGACGCCGACTGGGGCAAGCCCCAGATCGGTGTGGCCTCGAGCTGGAACGAGGTCACTCCGTGCAACATGCCGCTCGACCGGCTGGCCAAGCGGGCCAAGGAGGGCGTCCGCGCCGCCGGCGGGTTCCCGATGGAGTTCGTGACCATCGCGGTCTCCGACGGCATCTCCATGGGTCACGAGGGGATGCGGGGCTCCCTCGTGAGCCGCGAGATCATCGCCGACTCGGTCGAGTGCGTCATGCACAGCGAGCGCCTCGACGGCATGGTCACCTTCGCAGGCTGCGACAAGAGCCTGCCCGGGATGCTGATGGCCGCGGCCCGCATCAACGTGCCGAGCGTGTTTCTCTACGGTGGCTCCATCCTCCCCGGGCGCTACCGCGACCAGGCCCTCGACATCGTGAGCGTCTTCGAGGCCGTGGGCGCGTGCGCGGCAGGCACGCTGTCCGAGAACGAGCTGGGCGAGATCGAGCGCCGCGCGTGCCCCACCGAGGGCGCCTGCGCAGGCATGTTCACCGCCAACACGATGGCGAGCATCTCGGAGGCGATCGGGATGGCGCTGCCCGGGAGCGCGTCGCCGCCCGCGGTCGATCGCCGGCGCGACGACTTCGCCTACGCGAGCGGTGAGGCCGTGATCGAGCTCATCCGCCAGGACATCCGGCCCCGCCACATCCTCACCAAGGAGGCGTTCGAGAACGCGATTGCGGTGACGATGGCCCTCGGGGGCTCCACGAACGCGATCCTGCATCTCCTCGCCATCGCGCACGAAGCGCGTGTGGAGCTGGAGCTCGACGACTTCAACCGCATCGGCGCCAAGGTCCCGCACATCGCCGACACGAAGCCGCACGGCAAGTACCACATGGTCGACATCGACGGCATCGGTGGTGTGCCGGTCGTCATGCAGGAGCTGCTCGACGCGGGTCTCCTCCACGGCGACTGCATCACCGTCACCGGGAAGACGATGCGCGAGAACCTCGAGGCCCTCGACCCGCCCGCACCCGACGGCGAGATCATCCACCCACTCAGCTCGCCGATCCACGTGCAGGGCGGCCTCGCGGTGCTCACCGGCTCGATGGCGCCCAACGGGTCGGTCGTGAAGATCGCGGGCCTCGACCAGCTCCAGTTCGACGGCACCGCGCGCGTCTTCGACGGCGAGGAGGCGGCGATGGACGCCATCCTCGCCGGCCGGATCCAGCCCAACGACGTCCTCGTGATCCGCTACGAAGGGCCGAAGGGCGGCCCAGGGATGCGCGAGATGCTCGCCGTCACCGGTGCGTTGAAGGGTGCCGGTCGCGGCGCCGACACCGCGCTCATCACCGACGGACGCTTCTCCGGTGGCACCCACGGCTTCTGCGTGGGCCACGTAGCACCCGAGGCCGTCGACGGTGGGCCGATCGCCTTCGTCGCTGACGGCGACCGGATCGTGATCGACGCGGCCAAGTACACGATCGATCTGATGGTGAGCGAGGCCGAGCTGGCCAAGCGTCGCGACGGCTGGAAGCCGATGGAACCCCGCTACACGAGCGGCTTCCTGGCCAAGTACGCCCGGTTGGCGCAGGGCGCCGAACGCGGCGCGGTCACCAACTTCTAGTTCGTCGCCGCATCCCGATGCCGGAGATCCTCGAAGCCGAGTACGCGCGGGAGCTGATCGAAGCGCGCGCGCTCGGACGGGTGATCGCCGGCCTCGATGCGGACGACGCGTGGTACCTGAAGCGCGGGCTGACCGCCACCGCGGCGACGAGTGCGCTCGTCGGTCACGTGTTCACCGACGCGCGTCGGCGCGGCAAGCTCCTGCTCCTCGACACCGACGTCGAAGGCCCGACCCTTGCGCTTCACCTCGGCATGAGCGGCCGCATCGTCATCGACGGCGAGGAGGCCGGCGACCCGCTGCGATATACGAGCAACAAGGACGACGCCCGCTGGTACCGCTTCGGTGTCCGCTTCGCCGACGGAGGAGCGCTTCGATTGCGCGATCCGCGTCGGTTGGGGGCCGCAGAGCTCGACCCCGACGAGGAGCGCCTCGGCCCCGACGCGTTCGCGCTCACGCTGCCGCACCTGCGTGCCATCCTCGGGAAGTCACGCGCGCCGCTCAAGGCCGTGCTGATGGATCAGTCGCGCGTCGCGGGCCTCGGCAACCTCATCACCGACGAAGTGCTGTGGCGAGCCGGGCTCGATCCCGCCCGTGAGGCCAGAAGTCTCGATGACGACACCGTGAAGCTGCTGCACCGCACCATCAGGCGGACGCTCCTGCAGATGCAGCGGCGCGGCGGCTCCCACACCGGCGACCTCATGGCAGCCCGGTTCCGAGGCGGTCTGTGTCCGAAGGACGGAACCCCGCTCACGATCTCCACGGTCGGCGGCCGGACCACGTACTGGTGTCCTCTCCACCAGCGGTAGCCGCCGGGCGATCCGCGTCCGGCTGACAGGTTTCTCTCACGTTCCGCTCACCGCCGGTGTGTGGTGATGGGGCTCATGACCGCCGTCGCACACCCCGGCCGCTGGGCCCGCGCCCAGATCGGTTGGTTCCGGGCCGAGATGGCGGTCGCGCTACCTGCGGATCGACGCCCGCGCGTGCCCTGGATCGCATTGCTCCTCGCCGCGTCGGTCTTGCTCACCGCGCTGGTAACGGGGGTCTTCACCCACGAGCTCTCTGCTCGCGTCGCCGGGTGGGGCTCGTTCGGCTTCCCGTCGTTGCGCGCGGGTCGTTGGTGGACGGTGTTCACGTCGCTCGTGCTCACCCGCGACTGGTTCATGGCTTCGACCATGCCCATCTGCATCGGGTTGGCGTTGGGTGCCTACGAGCGTCGGGCCGGTCACGCGCGCGCGTTCGTCGTCGCTGGCATCGGTCACGTCACCGGCTCCGTCGTCGTCGCGGTCGCCTCCGGAATCCTGGCGTGGTCGGGGCTGCCGATACTTGTGCGGGCGGGTCAGAACCTCGACTACGGCGGCTCGATGGTGATCGCCGCGGCGCTCGGCGCGCTCGCGTCCCGACTGCGAAACCGGCGCATCGTCGTCCTTGCGTTCGGGATCGCTGTTGCGTCGCTGATCCTCCATCACCAGATGGCCGACTGGGGCCACGCGGTTGCGCTCCCGGCCGGGTTCGCGGCCGACCGGGTTCGGCGGGTCCGAATCGCGATGCCGTCGTTCGCGGCGGTGGCCGCGGCCACGGTCGCGCTCACGTGGTGGGGCCCGGCGGCGGTGCGGTTCACCGCCGAGACCATCCGCTTCGACGGCCGGACGTCGGCTCCGGCCCAACGCCTCGGGTCCGCCCAGTCCGCGGTCGCGGTTCCGCAGGGGCAGTGGAGCAATCTCGTCTATGACGCCGCGAAACTCGGGCATCGACCCGAGGTGGCGCGCGTGTTCGTGCCGGCGCCGAGCTCGACGGCCCTGCCAGTGCTCGTGTTCCTCTGCGGGGTACCGGGCGCAGCCGAGGACTGGCAGATCGGTGGAGGCATCGGCCCGATCCTGAGCGACGAGGTCGCGGCCCACCGGTTTCCGCACGTGATCGCGGTGTTCCCCGACTTCGACGGCTATCACGATCCCGCGGCGGGCTGGGCCGACGTACCCGGTCAACCCACGCTCACCTCGATCAAGGCCGATCTGCTGCCCGCACTCGCGGAACACGTGCGGGTCCGGTCCGATCGCCACGCGCTGGCCGTCATCGGGGTCGGCCACGGTGCCGACGGCGCGTTGCACCTCGCAACCTCGGACCCGAACGTCTCGCTCGCCGTGGCGTTGGAGCCGCACGACCCGGCTGCCGCCGGACTGTTGCCGGCGACCGCGCGTGCGTACGTGCAGTCCCGCCCGTCGACTGCAGGCTCGAGCATGGCGGCGGACCACCGCTGGGCGCGTTGGCGGTCCGAGCTGCCAGCCGGTCTCCGCTGGCTCGAGACCCACGGCTTCGGTACCGGTACCGGTCAGGGTCCCGCCCCGGTCCTGCGAAACGTGGGCGTGCACCGCCTGTGAGCACCGCGGGTCCGGCCACCACCGCGCGCCTGTCGCGCGGATACAACGCGCAGACCATGCTGATGCGGCTGCTCGAAGTGGCCGGGTTGATCTGCATCCCGACCGTCGTCTCGCTCCTCGTGATCGCGTCGCCCACCCGTCGCGTCGTCAGCTTCTTCACGTACTACAGGCCGGTGCTCCTCCTCAGCCGCCCCCAGACGATCTTCGGCTCGGCGTTCTACCTGCCGAACGTCGAGATGGTCGGCCTCACGACGGTGCTCACGGTGGCGCTGTTCACCCCGTACGTGCTCGCTCGCGGCACGGCCTGGTCGGCGCGCGTCTTCTTCACCGGACACGTGATCGCGACGCTCTCCGTGGCCGCGGTCGTCATCCCGGGCGACTGGGCCGGCTGGCGCACCGCGATCCACATCGCCCACTCCGGCGACCTCGGCGCCTCCGCGGGCCTGGCGGCCTGCGCCGGAGGCTTGGCGGTGCTGATCGGCCGGAGGTGGTGGTGGCTCGGGGGGCTGTTGCTGGCCGGTCTCGGCGGCTACTTCCTGCAGACACTCCTCCAGGCGACCCGGGTCATGGACCGGGTGGCCGAGGTGGAGCACCTGATCGCCATGGCGGTCGGGGTGGCCCTCGAGCTCTGGTGGCTCCCGCGCCACGACGGACACCTCTGGATCCGGCATCGCCAGCGCGGCGGCGTCTCCGCCAGACGGTCGTAGCATCCGTCCGTGCGAGTTCTGGTGGTGGAGGACGAGGTGAAGATGGCGGACCTGGTCCGCCGGACGCTCGAGCGGGAGGGCTACTCCGTCGACACCGCGGGCGACGGCGTCGACGGCCTGTGGATGGCGACCGAGAACGATTACGACGCGATCGTGCTCGACGTGATGATGCCGGAGCCCGACGGCTTCGAGGTGTGCCGCACCCTGCGTGACCGCGAGCGGTGGGCGCCGGTCCTGCTGCTCACGGCGCGTGACTCGGTCGACGACCGGGTGGCCGGGCTCGACGCCGGAGCCGACGACTACCTCCCGAAGCCCTTCTCGGTCGCGGAGCTCGCGGCCCGGCTCCGCGCGCTGGTGCGACGCGGTGCCCGCGAACGTCCTGCGGTCGCAACGGTCGACGACCTCTCGCTCGACCCGGCCACCCGCCGCGTCGAGCGCGCGGGTACCGTCATCGAGCTGAGTCCGAAGGAGTTCTCGCTCCTCGAGCTCTTCATGCGCCATCCGAACGAGGTGCTCACTCGCTCGATGCTGCTGGAACACGCCTGGGACTTCGCGTTCGACGGAACGTCCAACGTGGTCGACGTCTACATCCGCTACCTCCGCGAGAAGATCGACCGGCCCTTCGGCCGCGACTCCCTCCAGACGGTACGCGGCGTCGGCTACCGGCTCCGGAGCGAGGGCTGAGCTTCCGGCCGCGAACCCTTCGGGGTCGCCTGACGCTCGTCTTCGCCCTCGTCGCGATCGTGCTGTCGACATTGGCCGGCGCGGTGATCTACGTGCAGTACCGCACCGAGCTGCGCGTGTCGCTCGACCGTCGCCTGGCGACGCGCTTCGCTGCCCTCCAGGTGCGCGTCGCGACCACACCCACCGGTCCCTTCCCCTTGCGCATTCCGAAGGCGGAATCGTTCGCGCAGGTGCTGGAACCCAACGGCACGGTCATCGCGGCAACGCCACGGGCGCTGCTCGACGAGCCGATGCTGAGCAAGCGGCGGATCGCCCGGGCGCTCCGGCAGCGGTTCAACGTGGAGCAGCGGGTGGATCCCAAGGACGTGCGGGCCCGGTTGCTCGCCGGGCCGGCGACGGAAGGGTCGCACAAGGTCGTGGTCGTGGTGGGAACGCCGCTCGACGAGAGCCAGGACGCCGCTCGACGTTTGATCCTGACGCTGGCGCTGGCGCTCCCCGCGCTCGCCGCGCTCGTCTCGTTGGGCGGGTGGTTCGTGGCCGGCGCCGCGCTCGCCCCAGTGCGGTCGATGATCGAGGACGCGGACGAGATGTCGTCGACCGCGACGCTGGCCGGGCGGGCCTCGCGACGCCTGACCGTGCCCAGCGGCGGCGAGGAGCTGGCCGAGCTGGCCATCCACCTCAACGCGATGCTGGCGCGCATCGCTGACGCGGTCGATCACGAGCGGGCGTTCATCGACGACGCAAGCCACGAGCTGCGGACGCCCATCGCGATCGCTCGCGGCGAGCTCGAGCTCGCGCGTATGAATGTGCTCGACGGCGACACCCGGATCGCGTTGGACTCCGCGCTCGAAGAGGTCGAACGGCTCGAGCGCCTCGCCGCGAATCTCCTGGTGCTCGCGCGCACGCGCACCATCGAGCTCGAACAGCTGCCGACGGTCGATCTCGGCGAGCTGGTCCGAGGGGTCGTCGGCTCGACGTTGCGGGCGCACCCGAGCGCGGTCGACGTCCGGACCGAGGGCACGGCGCTCGCCACCGGTGACGAGGTGGCCCTCGAGCGGGCGGTCCGGAACCTGCTCGACAACGGGTTGCGGCACGCCGCCGGCAGGGTCGAGATCGAGGTGGGCACCGGCGTGGACGCGGCGCGAGGTGCCCAGGTGTTCGTCACCGTCGAGGACGACGGTCCGGGGTTCCCGCCTGAGGTGCTCGAGCACGCCTTCGAGCGGTTCGTCCACAACGGCTCGGCCGGCAGCGGCGCGGGCCTGGGTCTGGCCATCGTGTCGGCCATCGCCCGGGCCCACGGCGGCAATGTGACCGCGGTCAACGTGGCCAACGGCGGCGCCCGGGTCACGGTGCGGCTGCCGGTGATCGACCGACTCAGTACGGCGGCCCAAACTGCCGATACGGCAGGGTGATGACGACGCGCACGCGCACAGGCAACGACCACAGCGGCCAGCTCACGCACTCATGCAGCGTTCACCTTCGTCTCTCTATGGTCATGCCGTGACCAGCCTCGGGGCGCCCCCGGCCTCGACTGAGCCGCGGCGCCGATCTCACCGTCGATTCGACATCCCGCCGGATCGGGCTGCACGCCTGCTCGGTCTGCTCGTCGTGATCGCCGGTCTGATCAGCCTCGCCTCCGCGGTCACGCCCGAGTTGCGCGAGCGGTTGCACCTCGCCCACGAGGCGTTCACCCCCAACGTCACCCACCTGGCTGCCGGGACCACCGCGTTGCTCGGGCTCGGGATGGTGCTCGTCGGACGCGGCCTCGCTCGGCGCCGCCGGCTCGCGTACCTCGTCGCCGTCGTACTCCTTGCGTTGTCGTCGGTCAGCCACGTCCTCAAGGGCCTCGACCTCGAAGAGGCCTTCGTGATGGTCGCCGTCGCGTTGCTGCTCTACCGCGCCCGCCGCTTGTTCACCGAGTCGACCGATCGGACCCGGTGGCGCACCCTGGCGTGGGTGCTGCCCGTCTCCGTCGTGGGCGTTCTCACCTACGGCGTCGCCGGCCTGTACGTCCGCCGGCCGCACATCACGCCGGCGCTCACGTTCAGCAACGCACTGCACGAGGTCGCGGCGCGACTGGTCGGCATGCCGGGACCGCTCCACCTCTCCCGGGGATTCGGTCACTGGTTCCCGGCGTCGATCACCGTCGTCGGCGTCGTCATGCTGCTGACGATCCTGGCGATCGCGCTGGCCCCCGTGGCCGAACGGGCGGTCGCGCACCAGGGTGACCGTGAGCGCGTCCGGGGGCTCCTCGACCGGACCGACGGCGACACCCTCGACCCGTTCGCGCTCCGGCATGACAAGCGCTACGTGTTCTCGTCCGACGGGCGCGCCGCGGTTGCCTACCGCTACGTGAACGGCGTCGGCCTCATCGGCGGCGAGCCGCTGGGGGAGCCCGCGCAGTTCGCCGACGCGTTCCACCGGTTCGTCGACGTCTGCAACGCGAAGGGCTGGCGTCCTGCCGTCCTGGGTGCCCGTGGTGAGCGACTCGCCCTCTACGAGTCGACCGGCATGCGGTCCCGCTATCTCGGCGACGAGGCCGTGATCGACGTGTCGTCCTTCTCGCTCGACGGGCGCGCGATGCGTCCGGTCCGCCAGGCCGCCAACCGTACGAAGAACGCGGGCATCGAGGTCGAGATCGGCCGCGAGGGCGAGCTCGACCCGACCCTCATGCGCGCGCTCGTCGGCATCTCGGACCGGGCCCGCGCCGGCGCACCCGAACGCGGCTTCTCGATGGCCCTCGACGCCCTTCTGTCGGGCCGTGACCGCCACTGCGTCGTGGCCGTCGCCCGCGACGCCTCGGGAGCGCCCATCGCCTTCCAGCGCTACGCGCCCTGCCGGGCGGGGCTCGGGCTGTCGCTCGACGCCATGCGCCGGGACGCCGTCGGCCCGAACGGCGTGAACGAGCGCCTGATCGTCGAGACGATCGAGTGGGCGCGAGAGCATGGGATCGAGGAGGTCTCGCTCAACTTCGCCGCGTTCAAGGGCCTCTTCGAGGAGGGCGCCGACCTCGGCCCGCTGCAGGCCGCCCAGGCGTGGGTGATCCGTCGCCTGAACCCCTACTTCCAGATCGAGTCGCTCTACACGTTCAACGCGAAGTTCCTGCCCCGATGGGTTCCCCGCTACCTCGTGTACCGGAACCCCGGGGATCTCGGCCCGGTTGCCCTGGCGGCGCTGAGCGCCGAGGCCTTCCTCCCCTTCGACCGGGGCACCCGGGAATGCGCCGAGGGACCACCTCCGACCGACGGCGACGCCTCGCCGCGGCGCGACGGCGTGCCGGTCGCCGCGGGTACCGCCGCCGGAACCGGCTTGCAATGAGGGGACGAAACCGTCAGACTTCCGGGTCCATGCGTACGAAGTTCTCCTCCCGCCGCACCATCCTCGTAGTTTCGTAGCGCACGACGCCTTCCCGCGTCCGTGCGCACCTCCGACCCCTCGCCTCGGCGGGGGGTTTTTCGTGTCCGAACGCGTGAGCGCTCCGCCCTCCCAATGACACCGCACTCCCAACGACACCGCACCGAAAGGTGGCCCACCCGATGAAGCTGACCGGGGCCCAAGCCCTCATCAAGAGTCTCGAGCAGGAGAAGGTCGAGGTCATGTTCGGCCTCCCCGGCGGCTGCATCCTGCCGGTCTACGACCCACTGATCGACAGCTCGATCCGCCACATCCTCGTGCGCCACGAGCAGGGTGCCGGTCACATGGCCGAGGGTTACGCCCACGCGACCGGTCGGCCGGGTGTGGCCATGGTCACGAGCGGTCCCGCGGCCACCAACATCGTCACGCCGCTCGCCGACGCCTACATGGACAGCATCCCGATCGTGGTCATCACCGGTCAGGTGCCCACCACGGCCATCGGCTCCGACGCGTTCCAGGAGTGCGACACCGTCGGCATCACGATGCCGGTCACCAAGCACAACTGGCTCGTCACCGACGCGCAGGACATCCCGCAGATCGTGCGCGAGGCCTTCCACGTCGCGACGACGGGCCGTCCGGGTCCGGTGCTCATCGACTTCCCCAAGGACGTCGCCAACCAGGCGATGGACTGGTACTGGCCGGACGCCGTCGACCTGCCCGGCTACAAGCCCAACACCAAGGGCCACCCGAAGCAGATCAAGGAGGCGGCCCGGCTCATCAACGAGGCGAGGCGCCCGGTGATCTACGCGGGTGGCGGCATCCTGAAGGCCCGCGCCGCCGGCGCGCTCCGCGAGCTGGCCGAGGCCACCGGCATCCATGTCGTCACCACGCTGATGGCCCGGGGCGCGTTCCCCGACGATCACCCGCTGGCGATGGGCATGCCGGGCATGCACGGCAACTACACCGCCATCACCGCGATGCAGCAGTCCGACCTGCTGATCGCGCTGGGCTCGCGCTTCGACGACCGGGTCACCGGCAAGGTCGGCGCGTTCGCCCCCGACGCCAAGATCATCCACGTCGACATCGACCCGGCCGAGCTCGGCAAGGTGCGCCGGCCCGACGTCCCGATCGTGGGCGACTGCCGTCAGGTCATCGAGGAGCTCATCAAGGCCGTGCGTTCCGCGCAGGAGAAGAACGAGCGGCCCGACCTCTCCGACTGGGACCGCACGATCACCGGCTGGCAGCACGACTTCCCGCTCCGGTACGAGCAGCCCGAAGGCGGCACGCTCAAGCCGCAGTACGTGATCGAGAGCCTCCGCGACCACACGCCTGACGACACGATCGTCGCCTCGGGTGTCGGTCAGCACCAGATGTGGACGAGCCAGTTCTGGAAGTTCAACCACCCCTACACGTGGGTGAACTCCGGCGGGCTCGGCACGATGGGCTTCGCGGTTCCCGCCGCGATCGGGGCCAAGGTCGGCATGCCCGAGCGGATGGTGTGGGCGGTCGACGGCGACGGTTGCTTCCAGATGACCGCGCAGGAGCTGGTCACCGCGTCGTCCGAGCGCATCCCCGTGAAGATCGCGATCCTCAACAACGCGTACCTCGGGATGGTGCGCCAGTGGCAGGAGCTGTTCTACGAGGAGCGCTACAGCGAGGTGTACCTCTCGCCCGACCTCCCCGACTACGTGAAGTGGGCCGAGGCGATGGGTTGCGTGGGATTCCGCGTCGACAACCCCGAAGACGTCGTGGCCACGATCGAGAAGGCGAACGAGATCGACGACCGCCCGGTGGTCATCGACTTCCGTACCGACTACCGCGAGAAGGTGTACCCGATGGTGGCGGCGGGTTCGTCGAACGACGACGTGATCCTCGGCCCCGAGTTCAACGAGCAGGACGTGGTCCAATGAATTCGACCGGACAGCACCACATCTTCAGTGTGCTCGTGGAGAACAAGTTCGGCGTGTTGTCCCGGGTCGCGGGCCTGTTCTCGCGGCGCGGGTTCAACATCTACTCGCTCGCGGTCAGCCCGACCGAGGACGAGCGGTTCAGCCGCATGACCATCGTGGTCGACGCGGCCGACTCGCCGCTCGAGCAGGTCACGAAGCAGCTGAACAAGCTCATCCAGGTGATCAAGATCGCGGAGATCGGTCCGGGCGAGGGCGTCGAGCGTGAGCTCGCGCTGGTCACGGTCAAGGCCGAGCCCGAGTCGCGGGCGCAGGTCACCGAGCTCGCGGCGATCTTCGACGCCAAGATCATCGACGTCGGCTTCGATGCCATGACGATCCAGACGACCGGGACTCCCGAGCAGCTCGACGCCTTCACCGATCTGCTCCGGCCCTACGGCATCCTCGAGTTCCAGCGGACCGGCCGGGTCGCCATGGCGAAGCTCGTCCGCCAGGCTCCCAAGCTCCGGTCCGTGAAGGGCAAGTCCGCGTAGATGGCGCACCCGGTAGCCTGAACCGGCTCGAAAGACTGATGAGAAGAGGAACCACGATGCCCGCCACGATCTACTACGACGCCGACGCCGACCTGGGCCTGCTCGAAGGCAAGAAGGTCGCGATCCTCGGCTACGGCTCGCAGGGCCACGCGCACGCGCTCAACCTGCTCGACTCCGGGGTCGACGTGCGGGTCGGTCTGCGGGAGGGGTCGGCGAGCAAGGAGAAGGCCGAGAAGGCCGGGCTGCCGGTGCTCTCCACCGCCGACGCGGTCGCCGAGGCCGACATCGTGATGGTCCTGCTCCCCGACACCGAACAGGCGTCGGTCTACGAGTCCGACATCAAGGACAACCTGCAGCCGGGCAACTCGCTCGCCTTCGCCCACGGCTTCAACATCCACTTCAAGCAGATCGCGCCGCCGGAGGGCGTCGACGTCTGGATGATCGCCCCGAAGGGCCCGGGCCACCTCGTCCGGCGCACCTACGAGGAGGGTGGCGGCGTGCCCGCGCTCGTCGCGGTCGAGACCGACGCCACCGGCCACGCCCGCGAGATCGCCCTCGCCTACGCCAAGGGCATCGGTGCCGCCCGGGCCGGCGTGCTCTCCACCGACTTCCGCGAAGAGACCGAGACCGACCTCTTCGGCGAGCAGGTCGTCCTCTGCGGTGGACTCGTCGAGCTGATCAAGAACGGCTTCGAGACGCTGGTCGAGGCGGGTTACCAGCCCGAGTCGGCGTACTTCGAGACGCTGCACGAGGTGAAGCTCATCGTCGACCTCATCTACGAGGGCGGCATCTCCAACATGCGCTACTCGATCTCCGACACCGCGGAGTACGGCGACATGACCCGCGGTCCGCGCGTCGTCAACACCGCCACCAAGACGGAGATGCAGAAGATCCTCGGCGAGATCCAGTCGGGCAAGTTCGCCGAGGAGTGGATCGCGGAGAACCGCAACGGGCGGCCGAACTTCAACCGCATGCGGGAAGAGGGCCAGTCGCACCAGATCGAGAAGGTCGGCGAGAAGCTGCGCTCGATGATGCCGTGGATCGGTGCCGGCAAGACCAAGCCGCAGGACATCTCGGGCGGTTGAACCTCGCAGGCAAGCGCGGCGACCGGGACGCCGGTTGTCGCGCTCGCCGCGCGCGGCCACGGGAACCGGTGGACGCGCGGACATACACTGCGCGGGCGTGAGTTTTCGAAGGATCGTCGAGTCCGCCGCGATCGGGTACCTGTTGGGGACGATTCCGTCCGCCGACATCGTGAGCCGGATAGCGACGCGCGGGTCGGTCGACATCCGCTCCGAGGGCAGCGGCAACCCCGGCGGCTTCAACACCATGCGGGTCGTCGGCAAGAAGTGGGGCGTCGCGGTCATCGTCGCCGATGTCGCCAAAGGCGCGCTCGGTGGGTGGGCAGGTCGGACGGTCGGTGGCGATGCGGGCGCGTACGTCGGCGCAACCGCGTCGATCGCCGGTCACATCTGGCCGGTGTGGTTCGGCTTCAACGGCGGGAAGGGGATCGGGACCGCCGGTGGAGCAGCCCTGGGCGTGTTCCCGGCGTACTGGCCGATCGACGCCTCGGTCGTGGCCCTCAGCGCGGCGGCCACGCGCAACTCGGAACGCAGCGCGCAGATCACCGCGGCCGCCTGGACCGTGGCCTCGATCCTGTGGTGGCGCAAGCGCTGGCCCAACGCCTGGGGTCCGGAGCCGAGCGCGGGACTGGTCGCGTTCTCGGCCGCGGGGTCGGCGATGGTGGTGCTGAAGTTCCGGCAGGCGCGACTCGCGGCGTCGGGAACCGCGGCGTGATCGCGCTCGTCACCGACTCGATGTCGCAGCTCCCTCCCACGTTGCGCACCCGCTACGACGTGCGGATCGTGCCGATGACCGTCGTCATCGACGGGATCCCGCTGCGCGAGGGCATCGACATCTCTACCGAGGAGTTCTACGAGCGGCTCGCCGCGGGCGCGGCGATCACGACCGTCGCGCCCGCGCCCGGCGAGGTCCTGGTGGAGTACCAGGCCGCGGCCGAGCGCGGCGCGACGCAGGTGGTCTCGATCCACTCCGGCGCTGCGTGGGCGGCCACGATCGACTCCGTGTACAAGGCCGCGCCGATGAGCCCGATCCCGGTCGAGGTCGTCGACACCGGCTTGGTGTCGTTCCGGGTGTCGTGCTGCGTCTGGTCGGCCGGCGAGGCGCTGGCCGATGGCGGCGATCTTGCCACGACCGTGGCCGCGGCGAAGCGCACCGCGACCAACGTCGGCAACGTGTTCGTGGTGGGGGCGCTGGATCTGGTCCATGCGAACGGCGGGACCGACCGGCGCGCTCCGGGACGCGACGGAACCGCGATCCAGGCCTGGGAGCACGGCGAGATGCTGCAGGTCGGCACGGTCTACGACGTCGACGCGACGCTCGACGTCATGACCAACTACGTCGCGCGCCGCGCCGCCGGCCTTCCGCAGCGGGTGGGTGTGGGTGACGCCGGCTCCACCGATCTGGCCGAGGCGTTCGCGGCCCGCCTTCGCGCGCTGCCGTGCGTGACTGAGCTCGTCCACTACCGGATCGGCCCGTCCGTCGGTGGTCAGACCGGTCCCGACACCGTCGGTGCCTGCTTCTTCCCGATCTGACCTCGGTGGCTCCCAGGTCCTGAGGCGCCGAAGAGTTCGCAGCGGTGGACGAGCCGCGGCGAATGCGGTCAACTGTCGGGCACGCCATCGAGGGGGGACCATGAGTGGTCAGCTGATCGTGTTCACGAACGCAGCCGAGGGTCGCGACGACGAGTACAACAACTGGTACGACTCGGTGCACATCCCCGAGATCCTGGCCCTCGAGCCGTTCACGTCCGCGCAGCGGTTCCGCGTCTCGGAGAACCAGATCTTCCCGCAGACCCACAAGTACGTGGCGCTCTACAACTTCGAGGGCGACGCCGACCTCGCGTCGAAGGCGCTCTCGGAAGCCGCGCCCACGTTGCAGATGAGTGACTCGATGGTCGACCCGCTCATGATCGTGGTCGAGCCGTTGGGACCCGCACAGGGCTGAGCGTCACTCTGGCACCTCGTAGGTGCTCAACAGACGCCTAAGCGTTCGTGCCGTGCGGGCCGGTTTGGCAGCCGGGGCACCAGTAGGTGCTGCGGGCCTGCTCGCCTTGGTGGCGCATGCGGACGACGGTTCCGCAGCGCAGGCACCGCTTGCCTTGCTTGCCGTAGACGCCGAGACCGCGGCCAACGGTCACCCGGTCGAAGCCCTCGAGGTTCGCCTGGAGCAGTCGGGCAGCCGTCGCGAACAGGGTCTCGACGCGGGTCTCGTCGAGCTCGCCGATCGGCGTGAACGGGTCCTCGTGGCACACGAAGCAGACCTCGCTCTTGTACACGTTGCCGATCCCGCTGGCCACGGTCTGGTCGAGCAGCGCGACTCCGAGCTCGGTCGACGGGTGCAGCCGGCGGAACCTGAGTCGAACCTCGGCGAGGTCGACATCCGGACGGCAGAGGTCGGGGCCGAGGTGCGCCACCGACGCGTCGGCATCGCGTCGAAGCTCGACGAGCGGTGCCGAGAAGCACACCGCGACGATGTCGTCCTCGGTCTCCATCACGACGCGCGCGTAGCTCGCAGGCTTCTTCCATCGTTCACCGGCGCGGTAGACGTGCCAGCTGCCGGTCATGCGCATGTGCGTGTGCAGCACGGTTCCGTCGTCGAAATGGATCAGCAGGTGCTTGCCGCGGGCCTCGGCGTCGATGACCTTCGTGCCTGGTCTGGGTCCGCGGGCGACCAGTCGCTTCGCTTCGAACCGGCGCAGCGTCTTGCCGGCCAGGGCCTGCCGCAACGTGCGCGCGGTCCGGAAGATTGTGTCGCCCTCGGGCATGTCCCGAGCGTAGGCGGCGGGC
>JAODBH010000223.1 GCA_025463865.1 Actinomycetes bacterium | reverse complement strand
TGGGGCGGCGCCGGTCGGCGTGTAGATCACTCCGGACACCGCGATGTCACGGCCGTCGAGCGCGCGCGAGTGGTACAGCACCTTGGTGCCGGCTGCCCCCGCGGGAGCAGGAACCCCCGCGCTCCGGATGATCGTCCCGGCCGCGGCGACGGGCAGGTTCTTCGGCAACGAGTAGAACGCGTCCCCCGGACCGGCTTTCGGGCCCCCGCCATCCCGGTCGATCGCCACACCCGCCGCGGCGACCCCGACGACGAGCAGGCTCACGAGCACGAGCGGCAACCCGCGCACCCGGCCGCGCTCGCCTCCCGCCACTCGGTCCGGACCCATCGAGCGAA
Source organism: Actinomycetes bacterium (assembly GCA_025463865.1). Classification (GTDB taxonomy): domain Bacteria; phylum Actinomycetota; class Acidimicrobiia; order IMCC26256; family Chersky-534; genus Chersky-534. The sequence goes on along the minus strand of JAODBH010000223.1, from coordinate 7,261 downwards.
GGTACCGGGACGCGGAGCGGCCCGTGCGTCGACGGGGAATCGACGCACGGGCCTGGTTCCGCGAGAGGGTCCGGCGTTGGGGCTACGCCGCTGCCACTTCCGGCTCGACCGCTCCCGCCCCGGCCGGAGCCGGGGCGAGTGCGATCTCGAGCACCTCGCGGACGTCGGCGAGGGCGTGGAACGTCATCCGTTCCCGCACCGCCTCGGGCACGTCGTCCAGGTCGGGCTCGTTGCGCTTCGGGAAGATCACCGTGGTGATCCCCATCCGCTCCGCCGCGAGCACCTTCTGCTTCAGCCCGCCGATCGGCAGGACCTTGCCCTGGAGCGTGACCTCTCCGGTCATGGCGACGTCGGAGCGCACCGGCCGACCGGTGAGCAGGCTCACCAGTGCGGTCGTGAGGGTCACTCCGGCCGACGGCCCGTCCTTCGGGATGGCACCCGCAGGCACGTGCACGTGGAACCGCTTCTTGGCGATCTCGACCGGGTCGAGCCCGAGCTCCGCTGCGTGCGACCGCACGAAGCTCAGCGCGATCTGGGCCGACTCCTTCATCACGTCACCGACCTGTCCGGTGAGCGTCAATCCGGCTTCGCCTTCCATCGACGTCGCCTCGACGAACAGCACGTCGCCACCCACACCGGTCACCGCGAGCCCCGTCGCCACGCCGGGAACGGAGGTCCGCTCGGCCGGCTCGTCGAAGAAGCGCGGGCGCCCGAGGTAGGTCCGGACGTCGTCCACACCCAGGGCCACCGGAGGCACGACCGTGCCCTTGGCGACCTCGGCCGCGAACTTCCGCAGCAGCTTGCCGAGCGTGCGCTCGAGTCCTCGCACCCCGGCCTCCCGGGTGTACTCGGTCACGACCTTGCGCAGCGTGACGTCGTCGGCCGAGACGTCGGCCGGCTCCAATCCGTTGCGCTCGACCTGGCGAGCCCAGAGGTGGTCACGAGCGATCGCGACCTTCTCCTCCTCGGTGTAGCCGTCGAGCCGCACGACCTCCATGCGGTCCAGCAGCGGTCCGGGGATCGTGTCGGCCACGTTGGCGGTCGCCAGGAACAGCACGTCCGACAGGTCGAGGTCGACCTCCAGGTAGTGATCTCGGAAGGTTTGGTTCTGTGCCGGGTCGAGCACCTCGAGCAACGCGCTCGACGGGTCGCCCCGGTAGTCGGCACCCATCTTGTCGACCTCGTCGAGCAGCACGACGGGGTTCATCGAGCCACTCTCCTTGATCGCCCGCACGATGCGGCCGGGCAGCGCGCCCACGTAGGTGCGCCGGTGACCCCGGATCTCGGCCTCGTCCCGCACGCCGCCCAGCGACACGCGCACGAAGTTGCGGTGCAACGCCCGCGCGATGGACTCACCCAGGCTGGTCTTGCCCACGCCCGGAGGGCCCACCAACGCCAGGATCACGCCGTTGCCACGCTCGTAGGGCTGCTTCACGTCCGCCACCGGCTCCTCGCCGGCCTCGGGCGTGTCACCCTCCGTCGGGCCCGACTCGTCCGTCGCCTTGCGCGACTCGTCGCGACGCTGCTTCAGGGCGCGCACCGCGAGGTACTCGACGATGCGGTCCTTGGGCTCCTCGAGTCCGGTGTGGTCCGCGTCCAGGATCGACCGCGCTTCGACCACGTCGTCGCGCTCGTCGGTGCGGACACCCCACGGAAGGTCCGTCATCCAGTCCAACCAGGTGCGGATCCAGCCGTGCTCGGGGCTCTGCTCACTTGTGCGCTCGAGCTTGTCGACCTCGCGGATCGCCGCGGCCCGGACGTCGTCCGGCATGTGCGACGCCGCGATCTTGGTCCGGTAGTTCTCGACCGCATCCTCGTCGTCGCCGGTCTCACCCAGCTCCTTGCGGATCGCGTCGAGCTGACGGCGCAGCAGGAACTCGCGCTGCGTCGACTCCATGCCGTCGGCGACCTCGGTGCGGATGCGCTCGTTGAGCTCGTGCTCGGCCAGCATGTCCCGGGCCCACGTGATGGCGCGCTGGACGCGCTCCTCGACGTCGGTCGTCTCGAGCAGCTGGACCTTCTTGTCGGCCGGCAGGTCGGACCAGGATCCGAAGCCGTCGGCCAGCGCGCCCGGCTCGTTCACCGTGCGGAGCAGCTCGGGCAAGCGGCGCGAACGGCGCCGCTCCCCCAGCACGGTCAGCACGCCGCGCAGCTCGCGGCTCAGCTCCTGCGCTCGGGGCGACGCTTCGGTCGGGTCGGGAATCGGGTCGGCCTGCACCCGCAGACCGTCGCTCCCGTTGACGCCCGCGCCGACCAGGGCCCGGTGCATGCCGCGCAGCACCACGCCGGTGATCCCGTTCGGGAGCTCACCGGCCTGCTCGACCATGGCCACGACCCCGACGCGCGCGTACCGTCCATCGATGTTCGGGACGAGCAGCACGAGGCTGTCGCCTCCGAGGGCGGCCGCGACCGCGGCCTTGGCTTCCGGCCCGTCGAGGGCCAGGGTGACCACAGATCCGGGAAGCACCACGCCGTTGGGCAGTGGCAGCACCGGCAGGGTCTGGGTGTCGAGCTCGGCCATCGGATTTCTCCTCTGATTACGTGATTACGTAGGCTCCGTAACCCGACCTCGCCCGTCACTATTCCGGTTCGTTCAGTCGGCCCTCCAGAGGGTCCTGACCTGCGTATCCGCGGTGCCGCGGGTGAATCGGGCGACCGTCTCGACGTGCACCGTCCCGGGGAACATATCGACCGGGGTGATCCATTCCAGGCCGTATCCGGCTTCGCCCAGCAGCTGGGTGTCCCGGCCCAGGGCGGCCGGGTCACAGCTCACGAGCACCACGGCCTCGGGGACGCCCGAGACGGCCGCCTCGACACCCCGGGTGCCGAGGCCGTTGCGACTGGGGTCGGCGACCACCACGTCGACCGGGGCCTCGGCGGTCCACCGGTGCACGTCGACCTCGACCACGTCGACGCCGGACTCGGCCAGGTTGGCCCGGGCGTCGCGGGCGCTCGAGGCGTCGCCCTCGACGGCCGCCAGCACCTCGACGCCGGCGTCGCTGAGGACCCCGGCGAAGAGACCGACGCCGCAGTACAGGTCGACGGCGGTGGCGTACGGCTCGACGGCCTCCACGACGAGCCGGGCCAGCTCGTCGGCGCCGTCAGGACGAGCCTGGAAGAAGCTCGCGGCCGAGATCCGCCACGTGCGGTCGGCGACGATCTCGGAGTACGAGGCGGGATCGCCGGCCCGGACGTCGTCGATCCCGACGACCACGACATCGTCGGGGAGCTGCACACCTTGCGCGTCGGGATCCACCATCGCGAGTCGGGTCCCGGTGCGGGCGCCCGCGCGCAGCTCGACCTCGCGCGCGCGACCGAAGCGGCCGTCGCGCAACATCTCCTCGACCAACGGGTGCGCCACGAGGCAGAGGTCGAGGTCCACGACGTCGTGGCTCCCCGCGCGGCGCAGACCCGCCCGGCCGTGGTCCACCGCGGCGCGCATCGTCGTGCGGTAATCGGTCCCGGAGAGCGCGACGGTGGCGCGCACGGGAGGTTCTGTCAGCTTCGCGATGCGGCGCAGCGCGTCGCGGACGATCTCGGCCTTCAGCTCGCGTTGACCCTCGAGCGTGACGTGTTGCCACTGGCAGCCGCCGCACCCGCGGGCGACGTTCGGGCACGGTGGTTCGGTACGCCACGGCGACGGCTCCACCACTTCCTCGATCTCGGCGCGCGAGAAGCCCTTCTTGCTCTCGACCACCCGCACCCGGACCGGTTCCCCGGGGAGCCCGCCCCGCACGAACACGACCTTGCCGTCCTCGCCCCGTGCCAACGCATCCCCGCCCGCGACGACGGTGGTCGGCACGAGCACCGTGTCGCTCACGGGCAGATCTTCATGTGCGGCCCACGACGACCGCGTGAGTCGGCCAGGGAGGCATCGACGTGCGGGTGCGGCGGTCAGCCATGCACGAGCGGCTTGTACTTGATCCGGTGGGGTTGGTCGGCGTCGGCACCGAGGCGCTTGTGGCGGTCGGCCTCGTAGTCGGAGAAGTTGCCTTCGAACCAGCGGACCTCGCTGTCGCCCTCGAACGCGAGCACATGGGTGCAGAGCCGATCGAGGAACCACCGGTCGTGGGAGATCACCACCGCACACCCGGCGTATTCGAGCAGCGCGTCCTCGAGTGCCCGCAGCGTGTCGACGTCGAGGTCGTTGGTCGGTTCGTCGAGCAGCAGCACGTTGCCCCCGGTCTTGAGCACCTTGGCCAGGTGCACGCGGTTGCGCTCGCCGCCGGAGAGGTCGCCGACGTTCTTCTGCTGGTCCGAGCCCTTGAACATGAAGCTCGCGACGTAGGCCCGACCGTGGATCTCGCGCCCGCCGACGACGAGGTTGTCGACGCCGCCGGTGATCTCCTCGTAGACCGTCGCGCCCGCGTCGAGTGAATCGCGGGACTGGTCGACGTAGGCGAGCTCCACCGTCGGCCCGACCCGCAAGGTTCCGCCGTCGGGCGTCTCGGGCCCGGTGATCATGCGGAACAAGGTGGTCTTGCCCGCGCCGTTCGGACCGATGACCCCGACGATGCCACCGCGGGGAAGGTTGAACGACAGGCCGTCGATCAGGAGCTTGTCGCCGTAGCCCTTCTCGAGGTCGGTGGCCTCGATGACCACGTCACCGAGGCGCTTGCCCGACGGGATCTGGATCAGCAGCTTCTCGGCCCGGCCCTCGGCCGACTCCGACTCCGCGAGCAGCGACTCGTAGGCGGTCAGGCGTGCCTTGCCCTTGGCCTGACGGGCGCGCGGCGACATGCGGACCCACTCCAGCTCGCGCTCGAGGGTGCGCTTGCGGGCCGCGTCGACCTTTTCCTCGTGCTTGTAGCGCTCCTCCTTCTGCTCGAGCCAGGAGGTGTAGTTGCCTTCGAAGGGGATGCCGGCGCCGCGGTCGAGCTCGAGGATCCAGCCCGCGACGTTGTCGAGGAAGTACCGGTCGTGGGTGACCGCGACGACGGTGCCGCTGTAGTCCTGGAGGAAGCGCTCCAACCACGCCACCGACTCCGCGTCGAGGTGGTTGGTGGGCTCGTCGAGGAGGAGCAGGTCGGGCTTCTGGAGCAGCAGCCGGCACAACGCGACCCGCCGGCGCTCACCGCCGGAGAGCGTCTGGACCGAGGCGTCGCCCGGCGGGCAGCGCAGTGCGTCCATCGCGATCTCGAGTGTGCGCTCCAGGTCCCAGCCGTTGGCGGCGTCGATCTTGGTCTGGAGGTCGCCCTGCTCCTCGAGCAGCTTGTCGAAGTCGGCGTCGGGCTCGCCCATCGCGTTGCAGACCTCGTTGAAGCGCTCCAGCAACGCGGCCGTCTCGCCCAGGCCCTCGGTCACGTTGGCGAGGACGTTCTTGGTCTCGTCGAGCTTCGGCTCCTGCGCGAGGTAGCCGACGGTGAACCCTGGCGTCACCCGGAACTCGCCGGTGTAGCCGTCGTCCTCACCGGCCAGGATGCGCAGCAACGACGACTTGCCGGAGCCGTTGGAGCCGAGGACGCCGATCTTGGCGCCGGGGTACATCGAGATGTTGATGCCGCGCAGCACCTCGCGGTCGGGCGGATAGAAGCGGCGCAGATCGCGCATGGTGACGATGAATTGGGGGGCCATGTCCTGATGTTACGAGGCGACCCGGTTCGACCTCGCCCCGCGAGAGGCGCGACTACCCTCGGCGGCCATGGAGCCCGACCCTCTCGAGGCCCTCGGAGTGATGCGCCAGCGACTCGACGAGCTCGATGCCGATTGGGTCGGGATCCTCGCCGAGCGCTTCGCCGTCACCGATCGCGTGGGCGAGCACAAGCGGGAGCACGGGCTCCCGGCTCAGGACCCGGCACGCGAGACCCGGATGATCGAACGCATCCGCGGCCTCGCGGTCAGCGTCGGCCTCGATCCCGACTTCGCCGAGCAGACCCTGCGCTCGATCCTCGACGAATCCGTCCGCAACCACCGCTCCATCCTGAACCCCCCCGAGACCTGACCCGATTTCGAGCGTCCCTGGAGCACGACATGTGTGCTCAGGAGACGCACAAAGATCTAAGGGCTGATTCTCGACATCCTCGGCGTCAGGGTGTCGCGCACGGATTGGTGGAGGGAGGCGAGGATCCGGGCGAAGCGGGACTCGGGCCGGCGGACGAGACCGAGGCGGTCGCGTTCGGCAGCGAGGTCGAACCGGTAGGCCGGATAGCGGAACGGCAGCGCGGCGAAGCTCTCCCGGGCGCGGGCCGGGAGGCGACGGATGAGGCTGTCGACGAAGGTCTGCCCCTCCACCCACGAGAGCTCCTCGACGGAGAGCGCGGCGTGGACCCAGTCGACCCGGTGCTCGCGGGCGCGGGCGACGTCGAGCGCGGCAGTGACCCCGGCCGCGATCACGCTCTGCACCGTGACGACGACCACTCCCCCGCTCGTGGTGATCGGCTGCTCACGCGCGTCGAGGTAGGCGCGTGCGTACTCGGTCACTGCGCCCGGATAGAGCAGATCGGCTTCGGTGGCGTCGGTCACGCCGCTGTACTCGAGGCCGCGGGTCCGGAACGCGGCGACGGCGACCTCGCGGTGGCCCGTGCGAGGGACGAGGAGACGGGTGGCGGTGCGGTTGACGATGTCCGGCCGTTCGAGCTGCAGCCACGCGGCCGAGGCCCCGGCGACGCGGAACGCGGTCATGCCGTCGGCCTCGCGCGGGAACGTCGCGTCCAGCAGTCCCACGGTTCGGAGCGCGTCCGCCCGCTCGGGCGCGCGGTCACGTCTTGATCGGTACATCGCGTCCTCCCGACGCGACCCCCCTCCGCCCGCGGCGTCATCATGGCGACTCGCTCGCGCCATGTGGGGGATGGTCCCGAAAGAAACGCGGATCGTGGCCGCGGCGCCACGTAACGCGAACGCCGCGAGTGTCCGCTCAGGCGACGTACGACCGACCAGTCGGACGCTGCGGTCAGCGCGGGTGGACAGGACTGCTCGGCGTGGCGCTACCCGTACGACAACCCGGCTCTTCGCTCCGAGCCGGGCAGCAGGGTGGGGCCAGGCCGAATCCGAGTCGTACTCGACGAGCGCAATGACGATCGGGTGCGCCGAAGGCATTGCGCTCCGGGAGCGATGGCCCCTCCGACGTAAAACCCGGTAGGTCCCCCGCCTATTTGGTCCGACATTGCGCAATGTGCCGGGCCGCCGATAAAACCTGCGGATGCAGGCGGGTGGGCTGAGCACGATTTCCGGTACGTCGGAATTGTCGGAGTCACCGGAGGGCCGAGCGAGAGTCACGCACCGGGCCGTCGCCGTGCACGCGGGCGTGATGTTGCTGCTCCTG
>JAODBH010000205.1 GCA_025463865.1 Actinomycetes bacterium | reverse complement strand
ACGCCGAAGCGGCTCGCGTGGTCGACGTTGTCCCGGAACGGGAGGAAGCCGTCGGAGGCCAAGGTCACGCCGTCGAGGTGCTCGACCCATTGCTCACGCCACGATCCGAGCGGCTCCAGGTCGAGCTCGGGGAACGACGCGCCGAGCTCGGCCCGCTGGCTCGGCGTCATGTCGCCCTCCGCCAGCCGGATCTGCCAGTTGAGCCAGTCCTGCCGCGACATGCCGTCCGGCCGCGGCAGTGCGCGCACGACCTCGTTGCGGCGGAGCCACCACACCGACGCCTTGTTGCCGGCGAGCTTCACGCAGTCGACGCGGTTCTGCTGGCCCGCGCCGATGCCCAGCGCGACCCCGTCGCGGACCAGTGCCACCGAGTTCGACTGCGTGTACCGGAGCGTGGCCAGGCCGAGGAGCGAGTCGCGCACCGTGTCGGTGGTGAGCACGTCGCCGGTGACGACGTGCAGCAGATCCGCGGTGATCGGTGCCCGATCGCGCTGCTGCTCGAGCACCATCCCGAAGACGTCGCGGTGCTCCCACTCCGGCGGCTCGTAGGCCGGGTCGGCTTCGAGCACGAGGAACGACCCGCGCTTCTTCTTGGCGAGGACGTCCAACGTTCCCGGCTCGAATCCGGGCGCGACGATCCCGTCGGCCACCACGCGCGACAGGAAGTCGGCAAGCTCGGCGTCGACCGGCTCCGACACCGCGATCATGTCGCCGAACGACGACTTCGGATCGACGTCGCGGGCGCGCACGTAGGCGGAGGTGATCGCGCCCACGGTCCCGGAGAGGCCCCACGCCTCACGCGCGGTCTCGTCGACCTCGCCCGCGACCGCCGCGCCGGCGGGGGACACGTGCTTGAACGACGTGGCGACGGGTGCGCCGATCGCGGCGGACGCGTCGCGCACGAGCTGCCAGGCGTTGAGCGCGTCGAGCAGGTTGATGTACGAAGCGCCGCCGTTGCGGGCGACGACCGGCGCCGGCCCGGATGACGGAGCGACGCGCGCCGCCTGATGGGGGTTCATCCCGTAGCGCAGATCCACGGTCGTGCTCCTCGATGCCGACGATCAGGGGCACCAAGCTAGCGACGGCTCCTCAGGCGACGCGGGTCGCGTAGACCGCCAGCCGGTGGTCGTGGGTCCCGTTGCGGAACGTGCCGGCACACGTCACCAGCGTCAGGTGCGCGAGGCCGTCGGCCGACGGCTCCGGCCACGCGCCCGCGACGGGGCCGGTGCCGTACATGCGGGTGAGGACCGCGGGATCGGCCGCCTCGGCGAGCGAATACGTCTTCGCCTCGGTCACCGCGAACCGCACGTCGAGCCCGCTCCGCGTGTCGTGCACGATGATCTGGTCACCGGGCTGGAGCTGGTCGATGTGCCCGAACACGCCGTCGCGCCCCAGCGGGTCGTCGATGTGCCCGGCGATCAGCGCGGTGCTCTTCGCCCCCGGGATGGCGCTGCCGCGGTACCAGAACGCCTGCTGCCAGACGGGGTCGGCGGCGCGCCCCTCGGGCGCGTCCATCGCGTCCTTGGCGGTCATGCCGACGCCGAGCACCGAGGTCTTGACGCCGATCCTCGGGATCTCCAGCTCCAACGGCACCGGCACCGGCGCGGCCCGCAGGCCGAGCCCGAAGTAGGTGAGCGGTGCAGGCACGGGCAGGCCCGGGTCGGTGAGGACGGTCGCCCCCACCGCGGTGCTCGCGGTCGGGGGTGGGGCGAGGGCTACGGCCCGGTGCGGTGACCCGCTCCGGGTGCACGCGTAGCCGGCGAGGAGCGCGACCGCACAGACGCCGACGATCGAGGCGACCGTCAGGCGTCGGTGCGATGAGATCGCGGCCCTCACGCCCGATCGCGTGCCTGCATGCGCCGACGGTTCGCGACGAGTCCGGCCGCGCCCGTGGCTCCGAAGAGCCCGACGACGATCAGGATCCGCCCGGGCGAGTCGCCCTGGGCCAGGGGAGTGGCGTCGGTCTTGGGCGGGCCGACGACCCCGGGAACGCCCGGGGTGCCGACGGACGTGAGGCCGGTGCCGGTCCCGGTCGGAGGAACGGTGCGCGGCGTGAAGCCACTGCCCGCGGTGATCGGGGTTCCCGCGGCCGCGGTCGTCGCCGGCGGGCTGGTGGTGGTCGTGGGTGCGGTGACCGCGCACGACGGTGCGACGAACGTGTCGGTGTCGAGGGTGACCCCCGCGTTGCGGGCCAGCGCGCGTCCATGCACGGTCACGCCCGTCGTCACCGTGATCGCGTTGAGCGCGAGCAGGTTGCCTCGGAACACCGAGCCCGTGCCGAGTGTGGCGTCACTGCCGACCTGCCAGAAGACGTTGCACTCCTGGGCTCCGTTGATCAGCGTCACCGTGCTGCTCGACGCGGTGATGAGGCTGGAGTTGGTCTGGAAGATGAACACCGATGTCGAGTCGCCGGCGCCGTCGAGGACCAACGGCCCGGTGAGGCTCAGCGCGCCGTGGGACGGCCCCGCGTAGACGCCGGCCTGCAGGTTGAGGTTGGCGAGGTCGGCGGTGGTCGTCGCCGTGATGGGGCGGTTGGCCGCATCGATGTAGCCCGCGGTGAGGGCGGATTGCGCCTGCGCCGCCGCGGTGTCGGTCTGGTGCGTCGTCCCGGGCGGGACCACGATCCCGGGTGGGAACCCGGTGATCGAGGTGCCGGGCGAGACTCCCAGACTGCCGTTGAGGATGCTCGCGCCGGTGTTGGTGACGTCGGATCCACCGAGCACGGCGTACTGCGCCGAGGTGCCGAGCGGCACCGTCGCGACGATCGCAGCGGTCGCGGTGCCCCCGAGTGTGAGGAGCGCGGTGATCGAGACGGCGACGGCCGCGAGGGCCGCACCTCCCCGGCGGGAAAGTCGAGCGTGGACGTTCATGGGACCCCGGTTCGTACGCAGCGAGGCATCGCTTCCAGCAGCACCGCCGCCGTGGGACGTTTCGCCCAGGTACGAACGATCTGTTGACCAGGTCTGCCAGCGTCGTCCGGGGGTCTGGCGGACGTGTCTGACTCGGCCAGCAATGGGTGGGATGTCGGCACCCGTGAACCTCCTCATCGGCAGGTCCGGTCGGGAACCTGAACCGATGCGCCCTATTGCTCCCGATTACTTCTGGGGCGCCGAGGGGCGGGGCATGCGCCGCCGTGCGGCGACCGGCTCGGCCCTCCCGAGGATGTGGCCGGAAGCGTGGTCGCAGCCGAGGGTCTCGAGGATCCGGAGCTGGTCACCCCGTTCGACGCCTTCGGCCGTGACCGTGGCGCCGAGGGCGTGGCTCACGTCGATGATCGACTTGACGATGTGGCGGGTCTCCGAGTGCCCGATGCTCGAGATGAAGCTCCGGTCGATCTTCACGACGTCGGGGCGGAAGCGTTGGAGGTAGCCCAGCGAGGAGTAGCCGGTTCCGAAGTCGTCGACGGCGAACGGGACGCCGAGCGAACGCAGCTCTTCGAGCTCGTGATGGGCGCGTTCGGGGCTCCGCATCAGGATCGACTCGGTGACCTCCAACCCCAGCTCACCGGGAAGGAGCCCGTAGCGCTCGATGATCCCGCGGACGGTCGCGGGCAGCGACACGTGTTCCTGGAGTTGGTTGCCCGACACGTTGACCCAGACGGTCTCGCCGAGAGCGACCGCGGGGTCGGCGCGCCAGGCGAGGACCTGTTGGGCCGCTTCCGTGAGCGCCCATTCGCCGAGCTTGTTGACGAGCCCCGACTCCTCCGCGAGGACGATGAAGCTCGCGGGTGCCAGCAGTCCCCGGCGCGGGTTGTTCCACCGTACGAGCGCCTCGTAGCCCACTCTCCGGCGGTCCCGCACGCGGACGATCGGCTGGTAGTGCAGGAGGAGCTGGTCGCCGCCGATCGCGGCCCGGAGCTCGGTCTCGAGCTCCAGGCGCTCGGTGGCCTCGGCCCGCAGCGCGTCGTCGTGCACGACGATCCGGTCCCGGCCGCGGGCCTTGGCGCGGTACAGCGCGGCGTCCGCGTCGCGGAGCAGCGTCGACGGGCTCGCGTCGGGGGCGGAGTTCGCGATGCCGACACTCGCGGCGATGACGAGCTCGTGTCCATCGACCAGGAACGGCTGCCGGAGCTCGTCGACCACGAGTTGGGCGAACCGGCAGATCTCGACCAGGTCCGGGCTGTCGACGACGAGCACGAACTCGTCGCCTCCGAGCCGTGCGGTCAGTGTTTTCGGGCCCGCGAGGCTGCTGATCCGTTCCGAGACCGCGACGAGCAGCTGGTCGCCGACGAGATGGCCGAGACTGTCGTTGACGACCTTGAAGCGGTCGAGGTCGAGGAACAGGACCGCGAACGCCGACCGGGCCCGGAGCATCGACGCGAGGTCGCGAAAGAGGATCGTGCGGTTCGGCAGGCCGGTCAGCGCGTCGTGCGTCGCGGCGTGGGCGAGCTCGTCCCGGGCGCGTTGGGCTTCCTTCACCGCGCGCTGCTCGGCCACCAACAGTCGCTCGCGTTCCTGCGAGAACTCTCGTTGGGTCGTGACGTCGCGGAAGTAGACCGCGACGCCCTTCGCCATCGGGAACGCCTGCAGCTGGTACCAGGCGGCTGCCGACGGGAGGTACTCGATCACCTCCATTGGCGTCTGGTCCCTCCGCGCGCCGCGGAGCGCCCGCTCGAAGTCGGTGCCGACGAGCTCCGGATACTTCTTCCAGATGTCCCAACCGAGGAGCTCGTCGCGCGTCCGTCCCCAGAGCCTCTCGCTGGTCTGGTTGACGTACGTGAGCTTCCAGTCGTCGTCGACGGCGAAGTAGCCGTCGGACACGGTCTCGAGGATCTCGACGATGTGGGCCTGCGCGGCGTGGGACTTCGTCACGTCGAGCATCGCTCCGACCACGCGTACGACCCGTTCCGCGCCGCTCGACGCGTCGACCTCGCTCCGGGCCTCGCCCCGCATCAGGAGCCGGCGAGGGGACCGGCCGGGACCCGATCGGAAGTCGATCTCACAGGTGCCGCCGGGAACCGCGGCGGCCCGGATCGCACGCTCCACCCGGACGCGGTCGTCGGGATGCACCCGCTGCAGCATCGTGGTGAGCGGGAACGCATCGCCGCGAGCGGTCATCGCCAGTGACACCTTGATGTCGGCGGTCCGGCGGAAGAGGTCGGTTCCGACCTCCCATTCCCACACACCGACGGGCAGCAGGTCGGCGACGAGGCGGGCCAACTCGTCGACCGCGATCGGCTCCGGCGCCCGGGTCGTCTCCGGCGCGGCAGGGTTGTCGATCCGCCGAGTGCTCCCTGCCGTCAACGCGTTTCCCTCCGACCCTGCCGATCCGCTCTTCCTGTATCGACGCGGTCGTCGACGGATTGAGTCGGTTCGGGCTCAGGGTCCGAGATCCCAGAGCACGCGGTAGTAGCGGATCCGAAGGGGGTCGGGCCGTACGCCGTATGCGTCGAACATCGTGTCCTGCCAACCGGGCCCGTAGTTCCAGTCGCAGCTCCAGCTCGCGACGGCAAGGTCGGCCCAGCGGTCGGCGATCCCGAGCGCACCGAGATCCACGTGGCCGGTGCACAGGCCGTCGTCCGCGAGCAACGTGTTCGGGGCGCACGCGTCGCCGTGGCACACGACCAGGACGTCGACCGGTGGCGCGTCGTCGACGAGACGGATCGCCGCGGCCGGATCGAGGGAGAGGCGACCCCGATCCCACTCGAGTCCGTCGAACCCGCCGGCGTCGGCCCGCCGGTGCAGCTCCGCGACCCGGGTCTCGGTCGACCACGAGAACGGGCACGCGGCCACGGGGAGGCGGTCGTGCAGCTCCCGGAGGGCGCGGCCGAGGCCCGCGACCGCGTCGGCCGGGCGTCGCCTCCATGCCTCGGTCGCCGCGTTGGTCCCGGGGAGCGCACGGGTCGCGATCCACGCGCCCTCGTCGTCGGATCCGTGGTCCAGGACCTCCGGAACCGACACGTACGCGGCGGCCCATCGCAGCCGTTCGAGCTCGGCGTCGAGGTCGACCCCGTGCTCCGGAGGAGCCCACTTCACGAAGACGCGCGTCGGCTCGCGGTCGATCTCGTACGTCAGACCGCCGCGCTGGTTCTGCCAGACCGCGCGCAGCGATCGGCCGGCGGCCATCCTCCGAACCGCTTCGGGTGTCGGGACCTCTCCCGGTGGAACGCCGGAGATCACGACGCGAGATGCCGCGCCAGCGGGGTGTCCGAACACGCCGGGACCTCGATGCAGTTCTCGAGCATGTGCACATCATCGCAACGGCGGCCGTCTCCGCGGCGCCGATCGGCTCGAGCTCGGGCCCTGGGTTCGAAAGGCGGGGCCGTCGCGACCGTCACCGTCCGCGCCTACCGCCGGATCGGCCGGTCCGGCAGGCTCCCGCGTGGTCCGCGCGGTTCGCGCCGGACTGCGCCCGCGTTCGCGCGCTCCGTGTGAAGCTTGACACCGCGGCCAGGTCCAGCGATGCTGCGCTCCAATTCACGTCGGTCCGCCTCCGCACGCACGGGGCGGAACCGCTGATCGTTTCCGGGGGGAAAAGCATGAAGCTCAGGGTCGTCGCCGCGCTCGCGGTGGTTTCCTTAGTCGCGGCGGGGTTTGCCGGGGCAACATCGGCAGGTGCGGCGCCGGCCGCGCCCAAGGCCGGCAATGCCACCGGGGTGAGCGCCACCGAGGTCAAGGTCGAGGCGCTGGGCTACAAGGCCTTCTACGGCGACTCGCTGATCGGGGCCCAGGCCCGGTTCAAGCGGCAGAACGACGCCGGCGGGGTGAACGGCCGCAAGATCACCCTCACCACCTTCAACGACGACAACCAGACGCCGGCGACCGACACCCAGGTGGCCAGGAAGATCGTCGAGCAGGACAAGCCGTTCGCCATCGTCCCGGTCATGACCGCGGCGTTCCCCGCGGCGGCGTACCTCGACCAGCAGGGCGTGCCCTTCGTCGGTTGGGGCATCGTCCCCGACTGGTGCAAGAAGAACGCCGGCTTCTCGCTCACGGGATGCACCGACCCGGCCATCGGCCGGACGGTCAGCGACTTCGTCCCGTCGGTCGCGAAGGTCTTCCCCGACGGCTCGGCCAAGGGCAAGGCGATCGCCATCATCGGCGCCGACAACGACTCGGCCAAGATCTCGATCAACAACTTCGCCAACCAGTGGATCGTCGACGGCGCCAAGGTGGTCTACAAGGCGGGTTCGATCCCGCTGCCGCCGACGGTGGTGTCCGACTACACGCCGTACGCCCAGGCGATCATGTCGAGCAACGGTGGTAAGGGTCCCGATCTCGTCGAGGCGGTCTCCTCCACCTCCGACGGGATCGGCATCGCGAAGAAGCTGCGCGAGCTCAACTACAAGGGCAAGATCCTGGAGTTCAGCCTCTACGACCCGCGCATCGCCTCGTCGTCGAAGGACATCTACAACGAGATCACGTTCGCGGCATGGGAGCAGACCGACAGCCCCGCGGTCGCGCAGATGATCAAGGACGTCGACGCCATCGACTCGAAGGCCACCAAGGGTCTCGCGCTCGAGGCCGGTTACTGGAGCGCCGACCTGTTCATCTCCATCCTCAAGAAGGCGGGCAAGAACCTGACCCGGGAGAGCTTCATCGCGGCCGGCAACAAGAACTTCAAGTACAACGGGCACAACGGCACGACGAACCTGTCGTTCCCGGCCAACCACATCGACGGCAGCTCGGGCATCACGATCGTCCTGGGGACCGGCACCGGCTACACCGTGGTGTCGCCGTTCACGAACCTTCCGGTCATGTCCAAGACGAAGTTCCAGAAGCAGCTCGCCGCGGCGACCAAGGCAGCCAAGAAGTCCGGTAAGTAGCTCGAGTACACGGAGCAGGAAACACCCCTTGTCCGTGAACGTCGACACAACGAACGATCCGATCGGGGGCGGGGCGGCCACGGCTGTCCTGTCCCTCGACGGGATCGTGGTGCGCTTCGGCGGGGTCACGGCCGTCGACGGAGTGAGTCTCTCGGTCGCGGCGGGTGAGGTGTTGGGCCTGATCGGCCCGAACGGCGCCGGGAAGACCACCCTGTTCGACGTGATCTCGGGCGTGCGGTTCCCGAACGCCGGCCGGGTGATGCTCAACGGCGCCGACGTCACCCGCTCGAGCCCGATCCGCCGGGCCCGGGCCGGCATGCGCCGCACCTATCAGCAGGTGCAGACGTTCGGCTGGCTCTCGGTGGCGGACAACGTGCTCGCCGGGCTCGACTGGCAGGGTGGCGGGGGCGGCGCGATCGCCGACCTCGTCGGGTTCCCCACCCGTCGGCGCCTGGAGCAGGAACGGCGCGCACGCGTGGAGGAGGTCCTCGACATGTGCGGCCTGACCGCGGTCGCAGCGACGCCCACCGCGGCCCTGCCGATCGGCCTCGCCCGGATGGTCGAGCTGGCCCGGGCCATCGTCGACCCGCCGACGCTGCTCCTGCTCGACGAGCCGAACTCCGGGCTCGGCGAGGAGGAGGGCCACGCGCTGGCCGCACAGGTGCAGCGCATCGCGACCGAGACGTCGTGCGCCATGGTGCTCGTCGAGCACGACGTCGACTTCATCATGGCCAACTGCAACCGGATCGTCGTGCTCCAGACCGGGTCGGTGCTCGCCACGGGCACGCCCGCGGAGATCCAGGGCAACGCCGCGGTCCGCACGGCCTACCTGGGCGAGCCGTGAGCACCTTCCTCGGCCTGGTGGTCTCGGGGGCCGTGTCCGGCGGCATCTACGCCATCATGGCGTCCGGCCTCGTGCTGTCGTACGAGGCGTCGGGCATCTTCAACTTCGCCCAAGGCGCGATCGCGTTCGCCACCGCGTTCGTGTTCTTCCAGCTCAACACCGGTCAGGGTTGGCCGATCGGTTGGGCCGCGGTGGTGTCGGTTCTCGTCTTCGCGCCGTTGCTCGGCTTCCTGCTCGACCTGATCCTGTTGCGGCGCCTTGCCACCGCGCCGGTCCACGCCCGCATCGTCGGCACCATCGGCCTGCTCGTCGCGTTGCCGAACCTGGTCCTGTTCGTCGCCGAGCAGATCAACCTCCGCGGGGGCACGCTGCCGAGCACGACCGGGCTGGGGACCGTTCCCGGGCTCGGACCGGTTCCGAGCACGACGTGGACCCTGATGAAGGGCGTCGTGGTCAACTCGGACCAGGTCATCATCTTCGGTGTGGCGGCGCTGGCGGCCCTCGGCCTGTGGGTGTTGCTACGACGCACCCGTCTCGGTCTGCAGATGCGCGCCGATGTCGACAAGCGCGAGCTCGCCGGCCTCCGCGGCATCGACAGCGGCCGGGTGAGCGCGATCTCGTGGGTTCTCACGACGCTGCTCGCCGGACTCGCCGGTGTGCTGCTCGGGCCGTTCATCGGGCTCGACGACATCACCTACACGTTCTTCGTCCTGGGCTGCCTGGCGGCGGTCGTGTTCGCCGGCTTCCGCTCCCTGCCGCTCGCGTTCGCCGGGGGCCTCCTGCTCGGCATCATCCAGAACCTCGTCGCCGGGTACGCCGACGACTTCCTGCCATCGTTCATCGCCGCCGTCTCCGGTCTACGGACCGCGGTGCCGTTCTTCCTCACGCTGGTCGGGCTCTTCGTGCTCGCCCGCAGGCGGGGGCGCGCCGGCGGCACCGCCGCGAGCGAGGCCCCGCAGCCCGACCACCGCGAAGGGCTTCCACAGTGGCGGCGCTGGTTGCCGTGGATCATCACCATCGTCGCCTTGGTCATCTACGTGCAGTTCATCGCCGACGAGTTCTGGTCCGGCTTGGTGCTCCAGGGCGTGGTCATCGGCGTCGTCTTCCTCTCGTTCGTGGTCGTCACGGGCATCGGCGGCATGGTGTCGTTGATGCAGGCGACGTTCGTCACTGTCGGCGGCTTCGCCGCGGGTTGGCTGGTGAAGCACCAGTTCAGCTCGAACACGCCGGTGCTGATGGACAACCGGCACCTCAACTTCTTCGTCGCCGCCATTCTCGCGACGCTGCTTGCGTCTCTGGTCGGGGGGTTGATCGCGGTCCCGATCCGGCGGCTCGGCGCCCTCGCCTTCGCGCTCGGCACCCTCTCGATCGCGTTCGCGGCCGACCTGTTGATCTTTCAGATCGACTCGATCCGCAACGGATCGCTGGGTTACCTCATGAACAGCCCGAAGCTCTTCGGGTTCGAGTTCACCAGCAACCAGTCGCTCACGATGATGGCGCTGGTCGTGTTCGGCATCGTCACCTGGGTCATCCACAACCTCGAGGTCTCGGCCACCGGCCGCGCGGTGTTCGCGGCCCGCAGCTCCGACGTCGCGGCCCGCACGACCGGACTCTCGCCCGACCGGGCCAAGGTCACCGTCTTCGCGATCTCGGCCGGCATCGCCGGACTCGGCGGTGCGCTCTACGCGGTGACCAACAGCCCGTTCACCAACACCAGCGCCCCGGCGTTCGTCGGACTCTTCTGGCTCGCGGTCGTCGTCACCTGGGGTGTGCGCCGCCCGGCCGGCGCGTTGCTCGCCGGCCTCACGTTCGCGGTCGGCAGCGCGTTCTTCGCGAAGATCACCGACTGGAACGGCGTCCTCCACGACATCGTGTCCTCCACCTACTTCCTGCCGATCCTGTTCGGGCTCGGTGCCATCAACCTGGCCAAGAACCCCGACGGCATCCTCGCCCTCTCGGCCGAGCAGCGGGCCGACAAGAAGCGCAAACGCGAAGCGAAGCGCGCCGCCGCGGCCGCGATCGCCGCGGCCGAGGCCGACAGCGGGACCGTCGCTCCGGCCCGGGCCGCGGCCGGGGTCCGCGCGGTCACGCCCGGCGCCGGTGCGGGCAACGAAGCGCTCCGCCTCGACGACGTGCGCGCGGGATACGGCGAGATCGAGGTGCTCCACGGCGTCGACCTCACGCTCGCGTCGGGTGGCGCGCTGGCGATCCTCGGGCCGAACGGCGCGGGCAAGTCGACCCTGTGCAAGGCGATCGCCGGGCAGATCATGCTCCGGGAAGGCGCGGTGCATCTCGGCGACCGCGACCTCAGCCGCGCGGCGACGCACAGCCGGGCCCAGGCCGGCCTGCTCGTGATCCCCGAGTCGCGCGGGATCTTCCCGTCGCTCACCGTCGAGGAGAACCTCCAGATCCGGCTCACCGAGCCGTCGGAGCTCGAAGCCGCATACGCGCACTTCCCGATCCTCAAGGAACGGCGCAAGGGATCGGCCGGCCTGCTGTCGGGCGGCGAGCAGCAGCTGCTCGCCCTCGCCCCCGCGCTGGTGCGGCCTCCGGCGGTGCTCGTCGCCGACGAGCCGACGCTCGGGTTGTCGCCGATGGCGACGGAAGCCGTGTACGAGACGCTCGGGGAGGTGCGCGCCCGCGGCTGCGCGGTGCTCCTGGTCGAGGAGCGCGCCACCCACGCCCTCGCGTTCGCCGACACCGTGGCGGTCATGAGCCTCGGCCGGATCACGTGGGCCGGGACGCGCGACGAGGTCGACAGCGAACGCCTGGCGTCGGCCTATCTCGGCGGCGGCGGCAACCTCGAGCCGACCGGGAACGAGGCCGCCTCGACTTCTGTGCCCGGCCCGGCACCCGCCGCTCCAGAAGGCAACTGATCCGGGTGATCCGGTGACCGCCACCGCGGTGTTGGTGCACGGTGCCTGGCACGGCGCGTGGTGCTTCGACCGGGTGATGCCGCTGCTCGAGCGGGCCGGTGTGCCCGCGATCGCGGTCGACCTGCCGGGTCACGGCCGCGATGCCGGACCCCTCACCGACCTGCACGGTGATGCCGACCGGGTGCGCGAGGTGCTCGACGGCATCGACGGCGATGTCGTCCTGCTCGGTCACTCCTACGGCGGCGCGGTCGTCACCGAGGCGGGCGTGCATCCCGCGGTCGCCCACGTCGTCTACCTGTGCGCGGTGGTGCCCGACGCGGACGAGTCGGCCGCGAGCGTGGCGATGGAGAACTCGGCGGGGCTGTCGTACGACGGCCGGCCCGAGTTCGCGGGCGTGACGTCCACCAACGACGACGGCACGCTCAGCCTGAACCCGTCGCGCGCCCCGGTGCTCCTCTACAACGACTGCGATCCGCAGACGGTCGAGTGGGCGGTCGGTGAGCTCTCGCCCCAGCCCATGGAGAACCTGGCCCAGAACCCGGCCGCAGTGGCGTGGCGGGAGCGGCCGTCGACCTACGTCGTGTGCACCGACGACATGATCGTCCACCCCGGTCTGCAGGAGATCCTGGCCCGGCGCTGTACGGGGTCGCGGGAGTGGCCCACGAGCCATTCGCCGTTCCTGTCGCGTCCCGAGCTCGTCGCCGACCTCATCGTCGAGCTCGCCACCCAGCCGGCCTCCTAGCCCGAGCCCGCACCCGCCCACGTCTCCGGCTGACCCGGTTTTGTGCGTCCCTGGAGCACACATCGTGTGCTCCAGGGACGCACAAAGATTGGACAGGTCGCACGCGCACGCGGTCGGGGCACGACGGGCTCGGTTCGAATCGGGTCGCATCCCTGTTCTCCCTGGCCGCGGGGCGGTAGCGTGCCGGAACATTTCTGACGTCCGTGTCAGGTGGGCGACATCTCGTGAGCTGAAAGGCGGACAATGTTCGGAACGCGGAAGTTGGGCATCGTCGCGGTGGCGCTGAGTGCGGCGCTCGCGGCGTGCGGTGGCGCGGCGAGCATCAGCGCATCACCGGGCGCGTCGACCGGGAAGTCGGCCGTCGACCCGAAAGGGGTGCTGAAGTACGGCCAGGACCTCACCACCGCGTTCTCCGACAACTTCGACCCGGGCGCGATCTCGAACAGCTGCGCGGAGACCGAGCTGTCGTTGATCTACCAGGCGGTGACGAAGACCAAGGACAACGTCTCGATCGCTCCCGGCGTCGCGCAGAGCTGGACCGTCGACAACCCCCTGCAGATCACGTTCAAGCTCGCGCCGGGGATGAAGTTCTCGGACGGCGAGCCGCTCGACTCGAACGCGGTGAAGCTGAGCCTCGAGCACACCGCGAAGAGCCCGTACCGCACGTCGCTCTCGGTCATCACGGCGATGGACACGCCCGACGCGACCACGCTGGTGATGCACCTCAACAAGGCGCAGGCGGGCGACGTGCTCTGGGCGCTGTCGTTCCTCGACGGCATGGTCTACGCACCGAACTCGATCCCGACGGCCGACAAGCAGCCGGTGGGATCGGGGCCGTTCACGCTGGCGAAGTACGACGTGGGCCAGCTCGTCTCGCTCCGGGCCAACCCCACGTCACCGGTGGCGAAGCTCTACAAGCTCGCCGGTGTCGACTTCGTCCAGGTCGGATCGGGCCCGCAGGCGCTGACCGCGCTGAAGAGCGGCCAGGTCGACCTCATCGACGTGACGCCCGAGGCGTACCCGGCGGCGAAGGCCGACCCGTCGATCGGCATCGTCCAGGGCCGGTCGCTCGACTACGCGCTGATCCAGCTGCGGCTCAACGCGGCGCCGTTCGACAACCCGAAGATCCGTGCCGCACTCGAGTACGCGGTGGACCGCAACACCATCAACAAGGTCGTGTACGGCGGCCAGGGTGAAGTGGCGGACCAGCTGTTCCCGAAGGGCACCTCGGGCTACAGCAAGAAGCTCGCGGGCGTCTACAACTACAACCCGAAGAAGTCGAAGCAGATGCTGAAGGCGGCGGGCTTCCCCAACGGTGTGTCGTTCACGATGGTGACGCTCGGCGGCCAGCCGACGTTCGAGCGGATGGCTCCGCTGTTGCAGAGCCAATTGGCGGCCGGCGGCTTCAAGGTGAAGCTGGTGCGCATCCAGGCCAGCGCCATCCTGCAGGAGTTCTACCTGTCGAAGACCGCCAACGCGATCGTCTCGACCAACCTGACCAATGGCCCGGCGCTGTGGAACAACAGCCTCAACAACTACACGCCCATCGGCTTCATCGCCAACGCGCTGGGCTCGCCGGCGTCCGACATCGTCAGCCCGCTGGTCGCCAAGGCCGACGGTGGTTCGTTCGATCCGAAGATCGTGGGCCCGCCGATGCAGGAGCTGTCGAAGACCGTCATGGCGCAGGGCCTCGAGGTGCCGATCGTGTTCCAGCCCCGGGTGTTGGCGTACAAGAAGGCCCGGGTCGGCGGGAAGGTCAAGGCGCCGATCGGGCTCTGCCGCTCCGACCTCGAGGGCATCTACATCAAGAAGTAGCGCTTCATGCGTCCCTGGACGACCGCATCGGTCGTCCAGGGACGCATCACGCGCGTGAGGCGCACGTGGCGCGTCTCGCGAGCGCAGTACTAGGACCATCGGCCACTACTGATTGGGACCCCTTCCGTCCGATGCTTCGTCGAGCATCCGGCAACGGAAGGACATCTCCGTGTTGCAGCGTCGAGTCACCGTCGTCTTGGCCGCACTCGCGATCCCCCTCATCGGCGGGGTCGCGTACGCCGCGGCCAGCTCGGTCGACACGCAACCTCCGCCCGAGGTCGTGATCCCGGACCGGACGACCACCACCACGACCGCCCGCCCGGCCGCGGCGACCGCGCCGACGACGACCACCGTCGACGACCACGGTGGTCTCGCCGGGGGGCACGGTGCGGACGACCCCGTGAACCACGACGCGAACCCGCCCCGGCCGACGACGACCAGTGCCCGCGGCGACGACCCCGCGACCCACGACGTCGGCGACGACCACGGAGGCAACCGCGGTCCGAGCAGCAGCGGCTCCGACGGCGGTGGCTCGAGTGGCAGCGGTTCGAGTGGCAGCGGTTCGAGTGGCAGTGGTTCGAGTGGCGGTGGGTCCGGCCACGACGGGTGACCCGGACGGCGCAGCCGCGTCGCCGGCGCGTCCGGGAGATCAGCGCGTGTCGGGTGCCGGCAGGTTGTCGCGGGCCCACAGCGCGGCCTGGGTGCGGTCCTGCACGCCGATGCGGTTGAACACACTCGTCAGGTGCGCCTTCACCGTCCGCTCGGTGATGCCGAGACGTCGGGCGATCTGCTTGTTGGCGAGACCTTCGGCGACGAGCCGGAGCACCTCCTCCTCACGGGCGGAGAGCTCGCGCGGGGTGGGCCGTTCGCGCTTGGCGTCGAGCATGACCCGGGCCGCCTTGGGGTCGAGGGGCGATCCGCCCGCAGCCGCCGCCCGCACCGCGGCGACGACCTCCTTCGGGTCCGCGTCCTTGAGGATGTAGCCGGTGGCGCCGGCCTCGAGCGCGTCGAGGATGCGGTCGCGATCCGAGAACGACGTGAGGACGACGACCGCGATCGTGGTCGACGCGGCGACGATCCGCCGGGTGGCCTCCACGCCGTCGAGCACGGGCATCGAGAGATCCATCAGCACGACGTCGGGCTGCAGGTCGGCCGCGCGGCGCACGGCCTCCTCACCATCGGGCGCGGTCGCCACGACCTCGATGTCGGCCTCGCTGCCGAGGAACTGCTCGAGCCCGCGTCGGACCACCGCGTGATCGTCCACCACCAGCACCCTGATCATCGGAGCGGCACCTCCACGTGCAGCGTCGTGCCCTCACCCGGCTCCGAGGTGACCGTGACCGTACCTCCCGCGTCGCGCACGAGGTCGGCGAGCCCGCGCAGGCCGAGGTGCCCGCCCTCGAACCGCGCCGCGCCGATCTCCGTATCGAAGCCGATCCCGTCGTCCACGACGTCGAGCGTGGCGAGGTCGCCCTCGGTCGCCACCCGTACCGTCACCGATCGGGCCTGGGCGTGAGCGAGCACGTTGCGCAGCGCCTCTTGGGCGGCGCGGTAGAGCAGTCCCGCGGCGGCGACGGGCAGCGCCTGCGTGAGTCGGTCGGCGTCGAGCGTCGCCGGCACGCCACGGGCGTCGGCCCGGGCCAGGAGGTCGCCGAGGGCCGACTCGAGCCCCGCCTCCTCCAGGTTGGGCGGGTAGATCTCGACCAGCAACGACCGGAGCGACTTGATGCTGTCGCGCACCTCCGAGGCGGAGCGCTCGAGCCCGATCGCGCTCGAGGCGGGGAGCCCGGGATCGCGCGCGGTCCCCGCGATCGAGTACGCCACGCCCGCGAGGTCCTGCACGACCCCGTCGTGGAGGTCGCCGGCGATGCGACGACGTTCCGCGTCGGACGCCTCGATCGCTCCCCGCAACAGCGCTTCCCGCTCGACCTGACGTTGGCGGAGACGACGGGCGAGGGACCACGCCAGCGTGATCTGGATGAGCTCCAGCACCACGAGTGCGCCGATGGTGATGGGGGCGAAGCTGCGCCAGATGCGATTCCCCGACGCCGAGACCGCGGAGTACTTGAAGTACGCCTCGAACAGCAGGCGCTGGTTGGTCGGCGTGCGGATCGGCAGATAGACCTCGAGCAGCTTTCCCTGTTTGCGCTCGAATCGGTTCTCCGGCTTCGAGAGGTCGCTCACGTCGGCTTCCATGCGTCCCGCGTCCATGGCCGCGCGTTCCGGGGCGTCGAGACCGAAGTGGGTGCCGATCAGACGGGCCTCGTCCGAGTAGACGATCGTGCCGTCGCGGGTCCAGATCTTCACCCGTACGAGGTTCGGGTCGAGGACGCTGGTCCTCACCACGTGTCCGACGGCCGCGACGGCGTCGGGATCGCCGGTGGCGAGGCCGTCGGTGAGCACCGGCTCGACGGTGTTCTGGGCGCGCACGAGCGTGACGGTGCGCGCGTCGCTGATCGCCTCACGCTCGCCCAGGCGCCGGCTTGCGACGGCGGTCGCGAGGCCGACGATTCCGGTTGCGATCAGCCCGGCGAGCGCGAACTGCCCCACCTGGCGCGCGACGGTCCAACGGCCGGACGAATCGTTGCCCTCCCTCGCCACCTGCCCCCGCTCCTCCGGAATCGTGCCGACAGGGTGGCATACGTGGCGCCCGCGCCGGCGCCGTATCCGCAGGTGGGACGAGGTACTACGACCAAAGTCGCATTGAGACTGGGACCGGGTCGAGCCGAGCATCGGAAGGGATGCCGTGCGTCCGGGAGACCTCGAACGACGGCCCTGACGTCGAAGGAAGAGGCACGTGACGACGATCGATGCCATGCCCGCCGCCCGCAACCCCGCCCCGCGCACCCGGAGGCCGCGCCCCCAAAAGCTTCGCGTCGCCGTGGTTGCCGCGGCCGCTCTCGCTGCCCTCGCGCTCGCCGCTTGCGGCAGCTCGTCGTCGAAGGCGGCGACGAAGACCACCGCCAAGCCCGCGGCCACCACGGCCAGCGCGGCGGCGGCCGCTCTCGTCATCAAGACGGCCGCCGTCCCGGGCCTCGGCACCATCCTCGTGGACGACAAGGGCATGACGCTCTACATGCTCGAGGACACGGCCGGGAAGCCCGTCCCGTGCACCGACGCCTCAGGCTGCACGAAGGCGTGGCCCGACGTCGCGCTGCCTGACGGCACCACCGCCGCCACGGCGGGCACCGGCGTCGACGCCGCGCTGCTCGGAACCACGAAGAGCCCGGACAGCAGCGAGATGTACGTCACGTACAACAACTGGCCCGTCTACACCTTCGTCAAGGACACCGCACCGGGTCAGGTGTTCGGTCAGGGCCTGCAGAGCTTCGGCGGCACCTGGCACGTGCTCGACGCCAAGGGCAACGTCGTGACCACGGCCGCGACCCCCGCGGGCAGTGCGACGACCGCCGGCGCGACCACGACCACGAAGAAGGCCTCGAGCGGCGGCTCCTCCGGCTACTGAACCCAAGGTCACGACCGGCCCGCGTCGCCCGCCCTTCCGTCGGCAGCCCCCTTCGACGGACGGGCGGTCGACGCGAGCTGTTGCACCGCCGTTCCCGGCGCGATCGCCTCCTAGTGTGCGGCGATGGCAGTACTGCTCGGCGTTCTCGTCGCCGCGAGCTTCGGCTCCGGCGACTTTCTCGGTGGAAGGGCTTCACGGCGTGCTCCCACCCTGACCGTGCTGATGGTCGCCCAGGCCACCGCGGTCATCGGGGCCGTCGTGGTCTGCCTGTTCGTGGGCGCCCGGGTCGGAACCCACGACATCGTGTTCGGCCTGCTCGCGGGCGCGGTCAACATCGTCGGCGTCGGGCTGCTGTACCAGGGCCTGGCCGTGGGCCGGATGGGCGTGGTGGCCCCGATCACCTCGGTCGTCGCGGCGACGGTGCCGGTGGCGTGGGGCATCGCCAATGGCGAGCGTCCATCGGTCCTGATCATCGTGGGCGTGGTGTTCGCCGTGGTAGCGGTGACCCTCATCACGCGCCAGCCGGACGAGGCGTCCGACGGTTCCAGTGCCGAGACCGGCGTGGTGTGGGCCGTGGTCGCGGGGCTGGCGCTCGGCAGTTCGCTGATCCTCTACCTGCAGACGTCGCCCGACTCCGGGCTCTGGCCGGTGCTCGCGGCCCGCGTCGCCGCGTTCGTGCTCGTCGCGGGGGCGCTCGCGGTCGTCGCGGCGCGCGGTGTCCGGCTGCCGTTCCCGCAGGGGGCGGACCGCCGCCTCGCGTTGGGCGCCGGAGCTCTCGACGTCACTGCGAGCACGCTGCTCCTCCTCGCGGTCCGGGAAGGACTCATCGTGGTCGTGGCACCGATGGCCGCCCTGGCCCCGGGATTCACCGTGGTCCTGGCCCGGTTCGTCCTCGGCGAGCAGCTGCACGCGGCCCAGCGGGTGGGCCTGCTGTTCGCGCTCGCGGGCCTCGTCATGGTCGCCCTCGGCTGATCCGGCTGGTAGAAGTCGCCTGATGCCCACGCCTCTCCCGATCATCGACCGCCCGATCCGGCTCGCGGTCATCGGTCTCGGTCACATCTCCGAGCTCGTCCTGCCCACGTACGCGGCGCGTGACGACGTCGAGGTCGTCGGCCTCTGCGATCTCGACCCGGCCCGCCGGCAGCGTTGGGGACGCGAGTTCCCCGACGCGCTGCAGACCGGCGACATCGACGAGCTCCTGCAGATCGACGCCGACGTGGTCGACGTGCTGGTGCCCACGCCCGCGCACGCGGCCGTCGTCATCCGGGTGCTCGAGGCCGGCTTCCACGTGCAGGTGCAGAAGCCGATCGCGCGGTCGCTCGAGGAATCGGCGGCGATGGTGGCGGCCGCGGCGCGTACCGGCGCGACGCTCCGGGTCCTCGAGGACTACCTGTTCTACCCGCCGCTCGTGAAGCTCCGCGACGTCTACGTCTCGGGCGAGATCGGCGATGCGACCGGCATCCACATGAAGATCGTCAACACCGGCCGTGGCGGTTGGGAGATCCCGGAATCGAGCGCCCGCTGGTTGTTCGAGCAGTCGAAGGACGGTCGCGGCTGGCTCGTCTTCGACCACGGCTGGCACCAGCTGGCCATCGCCTACTGGTTGTTCGGGCCGATCAAGCGGATCTTCGCCTGGATCGGCGAGACGCAGGTGGCGCCGGAGCTCGCGCCCGACGTGATGCTCGACGCGCCGTCGACCCTGGTGTGGGAGCACGACAACGGCGTCCGCGGCGTGCTCGACATCACGCTCGCGCCGGAGACGTACTTCAAGTCCGACTACTACTGCTGCGACGAACGGGTCGAGATCACGGGCACGCGCGGCTACGTGCGCTGCAACCGGGTGAGCTCGTACGGCGTGCAGGAGCCGTCGGTCGTCGTCTACCGCGACGGTGAGGTGCGCGGCTACCACGCGTTGCCCGACCGGCCGCCCGACGCCTTCGCCGGCTCGACGGCCAACATGGTCGACGCGTTCCGTTGGACGGACGTCGCCCCGATGATGGATGGCGAGACCTCCCACGTCGTGCTGGAGGCTCTGCTCACCGCGCTCGAGTCCTCGAAGGCCGGCAGGCCCCTCGACGTGCCCCGCCGCCATTAGGTGGCAGGCCGGGAACCGGCGGTGGGGGAGCGGCGACTACCTCCCAGGATGGGAGGAGATCGGATGGCGGTTGGCGCGCGGTGGTGGTCACGGGTCGTGCCGGTGCTGGCCGCGGCGACGTTGCTGCTCGCCGCGGGTTGCGGGGGCGGCGGCTCGTCGAGCGCGTCCGACGTGCCCGCGCTGCACGGCACCCAGCTGCAGGACGCCGGCCTGGTGGAGGGCCGGAAGGTATGGGCCGCGAACTGCACCCGTTGCCACGGCGTCAACGGTCAGGGCGGAATCGGACCGAAGCTCGCGGGCGCGGTCGTCGGCGACTTCCCGGACATCTCGGACGAGATCGCGCTGGTGTCGAACGGGAAGGGGATCATGCCCGCCTGGAAGAACGATCTGGCCCCGGCGCAGATCCGCGACGTCGTCCGCTACACCCGCGAGGTCCTCTGACCGACCCCGTGCTGGGGCGTGCCGCGGGCGGTGGGAACTTTCCCGGTCCCGCGTGCGACCTTCTCTCCCGTGCGCGCCGGAGCGCCCGGCGTGAGGGGAGGACGGTCGTGCGGTTCCGCAGGTGGTCGGCGTGGGCGGGGGCCGTCGCGGTCGTGGTGCTCGCAACCGGGTCGACGGCCTGGGCGCACATCACGACCGATCCGGCCACGGCCGTCAAGGGCGCGGGGGACCAGGTCTTCACGTTCCGGGTGCCGAACGAGGAGCCCGGCGCGAGCACCACGAGCCTCAAGCTCCAACTCCCGCAGGACCACCCGATCGCCGCAGTCGACGTGCTCGAGATGCCCGGCTGGACGTCGGCCATCACGACCCGCCACCTCGACACCCCGTTGAAGACCGACGACGGCACGTTCTCCGACGTCGCCTCGGAGATCACCTGGACCGGTGGCAGCATCACCCCGGGGCACTACGGCGAGTTCCGGATCCTGGCGATGGGCCTCCCGAGCGACACCGATACCCTCACGTTCAAGGCCGTGCAGGGCTACTCCGACGGCACGTCCGTGTCGTGGATCGATACCGGCGCGGGAGCCGAGTTCCCGGCTCCGGTCGTCAAGCTGACCGCCGCGGCGCCGGCCCCGGCCGGGTCCGGAAGCAGCCACCACGGAGCGACCGCTACGACGGCGGCCCCCACGGCGGCCACCTCGTCCCACGACTCGTCGAGCGACGCGCTCGGCGTCACGGGCATCATCGTCGGCGCAGCAGCGCTGGTCGCTTCCGCCGTCGCGATCCTGCTCGCTCGGCGCAAGGCCCCCGTCTCCCCGTAGCACTCACGCGCATGTGACGAAGCCGGCCCGAAGGCTCAAGCCGGACCCTCCGAGTTGCCGATGGTCCTTCCAGCGCAACGGCTCGCGGCCGACGCGGCGGCGACCAGGACGGGCGGAGAGTGGTGGACGGGCAAGCAGCGAAGCGCGCGCAGGACGAACGCGGGTTCACGCTGCTCGAGCTCGTGGTCGCGATCGGCGTCTTCGCGTTGCTCGCCAGCGCGCTCTTCGCCGGCATCGCGAGCGCGCTCAACCTGAACCGCAACAACCGGAACCGCAGCATCAGCGCGAACCTCGCCTCGCAGGAGATGGACAAGATCCGGTCGACGCCGTTCACGTCGCTCCCACTCGGGCTCACCAGCTCGACCCAGACCGTCGACGGGGTCCCGTACACCGTCCAGCGCGAGACCGAGTGGACGTCGACATCGGCGTCCACGGGCCCGTGCGACGCGGCCGGTGGAAGCCCCGCGCTGCTCCGCGTGCGGGTGTCGGTCACGTGGACCGACATGACCGGCACGCTCCCCGTCGTGTCCGACACCGTGCTGACACCACCGGTCGGTGCGTACGACCCGAACACCGGCCATCTCGCGGTCAAGATCCGCGACAACGACGCCGCGCCCGAGCTCGGCGTCCCGGTGCAGGTCACCGGCGGCACCGTCAACCGGACGCTCTCGACGTCGAGCGACGGCTGCGCGTTCTTCGACCACCTGGCACCCGGCACGTACACCGTCCAACTGATCGCGGTGGGCAGCGTCGACCGCCAGGGTGTGACGTCCCCGTTGCAGTCGGCCGGAGTGACGGCCGGCGTGGTGACGTCGGTGGGGTTCGACTACGACCGCGCGGCCGCGCTCTCGCTCACCCTCGGCGACGCCGGTGCCCGGCCCGTCCCGGCGAACGTCCCGGTCACGTTGGGCAACACGCAGTTCGTGCCCAACGGCACGAAGGTGTTCGCGGGAACCGGGGCGTCGCGCACGATCGCCGGGCTGTTCCCGAGCAACAACGGCTACGAGCCGTTCGCCGGGAGCTGCCTCGACGCCGATCCCGAGGGCCAGGCCAGCGGCGGCGGCTCGATCTGGGCCGGCGGCCAGCGGCAGCCGGCGATCGCGGTGACGCCGGCCACGACGAGCACCGGCACCGTGCTCATGGGTGGGGTCGACGTGTTCGTCACCAAGACCGGCCTCGCGACCGCGGGCGCGACGGTGACCGCGACCCACGCCGTCGACACCGGCTGCGCGGCCGGGGAGACCTACTCGCTGGGGCTGACCGACGCGACCGGTAAGGCATCGGCCGCGCTCCCGTGGGGCAAGTGGACGATCAAGGCGGTGCTCGGCGCGACCAACGCGACGATCGTCGCCACGCTCGACCCGACCACGGGAACCGCGCTGACGTTGCCGGTGGCGATCCCGTGAGCCTCACCCGCGCCGTCGCCCGCATCGTCGCCCGCCGTCGGGCCCGGAACGCCGGGCTTCTGGACGACGAGCGGGGCTCGAGCATGATCGAGCTGGTCATGGTGCTGGCCCTCCTGTCGATCGTCCTCGCCTTCGTGTTCGGCGCGATCGGGTCGCTGCAAGCCGCCGTCACCGGAGAGGACCGCAGGACGGTGAACGTCAACGAGGGTCGGGTGCTCATGGCCGCGGCCACGCGCGACCTGCGGACCGCGACCCGGTTGCAGTCGGGGACGTCGGCGTTCACCACCGCCGCCAACACGCAGGCGACCTTCTACGCCAACCTGGACAACGGCAACCCGCCGTGCGGCCCGAAGCTCGTGAACATCTTCGTCGACGCGCAGACCCGGCTCGTCGAGCAGGTCACGCCGCCCGACTCCTGCGCAGGCCCCACGTACACCTACACGGGCGCGTCGACCATCCGCTTCGTCGGCAGGTACGTCGCCAATCAAGGAACGCAGCCGATCTTCACGTACCTCGACGCGAGCGGGAACGCTCTCCCGGCGACGCCGCTCTCAGCGTCGGACCGACTCGCGATCCACGGGGTGAAGATCAACCTCGCGATCCGGCAGTCGACCACGTTCAAGGTCGCGGCCACGACCCTCGTCAACCAGGTCCGGCTCCCGAACCTCGACTACCAGCAGGTGACGGGATGAACCGCCGATACGGCTGGCGTGCGCGTGTGCACGACGAGAGCGGTGTCGCGCTCATCATCGTGACCCTCGCGCTCAGCGCGCTGCTCCTCCTGTCGACCGCGGCGGTCGAGTTCGCCACCGGCTCGCTCAGCCTGTCGAAGCACGACCAGAACTGGAACGCCGCGCTCTCGGCCGCGGAGGGTGGGATCGACGACTACCTCTTCCGGCTCAACGAGAACAGCAACTACTGGAGCTACAACGCGACGAACGCTCCACCCGACGGCAACAAGGCCTTCATCCAATGGGTCTCGGTGCCCGGGGGCACGACGCAGTCGAGCTACCGCTACATGACCGACGTCACCAGGCTCAAGATCGACGGGACGATCAAGCTCACGAGCGCGGGCAAGGTCGGCAACACCACCCGGACCGTCTACACGACGCTACGGCGGAGATCCTTCATCGACTACCTGTACTTCACCGACTTCGAGACCCTCGACCCGTCGCTCTACACGGGCAGCCCGTTCACGCCCGCCCAGGCCCAGGTCCAGTGTTCGAAGCACTACTACGACGGACGCAACCCGAGTTGCACCGAGATCACCTTCGCCACGTTCGACAAGATCAACGGGCCGTTGCACTCGAACGACGCCTACCTCATCTGCGGTGGCGCCACCTTCAACGGCGCCACATCGACCAGCTGGACCGGGGCGAGCGGGCGTCGGTACCGGCCCAACACCGGTTGCGGCACGGGGAACCCGGTGTTCGCGAACCCCGGTGACCCCGCGCTGCTGCCCCCGCTGACGATGCCTCCGAGCAACACCGCCATCAAGGCGGAGACCGTGGCCGGAGCCGGGGGATGCCTCTACACCGGTCCGACGAGCATCGTCATGAACTCCGACGGCACCATGACCGTCAACAGCAAGTTCTCGAAGAACACCAACAACGGGTGCGTCACCAACGGCACCGGACCCGTTCCGAAAAACGGCGTGATCTACGTGCAGACCGTCCCCGCGTCGAGCGGCGACCCCAACTTCACCTCCGGCTGCCCGTTCACGGTGAACTCGAAGGCGCATCCGCTCGGACTGCCGATCAGCAACGACGTCAACACCTTCGGGTGCCGCAACGGCGACGCGTTCGTGCAGGGCACGACCAAGGGTCAGGTGACGATCGCGTCGGACAACAACATCGAGCTCACCGGCAACCTGCTGTACCAGGGCGGCCTCAACGGCAGTGACCTGCTCGGTCTGGTCGCCAACAACTTCGTCGAGGTGTACCACCCGGTGAAGTGCACCACGACGTCGGGTGGCATCTGCACCGCCGGCACCGACCTGACCGACGCGTTCCACCCCACGTGGAACTTCGCGTCGTGCAGCGCGCCCACTTCGGGGAGCCGCTGTGCGACCCTCGACGCGGCCATGCTCTCGGTCCAACACTCGGTGCGGGTCCAGAACTACAACCTCGGCAGTGTCCTCGGGACGCTCACCATCAACGGCGCGTTCGCGCAGCGCTTCCGCGGGATCGTCGGCACCTCCACGGGCGGGGTGCCGCAGACGGGCTACGCGAAGAACTACACCTACGACCCGCGCCTGAAGTACCTGTCGCCGCCGAAGTTCCTCGACCCGGTGGCGTCGGCATGGGGCCAGGCGACCTGGTCCGAGGTCGACCTACCCTCCGGCTGGTAACGCTTTGAGCGTCCTGGGAGCACGATATGTGTGCTCAGGAGACGCACGAAGTGGGACCAAGGGCGGAAGGGACGGCCGGTAGGCTCCGGCCGATGCCCAGCGAAACCCAAGACGCCTTCCGCGCGCCGGTCGGAACCCACGACATCCTGCCGCCCGAGAGCGGCCGGTGGGCGGCCCTCGTGGCGGCCTTCGCGCGACGCGCGGCGAACTACGGCTACGGCCTCGTCATCACCCCGATCTTCGAGCACCGGGAGGTGTTCGCCCGGGTCGGCGACTCCACCGACGTGGTCCGCAAGGAGATGTACGACTTCGAGGACAAGGGCGGCCGGGCCATCGCGCTGCGGCCCGAAGGCACCGCCCCCGTCGTCCGGGCCTACGTCCAGCACCGCCCGCCTTCCCCCTGGAAAGTCTGGTACGCAGCCCCCAACTTCCGCTACGAGCGCCCCCAGAAGGGCCGTTACCGGCAGCACTTCCAGGTGGGCGTCGAGGCGCTCGGCGTCGACGACCCCGACATCGACGTCGAGGTCATCGCGCTGGCCCACGGCTTCTACACCGGCCTCGGGCTGCGCCGGTTCCGCCTGCTCGTCAACTCGATGGGCGACGCCGGGTCCCGACCCCGCTACCGGGACGCGCTGCAGTCCTTCCTGCGCCCCCACGCGGAACGGCTCGGGCCCGAGTTCGCCCAGCGGGTGGAGGACAACCCGCTTCGCGTCCTCGACTCCAAGAACCCGGAGGTGCAGGCGCTCGTCGCCGACGCCCCCAAGCTCGTCGACTACCTCGGCGACGAGAGCCGTGACCACTTCGAGCGGGTGCAGGCTGGGCTCACCGCGCTCGGCATCGCGTTCGAGGTCGAGCCCCGCATGGTGCGCGGCTTCGACTACTACACGCGCACCGTCTTCGAGTTCCAGAGCGACGCCCTCGACGGCGCGCAGAACGCGATCGGCGGTGGTGGGCGGTACGACACGTTCGCGGAGGAGATGGGTGGCCCCCCCACCCCTGGGATCGGCTTCGGTCTCGGGGTCGAGCGCATCCTCATCGCGTGCGACGCCGAGGGCGTGTTCGCGACCGGGGACGTCGCCCTCGGAGCCACGCTCGACGCGTTCATCGTCGACATGCTGGGTGACGGCTCTTCGGTCGCGCTGTTGGAGGAGCTGCGCGCCGCGGGCGTCGCGGCCGACCGTGCGTAC
This sequence comes from Actinomycetes bacterium, assembly GCA_025463865.1. Taxonomy (GTDB): domain Bacteria; phylum Actinomycetota; class Acidimicrobiia; order IMCC26256; family Chersky-534; genus Chersky-534. The sequence goes on along the minus strand of JAODBH010000205.1, from coordinate 5,885 downwards.
GGTGGCAAGTCGGTGAAGGCGCAGTGGAAGGCGGCCGACCGCTCGGGCGCCCGCTTCGCCGTCATCCTCGGTCGGGAGGAGGCTGCCGCCGACAGCGTAGGGCTGAAGGACCTCGGATCGGGAGAGCAACACACGGTGCCGCGCGCGGAGATCGTGCCCCGGCTCGCTGACACCCGGAACGCACCGCGACAGGAAGGCACCACCCGATGATGCGCACCCATACCGCCGGCGAGCTCCGGGCCGGCGACGTCGGCACCGACGTCGTGATCAGCGGCTGGGTCGACGCCCGGCGCGACCACGGCGGCGTCGTGTTCCTCGACGTGCGCGACTACACGGGCCTGATCCAGGTCGTCGTCGATCCGTCCACTCCGGCCGGCGCGGACGCGCACCGGCTGCGCGCCGAGTACGTCGTCCAGGTCTCCGGCTCGGTGCGGGCCCGGCCCGAGGGAACGGTCAACCCCGACCTCGACACCGGCGACATCGAGATCGGGGCCGACGCGCTCACCGTGCTCAACGAGTCGGAGCCGCTCCCGTTCCCGCTCGATTCGGCCGACTCGGTCGACGAGATCGTGCGCCTGCGCCACCGCTACCTCGACCTGCGCCGGCCGCGCATGCAGCGCAACCTCCGCACCCGCTCGAAGGTGAACGCCGCGATCCGCACGTCGATGGTCGACCAGGGCTTCGCCGAGATCGAGACGCCGATGCTCATCGCCTCCACCCCGGAAGGCGCCCGCGACTTCGTGGTCCCGTCGCGGCAGTCGCCGGGCTCGTTCTACGCGTTGCCGCAGAGCCCGCAGCTTTTCAAGCAGCTGCTGATGGTCGGCGGGTTCGACCGCTACTTCCAGATCGCCCGCTGTCTCCGCGACGAGGACCTGCGCGCCGACCGGCAGTTCGAGTTCATGCAGCTCGACGCGGAGATGAGCTTCGCCGAGCAGTCCGACGTGCTCGCGGCGATCACCGAGGTCATCGTCAGCGTGGTCGAGGCGGTCACCGGCGACCCGCCGCCCCCGCTGCGGACCATGACGTGGCAGGAGGCGCAGGAGCGCTACGGCTCCGACAAGCCCGACGTGCGGTTCGGGATGGAGCTCGTCGACCTCGGCGAGGTGTTCGCGCACACGGAGTTCAAGGCCTTCCACGCCCCGGCGGTGAAGGGCATCTGCGTGCCGCGCGGGGCCGACACCAGCCGTTCGCAGCTCGACGCGCTCACCGATCGCGCCAAGTCGCTCGGCGCGGCCGGGCTGGTGTGGATGCGCGTGCGCGAAGGCGGCGTGCTCGAGTCGCCGGTTGCGAAGTTCCTGTCCGAGACCGAGCAGGCCGCGACCATCGCCGCTGCCGGTGCCGGCGTCGGCGACCTCGTGCTGATCGTGGCGGGGGAGCGGCGCATGGCCAACAGCGTCCTCGGTCAGCTGCGGCTCGACCTCGGCCGACCGCCCGTCGGGGCCGGCGGGCTCCAGTTCCTGTGGGTGGTCGACTTCCCGCTCTTCGAGTCGGTCGGACCCGACGGCAGACCCGTCCCCGCGCACCACCCGTTCACGATGCCGCACCCCGACGACATCGCCCTGCTCGCGACCGCGAAGGGCGACGAGTTCCTCGCCCTCCGCTCGCAGGCGTACGACCTCGTGCTCAACGGCTGGGAGCTCGGCTCGGGCAGCGTGCGGATCCACCGCTCCGACATCCAGCAGCAGATCTTCAGCCTGCTCGGCATCTCGCCCGACGACGCCCAGGAGCGGTTCGGCTTCCTGCTCGACGCGTTCCGCTTCGGCGCCCCGCCGCATGCCGGCTTCGCGTTCGGCATCGACCGTCTGGTCGCGCTGCTCGTCGAGGAGGAGAACATCCGCGAGGTGATCGCCTTCCCCAAGACCCAGTCCGGCCAGGACCCCCTCACCGGCGCGCCCACCCCCCTCGACCCCGCCCTCCTCCGCGACCTGGGCATCGCCCTCCTCCCCCCGAAACGCCCCTAACGCGCAGTTCCTCCGTGCGTCTCTCAACGACCTCCTGGGTAGTTGAGAGACGCACGGGAACCGGGTCGTACGCTGAGCGGATGACGGCCGATGATCTGTTCGCGAGCGCAGCGTCGGCGCGGCTCGAGCGGCGGGCGCCGTTGGCGGCGCGGTTGCGGCCCCGGACGCTCGACGAGGTCGTCGGCCAGGAGGAGCTGCTCGGCGCGGGCAAGCCGCTCCGGGTGCTGATCGAGAGCGACCGCCTCAGCTCGGTGATCCTCTGGGGGCCGCCCGGCACGGGCAAGACCACCATCAGCCGACTGATCGCCAGCGCGACCCGCAAGGCGTTCGAGCCGATGTCGGCGGTCACCGCGGGCGTGAAGGACGTGCGCGAGGTCGTCGAACGGGCCCGGCAACGGCTTGGCGAGCACGGCCGGGGCACGATCCTGTTCCTCGACGAGGTGCACCGGTTCAACAAGACGCAGCAGGACGCGCTCCTCCCACACGTGGAGGAAGGCCTGGTCGTGCTGGTCGGAGCGACCACCGAGAACCCGTTCTTCGCCCTGACCGCGCCGCTCCTCAGTCGCAGCACCTTGTTCCGGTTGCAGCCCGTCCGCACCGTGGAGCTGGCCAAGCTGATGCGCCTCGCCCTCGACGACGAGGACCGCGGCCTCGGCACCGAGCACCTCGACATCGACGCCGACGCGCTCGAGCACCTGGCCGACCACGCCGAGGGCGACGCCCGTCACGCGCTCACGAGCCTCGAGGTCGCGGCGGGGCTCGCGGCCGAGACCGGTCACGCGAGCATCACGTTGGGCGACGCCGAGGCCGCCCTCGCGATGCGCGCGCTCCAGTACGGCGACGACGAGCACTACGACGTGCTGAGCGCGTTCATCAAGAGCATCCGCGGCTCCGACCCCGACGCCGGCCTCTACTGGCTGGCCCGCATGCTCGAAGCCGGCGAGGACGCCCGCCTCATCGCGCGCCGGCTCGTGATCCTCGCGAGCGAGGACGTGGGCCTGGCCGACCCGCTCGGGATCGTGGTCGCCGACGCCGCTGCCCGCGCGGTCGAGTTCGTCGGCCTGCCGGAGGCCCAGCTCAACCTGGCCCATGCGGTGGTCCACCTCGCGCGGGCGCCGAAGAGCAACTCGGTCACCAGCGCGCTCGGCGCCGCCCTCGCCGACGTGCGCGAGACCAAGGCCGGCGCGGTCCCGACCCATCTTCGCGATGCCCACTACGCGGGGGCGAAGACCCTTGGGCACGGCGCGGGCTACCAGTATCCTCACGCAGACCCGTCTGGTTGGGTCGACCAGCAGTACCGGCCCCCGGAGGTCGCGGGCCACGTGTACTACGAGCCGAGCGGTCACGGTCGCGACGTGGTCGGGGCGAGCCCCGCTCCGGTCCCGGCCCCACCCGAGGCGCAGTCCGAGTCCGAGCCGTCCCCCGAGGAGCGTTGATGAGCGGATCCGACGTCGCCGCGATCGTCGTGACCATCGTCGCGGCCGTGCTCGTCGGCGCGCTGATCATGGGCCTGTTCGCGCTCTACCGCGGCCTCGAGATCCTCCGTGAGACCGTCAACACGCTCCAACGGGAGACGATCCCGCTGGTCGAGGAGCTCCGCCTCAACGCCCGCCGCACCCGCAAGGAGATCGACAAGGTCGACGACCTGCTGACCGCGGCCGAGTCCGTCACGGACACCGTCGACTCCGCGCACCGCCTGGTCCAGAAGACCGTCGCCAGCCCCGTGGTCAAGGCCATGGCGCTCGGCAGCGGCACCCGTCGGGCCGTCCGACGCCTGCGGACCGGGAGCACCGACCGGTGATCAAGCGTCCGCTGTGGCTCACGGTCGGCTTCGTAGGGGGAGTGGGCGCCACCGTCTACGCCCAGGCCCGGGTCCGGAAGCTGGCCCACCACTACACCCCGCCGGTCGTGGTCAACCGGGTCACCGGCAACGTCCGGACGCTCGGCCGCGACGTCCGTGACGCCGTGCGCGAGGGCCGCACCGCGATGCGCGAACGCGAGGACGAGCTGAACGCCGACCTCCGCCGAGGCCGCAGCGGCCCGCGCTCGGTCCGCTCCCGCTGAGCCGCGTGGGCTGAACCCCTGCCTCCCGGAGCCCGCTCGACGGCCCGCGACCTGCGGGTATCGAGCGGGCCGGACCCCGGCCAGGCGGTACTCTCACCCCGATGTCCAGCGTCGCGAAGAACCCGCCGCCCTCCACGGCCGACGAGCTCCGGGAGGCCTTCCTGGCCTTCTTCGAGTCGCGCGGCCACACGCGGGTCCCGTCCGCGAGCCTGATCCCGCACGACCCGTCGGTCCTGTTCACGGTGGCCGGGATGGTGCCGTTCAAGCCCTACTTCGTCGGTGACGAGCAGCCGCCGTTCCGCCGGGCGACCAGCAGCCAGAAGTGCGTCCGGGCCGGTGGCAAGCACAACGACCTCGACGACATCGGGCGCACCAACCGTCACTTCTCGTTCTTCGAGATGCTGGGCAACTTCAGCTTCGGCGACTACTTCAAGGCCGACGCGATCACGTGGGCCTGGGAGCTGGTCACCGAGGTGCTCGGTCTCGACCCCGCCCGACTCTGGGTCACGGTCCACGAGAGCGACGACGAAGCCGAGGGCATCTGGCGCGACGGGGTCGGGGTCGCGCCCGAGCGCATCCAGCGGCTCGGTGACGACAACTTCTGGCGCATGGGCGAGACCGGGCCGTGCGGCCCGAGCTCGGAGATCTTCTGGGACCTCGGTCCCGAGCACGGCGCCGAGGGCGGCCCCGCGGTCGACGAGGACCGCTACATCGAGATCTGGAACCTCGTGTTCATGCAGTTCGACCAGCAGGCCGACGGCTCGCTGATCCCGCTGCCGAAGCCGAGCATCGACACCGGCGCCGGTCTCGAGCGCAACCTCTTCGTGCTCCAGGGCAAGACCTCGATCTTCGACACCGACGCCTTCGCGCCCCTCATCGAGGCGGCCGAGAAGGCCACCAAGACCTCCTACGGCGACGGCGGCGAGAACGACGTGTCGCTGCGGATCATCGCCGAGCACGCGCGGACCATGACGTTCCTCGTGGCCGACGGCGTGGTGCCCTCGAACGAGGAGCGCGGCTACGTCCTGCGCCGCATCATCCGACGCGCGGTGCGCCACGCGTTCCGCCTCGGCGCGCACGACCCGGTCACGGGCACGATGGTTGACGCCGTGGTCGCCACCATGTCGGGTGCCTACCCCGAGCTGCTCGTGCAGCACGAGTTGGTGCGCAACGTCGTGTCCCGCGAGGAGGCCCGCTTCCGCCAGACCCTGCAGCGGGGGCTCGACCGCCTCGACGGCACGCTGGCCGCGGGCGACGTCACCGGCGCCGACGCGTTCTTCCTCCACGACTCGCTCGGCTTCCCGATCGACCTCACCCGCGAGATCGCGGCCGAGCGCGGCCGCGACGTCGACATCGACGGCTTCCGCGCGCTGTTGAAGGAGCAGTCGGACCGGGCCCGGCAGGCCCACAAGGACGAAGGTGGCCGCGGCGGCGCGCCGGTCGAGATCTACCGCGAGCTGCTCGACGAGCTGGGCCCGACCGACTTCACCGGGCGCCAGGAGTACGTGACCGAGGGCGCCAAGGTCCGGGGCCTGGTCGTCGGGCGTGAGCGGACCGCCCGGGCCGGCACCGGTACCCGGGTCGACGTCTTCCTCGACCGCACGCCGTTCTACGCCGAGTCCGGCGGCCAGGTCGGCGACACCGGGGTGCTCACCACGGCCGACGGCGCGGTCGTCCAGGTCGTCGACACGCAGTACGCGCTGCCCGGTTCGCTGGTGCTGCACCGGGGCGAGGTCCTCGAGGGCGAGATCGCCGAGGACGACGAGGTCACCGCCGCGATCGACGGCGTCCGCCGCGACGCGATCCGTCGCAACCACACCGCCACCCATATCCTCCAGTACGCGTTGCGCGAGGTGCTCG
>JAODBH010000192.1 GCA_025463865.1 Actinomycetes bacterium | reverse complement strand
ACGATCCCCGATCGCAAACCCCTGTACCGGAGCGCGCCGTGTCATCCGACCAACTCCCACTCGTCGCCGTCGTCGGGCGACCGAACGTGGGCAAGAGCACGTTGGTCAACCGGATCGTCGGCAAGCGCGACGCGATCGTGCAGGAGAACCCGGGCGTCACCCGCGACCGCAAGGTGATCGACGCGGAGTGGGTCGGCCGGCACTTCCGCCTCGTCGACACCGGCGGCTGGGTCGTCGAAGGGTCCTCGGCCGGCGCCGAGAACTCCGTCCTCGCGCACCAGGTGAGCCGGCAGGCCGAGCGAGCCATCGCCGAGGCCGACGTCATCATGTTCGTGGTCGATGCCACCGTCGGCATCACCGAGGAGGACGCGCGCGTCGCCGCGCTCCTCCGGCGCAGCGACAAGCCGCTCATGGTCGTGGCCAACAAGGTCGACGACGAGCGCCGCGAGCCCGACGTCTGGGCGTTCACGTCGCTCGGGCTCGGCGACCCCGTCGGCGTGTCGGCCATCCATGGCCGCGCGAGCGGCGAGCTGCTCGACGACCTGATCAAGCTGCTGCCCCCCGAGCCCGAGGTCGAGCCGGTCGACGACGACGAGGACAAGCCGTTCTCGGTGACGATCGTCGGCCGTCCCAACGTGGGCAAGAGCACCCTCTTCAACCAGCTGGTGGGGGAGGAGCGGGCCGTCGTCCACGACATGCCCGGCACCACCCGCGACACGATCGACACGCTCGTCGAGACCGACGAAGGGCCGCTGCTCTTCGTCGACACCGCGGGCATGCGCCGCCGCAGCCGGATCGACGAGCCGACCGAGTACTACAGCCTCGTGCGCGCTCTGCAGGCGATCGACCGCTCCGACGCCGCGCTGTTCGTGATCGACGCGACCGAGGGCATCACCCATCAGGACCAGCGTCTCGCCGAGCGCATCGACGCCGCGGGCACCGCGATCGTCGTCGTGCTCAACAAGTGGGACCTCATCACCGAGGCCGAGCAGCGGGCGCAGATCCTCACCGACGTCGCCGACCGTCTCGGCTTCCTCGCCTACGCGCCGGTGCTGAAGATCTCCGCGCTCACGGGCCGCAACCTGAAGAACGTGCTGCCCGCGGTCCGCCAGGCCGAGCAGGCGTACCACCGCCGGGTGCCGACCGCGAAGCTCAACCGCGTCGTGCGCGACGCGCAGATGGCCCACCCCGCGCCCGTCGACCGCCGCCACCGGCCCCGCATCCTCTACGCCACCCAGGGCGCAGTCGACCCGCCCACCTTCACCCTGTTCGCGACGCGCAGCCTCCCCCCGACGTACCTGCGGTACCTCGAGCGCAAGATCCGTGAGGCCTTCGAGCTCGGCCCCACCCCGATCAAGCTGCGCGTCCGCCGCCGCAGCGAAGAGCACTGACGTCGGGGGCCCAGATCCTCGATCGGCGCCGAAGAACTGCGGGCCGCACGCCGTAGCCTTGCGGGATGGATCTGCGGAGCGTCATCGACCGGCGGCGTGCGTTGCAGCTCGGTGGTCTCGCGGGGGCGGCCGCGATCCTCGCCGCGTGCAGCTCCTCCGGGTCGGATCGGGCGAGCCGGGCCGCGACCACGACGCCCGGCGCGAGCGGTGCGTCGGGCTCGGGCGGTACCGAGATCCCCGAGGAGACCGCGGGACCGTTTCCCGGGGACGGCTCCAACGGCGTCGACGTGCTGGGTGCGAGTGGGATCGTCCGCTCCGACATCACATCGAGCTTCGGGTCCGCGTCGGGCGTCGCGCAGGGCGTGCCGCTCGCGATCGAGCTCACGGTGGTCGACCCGTCAGCGGGCGGGAGGGCGCTCGCGGGCGCCGCGGTCTACGTCTGGCACTGCGACCGCGACGGCAACTACTCGATGTACTCCGATGCGGCCGTCGACGAGAACTACCTGCGCGGGGTCCAGCCCGCCGACGCCGACGGCAAGGTCCGTTTCACGTCGATCTTTCCCGCCGCGTATCCGGGCCGCTGGCCCCACATCCACTTCGAGATCTACCCCGACGTCGCCAAGGCCGCCACCGCGTCGGGCCTGATCCGCACCAGCCAGCTCGCTCTGCCTGAGGCCGCGTGCCGCGAGGTCTACGCGACCTCGGGCTATGGGCCCAGCCTCGCCAACCTGACCCGGACCCCGATCGACCGGGACATGGTGTTCAGCGACGGCTACTCGCTCCAGATGGCCAAGGTCTCGGGATCACCCGGCGCCGGTTACACCGCGAGCCTGAACGTCCCGGTCTGACGGCGGCGGGCCCCGGCGCCGATGCCCCGGCCGCGGTGGGGGTGGGGGAGAATCGCTGCGTGCCCTGGTGTCCCGGATGTGACCGCTACCTCGCCCCGCCCGCCGTCGCGCCCGACGGCACCTGCCCGACGTGCGGACGCGTGGTCGAGCCGGGCAACGCGCACGTGGCCGTCGACGACGACACGCCCGACCCCCCGCAGCTCGACGAGGACGGCAACCCGATCGAGGTCGACGACTACAAGGCCCCGTGGCACTTCAAGCTCGCGGTCGGCGCCATCGTCGTCTACCTCGGCTACCGCGCCTGGCAGGGCATCGAGTGGCTCTGGCACCACTTCATGTAACGCGTCCATCGAGCACCGCGTTGCTCCCCATAGCGGCACTCGACCGGTGGTCACGTGCGAACCGGACGGCGGGTGGGGGATCGTCCGGTTGGCGAAGTCCGGGTGCGGGCGGCGGCTACCGTCGGACCGATGAGCGTGACGACGTACGACCCGTACGCGGCGGAAGTGATGGAGGACCCGTACCCGTATTACGCGTGGCTGCGTGAGCACGCGCCCCTGTTCCACGACCGGGTCCACGGGTTCTGGGTGATCTCCCGCTTCGCCGACGTGCATTGGGCGCTGCGGAATCACGACGTGTTCTCCTCGACCGACGGCGTCGGCGCCGAGCGGCGGCCGGTCCCGATGATGATCTCGCTCGACCCACCCGACCACACCCGCCTGCGCCGCATCGTGCAGCACGACTTCGTGCCCACATCGATCGCGCGCTGGACGCCTCGCGTGCAGGAGCTCGTGGACGCGCGGCTCGACGACGCCCTTGCGCGCGACTCGGTCGACTGGACCCGCGCGGTCGCGCATCCGCTGCCGATCCAGGTCATCGCGGAGATGCTCGGCGTCCCGACCGCGGACCGCGATCAGTTCAAGGTCTGGTCCGACGACGTGCTCGACGCGCTCGGCGGCGGACTCTCCTCCGAGCAGTCGATCCGGGTCGAAGCCGCGATCACCGAGTTCAGCCAGTACATGTACGCGGTGATCCTGGATCGCCGGGAACGGCAGAGCGACGACGACGACCTGATCTCCTTGCTGCTCAACCCACGCAAGGGCGAGATCCTCACGAACAGCGAGATCGTCAACTTCGTCATGTTGTTGCTCGTTGCCGGCAACGAGACCACGACCAACCTGATCGGCAACCTGGCGCTCGCTCTCGCGCAGAACCCTGATCAGTGGGAGCGCCTCAAGGCCGATCCGGGACTGGTTCCGCAGGCGGTCGAGGAGATCCTGCGGATCGACTCACCGATCCAGGGCTTCTTCCGCAACACCGTCACCGCGGTCGAGCGCGACGGCGTCACGATCCCGGCGGGGGAGAAGGTCATGATGCTGTTCGGCTCGGCCAACCACGACCCCGGCGTGTTCCCCGATCCCGAACGCTTCGACGTGACCCGCCCCGCGGCCAACCATCTCGGCTTCGGCTCCGGCATCCATCTGTGCCTCGGCGCGCCGGTCGCCCGGCTCGAGGTCACATTGCTGTTGCGTTCGATGCTCGAGCGGGTCGACCACCTCGAGCTGACGGGCGACGCGCAGCGGACCCGCAATCCGTTGTTGCGCGGCGTGGCCCACCTTCCGCTGCGGGTCGTTCCGGCGTAACAGCCCGCTGCCGGTCCGACACGCTGCGTGACCCGTCACACGAGCGGCGTCGCGTCGCCCGTCTACACTGCCCGCCTGCGACACCTCCGGGTGTCCGCGGGCTGTGGCGCAGCTTGGTTAGCGCGTCGGTCTGGGGGACCGAAGGTCCCGGGTTCGAGTCCCGGCAGCCCGACCCATAGAAGCGCAGGTCAGGCCCGGTCCGAACGACCGGGCCGCTCTGCGCAGCCGCCCCACGGATGCGCGTGGGGCGGCCGCGAACCGGCGACACGACAACCTCGTCGCAGCCTCGTCAGGCCGTGAGTAGTTGCCGGTCGTTCTCGGAGCGTTCGATCTCGATCTTGCGGGGCTTGGCGCGCTCGGCGATCGGGATCCGTAGGGTCAGCACTCCGGCGTCGTATCGGGCATGGACACGCTCGGCGTCGAGCGTGTCGCCGAGCATGAGCTGGCGGGAGAACACTCCTCGCGGCCGTTCCGCGGCGATCAGCTCGCGCTCGCCGGTCACGGGCGGCCGTTCCGCCCGCACGGTGAGGACGTTGCGCTCGACGTCGATGTCGACGGAATCCGGGTCCATCCCGGGTAGATCGAACTCCACCACGAACTCGTCGCCTGCACGCCATGCGTCGAGCGGCATCGCGGCCGGCTGGGCGAGGGTGCCTGCGGCACCGAGCAGTTGCTGGGTCAGGCGATCGACCTCACGAAACGGATCAGTACGCATCAACACGGATCCACCTCCTGGATCGCTATCCTCATCGGAACCCCAGATGTGTATCGGCTGGGATAGGTTTTCTTATACCGCCGACGGATAGTCGGTGCAAGAGGAAATCGACAGGGTGGAGGAGCCTTGGGACGTGCACCGCTCGACCCCGACCGTGGCCTGTTCGGCATCACCGTTGCGGCCGAGCTCGTGGGCATGGGTGTGCAGAACCTTCGGCTCTACGAACGGCGCGGGCTGCTCGAACCCCAACGCACCGAGGGGGGCACGCGCCGGTACAGCAGCACCGACCTCGATCGACTGCGCCACATCGGCGAGCTTCTCGGCCTGGGCTTGAATCTGGCCGGGGTCGCACGTGTGCTCGAGCTCGAGGCCGCCAACGCTGTGCTCCGTTCCGAGCTCAGCCGGCGGCGCCGCAGTCGTTAGGCGGCGGATGCCGACCGCGGACGCATCACCGCCATGACGCAAGCATCGCCGTGTCCGCCCGGGCGCGTACCGCCCGGGCGGACCTGCGCGTCGTCAGCTCTTGAGCCGGGCCACTATTTCCTCTGCTTTGGCCATGCCCTTGGCGACGAGTGAGGCGTCGAGCTGGAGCATCGTCATCTTTGCCCGCATGTCCCGTGCCCAGCTCAGGTGCTCGTCCTCCTGCTCTTCGACCTCGGCGACGGCTTCTTCGAACGCCTTCTTGATCGGTCCGGCATCGAGCGTCTTCGCGATCTTGCGCATCGCCTCCCAATTGGCGTGGTCGATCGACTCCGCGATGAACACGGCGTCGAGCATCACCATGTCGGCGGTCAGGGGGTCCAAGG
>JAODBH010000164.1 GCA_025463865.1 Actinomycetes bacterium | reverse complement strand
ACCGCTCGCGCTGTTCGGGTGTCCCGTAGACGATCAGGTTCGGCAGGGCCCACGCGCCGACGGCGATCGTCGGGCGGATCACCTTCGCCTTGCGGAACTCGTCCTCGATCACGAGCTGCTGGAGCGCATTGGCGTCGATGCCCCAAGGCTTCGGCCAGTGCGGCGTGATGTAGCCGGCCTCGGCGAGCGCGACGCGCTGGGCCTTTCCCTCGAGCGGCTTCACCGTCTCGAGGAACGCCCGTAGCTCGCCGCGGTACTGCTCGGCCTCGCGCGGGAGGTCGACGGCGAGGCGGCGACGGGTTCCGGCTTCCGTGAGCTGACCCACCCGCACCCGCCAGTGGCTGCTGACGCCGAGCAGCTGGCGGATCACCGCGACGCGCTTCATGTAGAAGTGCGCGTCGTGCTCCCAGGTGAAGCCGATGCCGCCGAGCGTCTGGATGCAATCCTTGGCCGTCTGCAGCGACGAGTCGCTGGTGAGCGCGCCGGCGACCGCGGCGGTGAGCGACGCGATCTCCGGGTCGTCGTCGCCGCGGGCCGCGTCCCACACCGCGGCCCGTGCGAGCTCGGTCTTGGCCAGCATGTCGGCGCAGCGGTGCTTCACGCCCTGGAACTGGCCGATCGGGCGGCCGAACTGGATCCGCACCTTCGCGTACTCGGCCGACGTGTCGACGCACCACTGCGCGACACCCACCGACTCGGCGCCGAACAGCACGACCGCGGTGTCGACGACGGTTCGGGTCGTGAGCTCCGGCAGCTCGCGGTCGGACGCGACCACGGTGCCGGCGACCTCGATGCTCGCGGCGCGCCGGACGGGGTCGAGCGTCGGCAGCTCGGTGGCGACGAACTCGCCCGGCCCGAGGACGATCCACGACTCGGCGCCGTCCGCCGTGGCGGCGCGGGCCACGATGTGGGTGGCCAGCGCGCCGCTGAGCACGGGACGCAACGTGCCGCTGACACGGAGCCCGCCGTCCGCCCGCTCGGCGGTGAGCGCGCCGGTGAACGCGACGGCACCGATGGCCTCACCCGTGCACAGCGCGGGCAGCAGGGCCTTGCTCGCGGCGTCGTCGCCCCCGGCCTGGACCAGCGCCGCAGCCAGGACGCTCGGCACGAACGGCCCCGGCGCGGCGGCGCGGCCGAGCTCCTCGAGCACCACGATGAGCTCGGGCAGCCCGTAGCCGATGCCGCCGAACTCCTCCCGGATGTGCATGCCGAGCCAGCCGAGGTCCGAGAGGTCGCCCCAGAACTCGGGCAGGAGCTCGGACTCGGCGTCGAGCCGGGCCCGCGGCACGCTCGGCGGACAGTGCTGCTCCACCCATCGACGGGCGGTCTTCTGCAGCTCCTCGTGCTCCTCGGAGATCCCGATGGGCATGCTCGACTCCTGGTCGAAGGGGGTGACGGACGGTTGACGCGGGCGGGGAAGCCACACCGGCGAACGGCGAAGATGCTGGCACAACCTGACCGCCGCGTCAGGTTGGTCGGCGGATCCGGCTCGACCCGACGGCCGGCGCTCTAACGTGCGGCTCGTGAGGCGCTGGTGGAACCGCGATCGGGTGTCGGGGCCGCCGCGCTCCGCCAACGGCGCGTCGTCGTTCCACGCGTTCTGGCACCTGCCTCCCGGCGCGGGCCCGCTGGCCGAGGTGTCGGCCACGCTCGAGGTCCTCGGACGGCCCGCGCACGACCGCCTGGTCTTCTGGGCGCTCCAGGCGTCGTTCACCGAACGGTCCGCGGCCCGCGGCGCCGGGCACCTCGGGTTGCAGTGGCACCCGCAACATCCCGGATCGACCGCAGCCAACTGGGGTGGTTACGACGAGCGCGGCAGCGAGCTCCGCGGCAGCACGTCGGTCCGGCCCAGTGCCCTCGGAAACGCCAATACCCGCGACTACCCCTGGGAGGCGGGCCGGCCGTACCGCCTCTCCATCTCGCGCGCGTCCGACGGATGGGTGGGCTCGATCGACGGCGAGCCCCTACGGGTGCTGCACGCGGGCGGCGACGCGCTCAGCGCGCCCATGGTGTGGTCCGAGGTCTTCGCCGATTGCGACGCGGCGTCGACCACGATCCGCTGGTCGGCGCTCGAGGCCGTGACCCTCGCCGGCGAACGGGTGCCGGCCGACGGCGTCACCGTCAACTATCAGCGCGAGTCCGACGGCGGCTGCAGCAACACCGACACGGCCGTCGACGACGAGGGCCACGTGATCCAGCGCACCGCCGTCCCCCGCGTCACCCCCCAGGGCGCCACCCTCCGCCTCTCCTGACGGGTCCGCGCGTCGGGGCCGCGACGGTCAGAGCCGGTCGATGATGGCGGCGAGCTCGGCGGGGTGACTGATCATCGCGTCGTGGCCCGAGTCGAGCTCGATGACCTCGACGTCGCCGCCGGGACTCTTGCGCAGGTTCGCGATCAGCTCGTCCTGCTTCTTGGGCGGGAGCGACGCGTCACGGAGCAGCCGGACGTAGGTCTTCGGCAGGCTCGGCGGGATGCCCGTACGCGAGACGCGTTCGCTGATGAGGCCCACCGCCTCGGGGCCGCAGTTCTCGATCACGAAGCGGGTCTGCTCCGGATTCATGTCGTTGCAGAACATCGCGCGGATCCGCTTCTCCGACAGCCCGGGCTGGTGGCCGGCCTTCTTGCCGCGGGCGGCCCGCTTCAGTGCCTGTCGGGAGAGCCACCGGATCGCGACCGGCAAGGTGTCGATCGCGGAGCCGCCCTCGGGTGGCACCGCGCAGGACACGAACACCAGACGCGACACGCGGCTCGGTGCGCGGGCCGCGACCGCCGAGATCGTGAGGCCGCCGAGCGAGTGGCCGACGAGCTCGAACCGCTCGAAGCCGGCCCGATCCGCGTCGCGGAGCACCGATGCCGCGCACTGCTCGACGGTCAGCGAGTCGAGGTCACCCGGAGTGTTGCCGCGACCGGGAAGGTCGACGGCCAGAGCGGGACGGGTGAGGAACGGCACCATCCGCTCCCAACACCAAGCGCCGTGCCCGCCCCCGTGGACGAGGACGATCGGAACCTCGGACACCGGTGCGAAGGATCGCTACTCGACCGGCTGGCCGTCACGCGTGAGCGTGATCGCCTGCGTGGGACAGCCCTGCGCCGCGAGGATGATCTTCTCCTCCGGCCCGGCGTCGATGTCGACCACGTAGGCGATGCCGTCGTCGTCGAGATCGAACACCCCCGGTGCCCAGAACGAGCAGTTCCCGGAGCCCATGCAGGTCTCTCGGTTGATCACGATCTCGAGTGCCACCGGTTTCCCCTCTCGTGCGGACGTCGGCAC
>JAODBH010000163.1 GCA_025463865.1 Actinomycetes bacterium | reverse complement strand
CGGCATCCGGGGCGACGACCTCGCGTCGCTCGCGCTACTCGCCGTCGAAGCAGTGGTGGATCGCGCTGGGTGTGATCGTCGCGCTCGGGCTCCTGGTCCGGCTGCTGCACCTCCACGCGGTGTGGGGCGACAAGCTGTCGGGCGACGCGTTCTACTACCACGGCCAGGCGAAGCTCATCGCCGACGGCCGGGGCTTCCTCGACCCGTACACGCTCGCTTACCACCAAGGGCCGCGGCAGGTCGCGACGCATCCGCCGCTGTTCAGCCTCGTGCTCGCGGCGGCGGATGTGGTCGGTCTGCGCAGCGCCGACACGCACCGGGTGGTGTGCTCCTTCCTGGGCGCGGGCACGGTGCTGCTCGTCGGCCTGCTCGGGCGACAGCTGGGCGGACGACGCGTCGGGCTGATCGCGGCCGCGTGCGCCGCGTTCTACCCGGGCTTGTGGGCCTCCGACAACCAGGTCCTCTCCGAGAGCCTCTACGGCCTGCTCATCGCCGGCGTCCTCCTGCTCGCGTACGCGTTCTGGCGCCGGCCGACCTACGTCACCGCGGCCGGGTTGGGTGCGCTCTGCATGCTGGCCGCGCTCACCAGGGGAGAGGCGGTCCTGCTCTTCCCGCTTCTCCTCCTCCCGCTGCTCGTCATGGTGCGGCGGGTCGGGAAGCCGCAAGTCCTGCGCCTCGGCGGGGTGGCGTTCCTCGTGGCCGCGCTGTTGCTGGCCCCGTGGGCGATCCGCAACGCGCTCACGTTCGAGAACCCGGTGGTCATCTCCAACAACCAGGGTCAGACGTTCATGTACGCCAACTGCAACACCACCTACGGCACCGGCAACGCGCAGTTCGGATCGTGGGCCTTCTACGCGTGCAACGGCCACAACTACAAGCCGGTCCGCGAGGAGTCCGTCGCCGACAAGCAGATGCGGCAGATCGCGTGGCGCTACGTCCGCAATCATCTCGGTCAACTGCCGGTCGTGACGCTCGGTCGGCTGGGGCGGGTCTGGAACCTCTGGGCACCGGTGCAGAACCTCAAGCTGGAGAAGCTCGAAGGCCGCTCGCACTCGATCGGCTGGATGACGCTGGTCTCGTTCTACGTGCTCTCGGGCTTCGGCATCTACGGCGTCGTGGTCCTCCGGCGGCGGCGCACCTGGCCGGTCTGGCCGCTGGTGTCGATGTTCGCCATGGTGTCGGTGACGGTGGTGATCTTCTACGCCACGTTCCGGTTCCGGGTGCCGGCCGAGGTGGCGCTGATGGTGCTGGCTGCTCTCGGCGTCGATCAACTGCTGCGGCGGCGGTGGCCGGTCGGCGACGACGCCGAGACGGTGCCCGCGGTGGTCGATCCGGGCCCGGACGGCGGGAGGAGCCGCGCGTGAACGTCCTGCACGTGGCCCTCGTGCGGGAACCTCCCGTTCGTGGGCCCGGTGTTATCTTTCGGCCCGATGAGTGACCTCTCGACGCCCCCGGCGCCTCCCGTGACGCCGCGCGGAGACGGCTCCCAACCCGAGCCGGACCAGGTGCAGGCGACCAGTGCGTACCGGCCGCCGTGGTGGGTCGTGGGTCTCGTCGCGCTCGTCCTCCTGGTGGGGATCGTGCTGCGGCTCCACAGCGCGTCGGTGCTCTGGCTCGACGAGGCGCTCACGGTCAACCTCGCGAAGCTGCCCATCAACCAGCTCCACGGGGCGCTGAAGCGCGACGGCGCACCGCCGCTCTACTACGTGTTGCTCCACTACTGGATCCAGCTGTTCGGCGACGGACCGACCGCGGTGCGTTCACTGTCGGCGGTGTTCGGCCTCCTGGCGCTGCCGTGCGCGTGGTGGTCCGGTCATCGCCTCGGTCGGTCGCGAGGCCCCGCGGCCTCACGCATCACCGCGTGGGCCACGGTGCTCATCCTCGCGTCGTCCCCGTACGCGATCCGTTACTCCACCGAGACCCGGATGTACTCGCTCGAGATCCTGCTGGTGCTCCTCGGCTATCTCGCGCTCTGGCGCGTCCTCGAACGGCCCCACATCGGCCGCGTGGCCTGGCTCGCCGTGATCACGGGTCTGCTCCTCTACAACCAGTACTGGTCGCTCTACCTGCTCGCCGTCGTGGGCGCGATCCTGCTGGTGCAGATCTGGCGAACCACCGGCGAGTTCCGGCGGGCCGCGACGGCTGCGGCCGTCGGTCTGGTCGCGGGCGGCATCACCTTCGTCCCGTGGCTGCCGACCTTCCTGTACCAGAGCGCGCACACCGGCACGCCGTGGGGCAAGCCGGTGCTCCCGCCGACGGGAGCGGCCTACGCGTTCCTCGACTTCGCCGGCAGCAACAACGCCGAGATGTGGGTCCTGGTGCAGCTCATCATCGTCCTCCTGCTGCTCGGGGTCTTCGCTCGCGCCATGAGCCGCAATCAGCTCGAAGTCGATCTCCGCACCGTGCCCGGAGCGCGGTGGGAGGCCTTCGTCGCCGTCGTCGGGATGTCGGTGGCGCTGGTGCTCACGGAGATCGCCGGCAGTGCCGTCCAGGGCCGCTACGCCGCGGTCTTCTTCCCGCTGTTCATCCTCGTCGTCGGGTTCGCGTTCACCGCGTTCGCCAACGTCTACGTCCGGACCGGGTTGCTGGTGTTCGTCGTCGCGCTGGGCCTTCGGAGCGGGATCCGGAACTTCCGGGAGCAGCGGTCCCAGGCCGGCCAGGTGGCCGCGCAGATCCGACCCAGCGCGAAGGCGGGCGACGTGGTGGGCTTCTGCCCCGACCAGGTGGGCCCGTCGGTGAGCCGACTGCTACCCGCGGGTCTGCAGCAGAGCGCGTTCCCCAACGGCCAGTCGCCCAAGTACGTCAACTGGGTCGACTACGCGAAGCGCAACGCGGCGGCGAGCCCGGACGCGTTCGCCAAGCGGCTCGAGCGGCTCGCGGGGAGCACCCACACGATCTGGATGGTCTGGTCGCCGGGCTACCTCACGTTCGACGCGAAGTGCCAGCAGGTCGTGCAGGCGCTCCGTGACGACCGCCCCGGCGTCGATCTGCTGCAACCCGACGAGGGGCTGTTCGAGCGGGAAGGACTGGTCCGCTTCGCTCCGAAGCAGACCGGGTGATCTTCCGGTCTGGGTCCCGGACCGACGGGTGGCGGCCCGACCTCACGGCCGCGGTCGTTCCCTGGATCGTGGCCCGAGTGTGCGTGCTGGGCGGCTTGGAGATCGCGCGCGAGGCGTTCGATCACTTCAAGGCCCGACCCCCGCGGCCGAGCATCTGGCTCTACGACGCGAACTACTACCGCGATCTCGCCACGCGCGGCTACCACGGGGTGCAGCACGACGGCCTGCGGTTCTTCCCGCTGTACCCGCTCGCAGGCCGGGCACTCGGCTGGCTCGCCGGAGGGCGGGACGGCGCGGCGTTGCTCGTCATCAGCAACGTGTGCGCGTTCGGCTTCATCGTCCTGGTGCACCGGCTGACCCGCAAGGACCTCGACGCCGACGGAGCCGCCGGTCGGGCCGCGTGGTTCGCCGCGGTCGTGCCCAGCGCGATGGTCCTCGTGGTCGGTTACGCGGAGGCACTGTTGCTGCTGCTCACCGCGGCGGCGTTCCTGGCCTACCGCTCCCGCCGCTGGCTCCCGGGAGCGGTCGTCGGCTACCTGGCAGGCCTCACGCGGCCAACGGGCGTCCTCCTCGTCGTGCCGGCCGCCATCGAGGCGGCTCGCGGCTGGCGTAGGGGCAGCACACGCGAGCGGGTCTCCATGGCGGCGGCGGTCGTGGGCCCGCCGGCCGGGCTGCTGACGTTCCTCGCGTGGGCCGGCAACTACTCGGGCGACTGGCTGCTCCCGCTCTCGCTCCAGAACCGGAAGAACCTGCGCGGAGGCACGCAGGATCCCTTCACCCGGCTGTGGGACGCCGCCGGCGACCTCTTCGGCGGCCAGCGCTTCGGGTCGGGGCTGCACGTCGTGTGGGCCGTGGTCTTCCTGTTCCTCGTCGTGGTGGCGATCCGTCGGCTCCCCGCGTCGTACTCGGCGTTCGCGGCCGTTACCGTGGTCCTCGGTCTCACCGCCCACAACCTCGACTCGTTCGAGCGCTACACGCTGGCGGCGTTCCCGCTGGCCATCGCCCTCGCCTTCGTCACCGCCCGGCCCACGTACGAACGGCTGGCCGTCGGCCTCACGTCCGCCG